>CASFAN010000084.1 GCA_949292715.1 uncultured Eubacteriales bacterium
GGCGGTTCGCGGTTAGGCGCGGTCAGGCGCAGATCGAAAGTCGTAACCGTCACGCCGTCGCGGGAGTCTTTACGCGAAACGTAAAGCCCGCTCGAAAGTTTCTCGTGATCGACAGTAAAACTCGCTATCTTTTCCATAATATATATTACTTACTCTGCTCGTCGATATATTCGTCGTACGAAATATCTTTATCGTAAACTTTAACGCCGTTTTCGATGTCGATTATGCGCGAACAGGTCGTCTGTACCAGCTCTTGGTCGTGCGAAACGAGCAGGAGCGGACCTTTGAAATTGATCAGACCTTTGTTGAGCGAAGTTATTGATTCGAGATCGAGGTGGTTTGTCGGCTCGTCGAGAATAAGGAAATTCCCCTGCATAAGCATCATCTTGGCAAGCATACAGCGCACTTTTTCTCCTCCCGAAAGCACTTTTGCCTTTTTAAGCGCCTCTTCCTTGGAGAACAGCATTCTGCCCAGCCAACTGCGCAGATATTCCTCGTCATGCTGACGCGAGTACTGATCCAGCCAGCGCACGAGCGTGAGATCCACGCCGTCGAAAAACTCGTCGTAGTTCTGCGGCATATATGCGGGGATAACAGTGCTTCCCCACTTGAAACTGCCACCGTCCGCCTCCTCTTTGCCCGTAAGTATATCGAAAAGCATGGAAAGCGTGTTGCCGCTCTCGCTTATAAAGCCTATCTTATCCTCGGGCTTGACGGTAAACGTCAGATCGGTGAAGAACCCTTTCTTCGTAAGCCCTTCCACTTTGAGTATGTCCGCGCCGAGTTCGCGTTCGAACTTGAAATCCACGAACGGATATTTTCTGCTCGACGGCTTTATGTCCGTTATTTCCAGCTTTTCAAGCTCTTTCTTTCTGCTCGTAGCCGACTTTGCGCGCTTTGCGTTCGCCGAGAAACGCGCTATGAACTCGCGAAGTTCCTTTGCGCGCGCTTCGGCTTTCTTGTTCGCCTCTTTCTGCTGACGGATAAGCAGCTGACTCGACTCGTACCAGAAATCGTAGTTACCCACGAACACCGTTATCTGACGGTAGTCGACGTCGCAGATATGCGTGCATACGCGGTTGAGGAAGTGACGGTTGTGCGACACGATGATTATGCAGGTATCGTCGAGATCCATAAGATAATCTTCCAGCCAGTTAGCCGTTTTTACGTCAAGGTTGTTCGTCGGCTCGTCGAGTATGAGTATGTCGGGATTGCCGAAAAGCGCCTGCGCCAAAAGTACTTTGACCTTTATTTTCGGATCGACGTCCGCCATAAGCGTATCGGCAAGTTCCGCGGGAATGCCCAAAGAATTGAGCATTGTGTCGGCGTTCGCTTCCGCCTCGTAACCGCCGAGATCGGCAAACTCCGCCTCGTATTCGGCAGCTTTCATGCCGTCTTCCTCGGTAAAATCCTCTTTGGAGTAAAGCGCGTTGCGAAGCTCGCTCAGTTCCATAAGCCGCTTATGTCCCCACATAACGGTTTCGCGCACCGTTTTATCGTCGTACGCGTTCTGGTTCTGCTGCAAAACGCTCATACGCTCGTTTTTGGATATGGAAACTTCGCCTTTATTGGGTTCTATTTCCCCGTAAAGGATTTTAAGAAAGGTACTTTTGCCCGCGCCGTTCGCGCCGATTATTCCGTAGCAGTTCCCTTTCGTGAATTTGATATTGACGTTTTCGAACAGTATGCGCTGTCCGAACTGCAAAGTTACTCCCGTTACCTGTAACATTTCTTTCTCCGTAAATTTATTTCAAAGCTATTGTAACATATTTTTTCGTAATGCGCAACCGATTAAAGGGCAAGGACGCGCCGAGCCAAGCGCCAAGAACGTTAAATTCCGCAATTTACGCGCGCTCCTGCCCGCAAACGATTGATTTATACAGTCCGCTTTGCTAAAATATAGCTATGAAAAAACCCGTACGCAGAAACAAATATAATAAATCCAATACAAATTATTACGAAATAGCAGGCGAAGAGAGCGCGTTTGCACGCAAAAACCTGATTTGCCGTATCCTCGCAATTTTTGCCGCCGCCTCCGAAATCGCCGCAATAATCGTGTACGCAGTCAAACCCTTGCTCGTAACAGTCGTTATAAAACCGTTTTATGAAGCTACGATGATTTATGTGGGTCTGTACTTCCTTGCGGCGTTTGCGCTTGTATGGACTGCCGTTTATTCGTTCTTCGGCTATACTCTCCGCCGCGAAGTCCCCGAACGCCGCTCACCCGTGCTCGGGTTCAGAATAACCACCTACCTCGGCATACTTCTTGCCGCATTCCTTACTTTTGCGCTTGCGGCATATCACGGAGTACTCATGATCGTCGGCGACATAGGCGCGCTCCCCGACATTACGGTATGCCTGTTGTTATCGGTGGCAGCAATAGCGGCAGTCGCGCATTTCGTCATAAGTTTTACCACAAACAGAAACTGCGTGCTTGTGATCACCGAAGAATCGGACAAAGCAAAGAAGGAAAATATAACGGCGAAACCTCTCTTCCGCCTGACCGAAGAAGAAATCGAAGAAGGCAAAACGGAGTTCGCCCCGCCCGAAGAAAAACCCAAAAAGAAAAAACGCGTTGCATATAAGCGCAAAGACGGCAGTATCGACTACGGC
>CASFAN010000085.1 GCA_949292715.1 uncultured Eubacteriales bacterium
TGCCCTTCCCGCGTAGGCGGAGGCTACACCGCTTACAGATATCTGATGTTCAGAACGGATTCGCTGAGCAGTGCTACGGAAATGCGCGGGGAGCTTGCCGCCGCAGGCGTGACGGAAATATGCGGAATGACTTACACTTCGAGTAACGACTCGGATCATCGCGCACAGGCGCTTGCGATGGCGCTCGAAAACGCCCGATCGACCGCGCTCGCAATGGGTGCGGACGGCAGGCTCGTCAAAGCCGAAGAAATGTATTGTTACCCCGACGGTTGTTCGTCTTCGGGAAAAATAACCTATACCGCGAGCGTCCGCGCACATTTCAGAAAAGCGCCAGAACCGAGAGAAGCAGATATAAAAAACAATACCTCGGACGACAATTCAAACGATAGCAAAACGAATGAAGATACGGAAGAAACCAAAGATCACGGTAACGATTATATTATAAAAAATCACAGATGATCCGTTACCGATACGCCTTATGGCGTATAAAGAAATGTGCCGTCGCACAATTGAATGCGACGGCACATTTTTATATCGTAGCAAATACAAATATCATTCGGCGTTCGGCAGATATGACTCCAAGTCCCGATATTATAGTACCTATAAGTCCTGTTACCAAAGTCGATACGAAAAGCTCCGTTTCCCTGCCTTAGCCGCAGTATCTTAGCGACATGGCGTATGTTATAGATCCGAAGTCGCACATTCCGTCTGGAATATTCCTTCCGTTTTTCGCGACACGAACAAATGCATGTCACGCCGATAAGTTAAAAGGGAACGTAACGAATGTTCCCTTTTACATCAAAAATTTTATAACATCGGTATTGCCGCATAGCACATGAAGCCTATAAACGCAACAAATAAAGCGGAAGAAGATGCGACAACGCCTATTATTCCCAACACGAGCGTCGCAACGGGTTTCACGCCGTACTTTTTTGCATCCGCAAATTTCTTTATGGATATTATTCCGAAAACGAGCGAAACGACGGAAGCCAGCGTGCCTATTATCGTCAGGACCAATCCCCCGACATCAAAACCCTCCACCATGTATTCTTCGATATAAATGCTTGTTTCGGCATACCCGTAAGCCGCAAGATACATCGCTATAAGTATAATGGCAATGTATGTTATGACCGAAGACACACAGCCTACGAGTAAAGAAGTAAGTGCGCCTCCGAATCCGTAATTTTTCGTATAACCGGGATTAGGCATGTTCGGATCCGAGGGCATCGGCGCTTCATAAGGCGGAACTCCGTTGGGCATTCCGTAAGGGTCATAAGGCGGGACTCCGTTGGGCATTCCGTAAGGCGCATAGGGCGGAACTCCGTTAGGCATTCCGTAAGGCGGCATACCGTTCGCGCCATTCTGTAGCGCATCCTGAGCTTGTGTGCTTGCCGATTCAGCTCGGCACTCGTCGCATATTCCGTCGGCATTTTCCGTTTGTTTTCCGCAGTATCTGCAATACATATGCTTTCCTCCTTAATAATTATAATCGATTTATAAAATATTATTATATATTATACATTGAAAAAGCGTATAATATCGTAATCGAAACAACCACGCTGAGTAACGCAAAAAGCAACGCAAAACCGGAAGTAGCTACACCCACTATACCGAGAACCAACGTAGCCACGGGTTTTACTCCGTTTCTTTTAGCTTCGATAAATCTTTTAATGGACTTTGCGCCTACGATAACAGCCGGCAAGGAACCGAAACCGAACAATACGGAAATCACAAGACCCGGGATCGTAGTCACATAGACGCAAGCCATAAAATATCCTATGACCGCGAAAAAAACAGTTATTGAGCCGTAAACGCAAGCAAACAACGCATCTTTATACCCGTAACTCTTATCGTATGCCGCTCCGCCGACAATGCCGTCGGCTCCATTCCTGCAATCGTTACAGACCCCGTCCGTATTTTCCGTTTTTTTACCGCAATATCTGCAATACATAACTTCACTCCTTTTTCCCGCCGCGGACGCTTCCGCCGAGCAGGCTCCTGACTTTTTCGGACTGGGCGCTTCTGCCCTTGCCGAACACGCACTCGTAAGCGAAATGCTCGCAGTTGTTTTTTAAAATATCATAGTCTCCGCTTCCGATGCGCGAACGCGCGTATGCGGCGATTTCCTCCGCTTTTCTTGCCTTTCGTTTTTCAAAAAAACCGAGCTCGGCTGTTTCAAGAAAGTTCCCGCAGTGAAAGACATCGACATCCGTAACCAGCACTTTTACGTCTTCCGAATTCCGCACGGCGCCGTCGATCGGAGGCAAACCGAATTGTATCACCTCGTCGTCCGACAGATATATACCGTAATGATACATCGAACCGACGCGCACTCTGATCATATCGCCCGTTGCGGGTTGTTTCATCTTCCACTTCATAAGAATCAATAACCGTCGTGATTTACGTTCACCTGTTTACCGTCGTCGCAGACGGGAGCGCTTTTCTTTTCCTTACGAGACTTTTGCTTGTTGCGCAAAAATTCCATAAGTTCTATTTCCTTCTCGCGAAGAAGGCAAGAGATTTCGTTAAGCATTTCCGCCGTCGGCATCACTCCCTCGTACTTTTCCATAAGGATAGGTTCGCCTACGACTATTCTCTGTCTGTTATACCAATGTTCGGGACGCTTTATGTATATGGGAATAATGGGAACTCCCCTTTTCATAGCCATAAGCGCAACGCCTGACTTGAAATTTTTAATGTCGGAAGAATGTTTCAGCTCTCCCTCGGGGAATATTCCGACAAGATTGCCTTCGTCGAGATTGTTTATTATTTCCCTGAACGAGGAAAGCCCGAACTTTTTCTTGTTGACCGGTATGCAAAGCAATTTGCGAAAGAACCAGTTACCTCTTTTGCTTTTAAACAACTCCGACGTAGCGACGATATGCATGCGTCTGTACCAGAAAGGCATCTGCATTTTAATCGGATCGAGATAACTTTCATGATTGGCAATAACGATCGCCGCGCCTCTGACCTTTTTCTTCGCAGCTTTACCGGTATAGTATATACGCGGTCTGAGAGCGAATAAAGCAGACCACGCGCCCGTCCATTTTATAAAGTCGTAGAGCAAATACCGAAAGCCGAACAACTTAGCTTTTTTTGTTTTTTTCCGTTCTTTTTCCGAGTTCATCTTTAAGTCGGATCACCTGTTCGCGTACATACGCGGTAATATTGTTTATATTTGTTTTTTCGTTGAGTTCGTCGCGCCAAAGAGCGCGGGCATTTATAGGTTTGCCTATGATCACACGGGCGCGTTCTTTACCGAAATAACTGCCGTTCGTGTACACCGGAATTATCGGAGCGCCGCTTTCCAAAGCTATGTACGTTGCGCTGGTCTTGAATTCAAGCGGATGACTTTCGCCCTCTTTCGGAAGTCTGCCTTCGGGAAATATTCCGACTACGCCTTTTTTGTTCAGGATCGACAAAGATTCCTTTACGAAAGCAAAATCGTATGAATCTCTGTCAACGAATATTCCGCCGAGCATTTTCAGAAACCAACGCATGAATTTCTTTTTGAACAGACATTCCGCCATCTGATACCGCAGCATCCTGCCGAAGAATACAAACATGAATACGGCGAAATCATAAACGGAAGTATGATTGGAAACAATTATCCCCGCGCCTTTGATCCGCCTGCTTTGTACTTTTTTATCTTCGTAATAAACCTTAGTGCGAAAACAAAGCCATTGGATCGGCCAGCCTGTCAGTTTTACGAAAGCATTAAACAGCTGCTTCATTTTCGGTCTTAACGCTCTTGTTTATATCTTTCTGCAAAAGTATGAGCGCAACGAGGTTAATTGCAAGTACGGGCAGTATTATGCCGCTCACAATCAGCAATACTTTGCGGCACGTCTGTTTCGCGCCTATTTTTTCCGCAAGCTCTTTTTCTTTGGCAAGCAATACGAAGATTGCGGCAAAAGGTATAAAGCAGCAAAGCGCCCACATAAGACCGCTGAGACGGCAACCCACTATTTCTTTCAGTCTGCGGAAAACAAAGCCCGCCCAGATAAAGCCGAACAAACCGCCCGACAGTACCCAAAGCGCGATCTGAACGAACATAACTTCGCTCTTTTCCCTGACTTCTTCGCCTTCGGCGACTATCGCGCTTATGTCTATCGACGGATCCATTTCCTTGAACATGCGCGCAACGCTCTTCGGATCGTAGTTTTTGGGCATTCTGAATGCAAGGAAGAATCCCGCAATGCAAAGCGCCGCGACAATGAAAGGCACTATGAAAACGCCGAAATTATATACTTCCGCACCTGCTACGCCCATTTTTTCGGCTGCAACGTCGACGGCTTCGAGCGCATCGGTCGCTTCCGCCCATACGGGACCGTGGCTTTTTGTAAAGAACAGATTTTTAAGAATATCGTAAACGCCGTAAGACGCTATCGCTCCGACTACGCTCGTCGTGAACGCCTGCGCCGCAAAATACATTGCGCTGTGATTTCTTCCCGTGAGTTTTTCCTCGACGCTCGATATCTGCGCGGGTACCATATAAGGCATCATAAAGAACGAACCTATCGCCCAGCTGCCTATTACGCCGCCCGTACATGCTATTACGTACTGCAACGGTTTGTTGTCCGTACCGCAAACGAATAACGACGCGAAGAAGAAAGACATTATCGCAACGGCAAACGAAAGCAGACATGTCTGATAAGCGAATCTTATGCCCTTTTTGTTTTTGAGTTTCGTAAACAGATAAAGCATTATCGGCACGGGTGCGAAAGCGCAGGTATTGCACAGCGCCATTTCCAGACCGTTAAAGCCCATACCGCCTGTAATCATGGTGTTCATTGCGACAAGGAACATCTGAAGTCCGAAGAACGAACAGCAGTTGACCACCAGCCACCTCGTGAACAGTTTGTTTTTGAACGTTATTTTAAAAGACTTGCCGAGGCTTATTTTTTCATGAGTTTCAGAACCGTTGTTTTCGGGATATCCGTATTTTTTACCCTCTTTTATCATGAACAACGGAATGAGCATAGTGCACATAAGCGGAAGACTGAAATACACGAATTCGTCCACGCCCCACCCGACGGTGTTCATTGCCTGAAGGATAATGGGAACGAGAGCATAAACGATGCAGTATGAAATGGTATCGAAGAACGATTTATACGAAGATACCCTCAGCCTCTGAGCTTCGTCCTTGCAAACGTTACTCAGGCTTCCGTAAAAGGATATAAGACTCATCGTGTAAGTGGAGAAAAATACCAACGCCCAGAAAATAAACCATATCGTGTTGGCAAGCTGCATGCTTTCGCTCGTGCCGAATACGGGAAACCATATAAACGCAAACGAAACCACCATCGGAATAAAGCATATTGCGATCGGAGGTCTTCTGCGTCCCCATTTTGTGGTAAGGTTATCCGTAACCGACGCGAAAGGTATGTCGATCAGACCGTCAAAGACTTTCGCAACGATCATCAGCACCGAAAAAAGCGCGGGAACCACAAGGCATATGCTTCCGACTATCGTCTGACCGTGTATACCTTCCGTAAGTCCCGCAGGATTGACCGCGTCCGAAAAAAACGCACCCATCAGCACCATGAGAAAATTCGGTCCGAATCCCGAAGCCGAATACACCAATTCTTTCCACGGCTTATTCAGCGATTGGACATTTTGTCTTACAAGCGTGTTCTCCATAAAATATCACCCCTTGTTGCTGTATTGTTTTATATATTCCGAAACTTCCCTCACCGTCGACGCGCTCGAATGTGCCGACGAAGGAAAAGATATACCGAACTCTGACTGTATTTCGGTCACCATTGTGAAATAATCGAGGCTGCTACCGCCGAGATCGAAGAAATAATGCGAATCATATCCGATATCGGCAGGCTCTTTGCCAAGCGACTCCGCAAACGTAGCTCGCACTTTTTCCATAAGTTCCGCGGTTTCCTCGTCGCATTTTTCACGGATATTATCGTGATCGATAATATTCAGCTTACCCTCGCGCAAACGTTGCAATATTTTTTTGCGCGCGGTTTTGAACTCGTTCTCGCCTCGCAAAGGCGTATCCGTATATATTATGCGATTTATAAGCGGAGCAAGACCGAGCGAATCGATTTTTGCGTTTAATCGCTGCTGTATGCGCCCGAACGAATTTTCATCCGTATATTTTCCGATCTGTGCGATCAGTATCGCTTCTCCTTCTCCCGTAAGACAAAGCCCCGCGATACCGTCCACGGCAAGCTTCGGCTCCGTTATATCGGGGTTAAGGTTTTCGCCGTTTGCGCATACGATAAGATCGTCTTTTCTGCCGTTTATGTAATATTTTCCGTTTTTGACAGTAAACAAATCATGGGTGTTAAACCACTCGTCATCGTTTCTTACCGTAGTAACGCCCTCGCACATTATCTTATGCGAAAGGGATTTCCCTCTGACAAGCAGTTCGCCGTCTTCGTTTATGCGGTATTCCAACGCGCCGAAAGGTTTGCCTACCGAGCGCATGTTTCTTTGCGCCGCCCGTTCGCTCAGTTCTACGGAAGTGATTCCCGTTTCCGTCATACCGTAGCCGTTAGTAAGGAAGTAACCGCTCCCGTTCATGAACCTCATGGCATTTTCGGAAATATATCCCCCGCCGTTGATCATGAAACACACGCTTTCTCCGAAAATATTTTCTCTTATCTGTCTGAAAGCAAAACGTTTTATCAGTCTGCCTATCACGGGAACGGAAACAAGTTTCATGCCTCGTAAAAATTTACGGTAAGTTTTATCGCCGCGTTCCTTTATCTTCGCAATCGCGGATGCGTATATTTTTTCCCAAAGTACGGGAACTGCGAATATATGCGTGACCTCGTGTTTCCTGACCGTGCCGAGTATGGTCTGCGGCGCATAGTTTTTGAAAAAAACAAGCGTTCTCGAAAAGAAACAGAACCATATGTAAACCGCTACAAGACCGAATATATGATAAAGCGGCAGAAACGCAAGTAATTTTAAATTCCCTTTATAATGTTTCTGCGCGGATTTACTGTGTTTGATTATTTCCGAACTGTCTTTTATCTGATAATAAAACTGTTCGCCGGTATATCCGCAGATCTTAAGCCGCGACGACGTATTCGACGACATAAGAAAAACTTCGTCCGCAAAAACCGATTCGTCCGCGGTTTTATCCGTTTCCGCGCCGTCTATGTCGGAAGGCGTCAACGTTTTTACGGAATATCCTTTCTCCGCGCTGATTACCGCCTTAACGTCATAATCCGCAAAAACTTTGTTTAACGTAGCAGTATCGAGGCGGGTATTCACGAGCAAAGGTCTGTAACCCGCATGCAATATGCTCCAGAATAATTCTATCCAGTCAAGCGAATTGTCAAGCGACAACCCCACTATCGAACCGCGCTCCGCGCCGTCAAGCAACGCCGAAAGCTTTGCGGTTCTTTTTTTTACCGAAGCGTAACTTTCGCCGTAAGTGGTTTTGAATATACGGTAACCGTCGGCATACTCGCTCATGACGTTATCCGACTCGGAGAACATAAGCGAAAACAGAGCTCTCATCGTCTTATCGGACGCGGCGAAAAGCGACAGTTTGTGATTAACATATGATTTTATATCCGGCAATCCGCCGAGCGTATCTTTCAGCATTATATCCTCATCCGCATGACCTTCGTCGCTATGCCTTGATTTTTTTCACATAACGGACATAATCTTTTACAATATTATTATAAATTGTTTGTCGAATATTGTCAATATTTTATTTGTATTTAATATTATTTTAAATTATACATTATTTATATATCTGTATAATAATAGTTCTAAAATTACAAAGCGGCTGCCGCGCTTTAACGCGGCAGCCGCTTTGTTCATCTTCGAAAATCGAATTATTTTACCGTATCGCCGCATTTTGCCGCGATAAGACGCTCATTCGTTTGCAGCCTGCAATCGTTCGGGCTATGTTCAAGCGCTTTTTTTACGTCGTCGAGCGCTTTCTCGTATCTTCCCGTATAGTAATACGCTATCGAACGCAAGTCGTAAGGCAACGCACCCCATGCCTCGGCATCGTTCATGTACGTTTCGGGGCGCTCTTTTATTTTCAGCGCGCACGAAGCGAAATAAATCACTCCGTCCCATTCTCCGAGCGTATACAACAGACGCGCCGATTCGACATACGCCTCCCTGAGATACGGCGCTTCGGCGATCGCACGCAGATACCAGTCGCGGGCGGAAGCTGTATCGCCTTTATTGGCATATGACCGCGCTATGAAACGCATCGATGCGGCGCGTTCGTCTTTCCATGTCGCGGAAGGCATTTCAAGGTGCCGCATAAGCGTTTTTATGCAGTCGTCCCACCTTCCTCTGAACATATACTCCCTGCCCAGATAGTGCATATTGCGATCGTCTTCGGGACTTTCTTTAACGGACATTTCAAGCAAAGACAAATACTGAGCACGAGATTTTTCGGGATCGGGGTAATGTTTGAGATGCACTCCTTCAGCCCGTACTTTTACTGAAGGTTTTCCGTCCGTGCGTTCGAGTATTTCATGCACGGGATGCGTCCAACGATAGCCGTTACGCTCATGTATCTTTTCATACCAGAACGATACGCCGTCGCTGCCGTCGGGCAGGACGCTCCATGCGTATCTGTAGACCGCCTGCCCCGCGCCTTTATACCAGACTTTTTCAAGCTCGTTGCGCCAGCCTTTATTGAATACTTCGTCAAGATCAGTACATACGCATATATCCGCGTCTGCGCTGACCAGCTCCATCGAACGGTTTCTCGCCACGTCGAATCGCCACGGATTTATAATTTCGGATTTAACGATCGCGCCTCTGCGAATCAGTTTTTCAACGGTATCGTCCTCGGAGCCGGTATCGAGCACGACTATTTCGTTTGCCTCGCTCATGGAGTCCATCCATCTGTCTACAAACTTACTTTCGTTCTTGCTTATTGCATATACCGAGATTTTCATATTTTTCCCAAAAAACAGGGGCGGAAGTATAACCCCCGCCCCGTACCGTTTACGAGTTAAGGATGCCCGCGGTCCGAAGATTAGCGAGTAACTGATTGAATTGCTGCACTATATCCCCGGTTCCCGTCGCGTCGCTTACAGGAGCGGCAAGACTGAACGGCAATGCACCCGAAGGGCCTGTCGGACCTGTCGGTCCCGTAGGACCTGTTGCGCCTTCCGCTCCCGCGGGACCCGTTGCGCCTTCGGGACCCGTAGGACCGGTAGGACCTGTCGGCCCCGTATCGCCCGTCGGTCCCGTAGCACCTTCCGTACCGGCTATTCCCTGAGGACCCGTCGGACCTTCGGGACCGGTCGGACCTGTTGCGCCTTCGGGACCCGTAGGACCCGTTGCGCCGCTCGAAGGACCTGTGGGACCTGTCGGTCCCGTGGGTCCGGTAGGACCCGATTCACCTGTCGGACCTGTTGCTCCTTCCGCACCGGCTGCTCCCTGAGGACCCGTAGGACCTTCCGGGCCCGTCGGACCCTCGGGGCCTGTAGGACCGGTTGCACCGTCGGGACCGGTGGGACCCGTTGCGCCGTCCGCTCCCGTTGCACCGTCGGGACCCGTAGGTCCGGTAGGACCAGTGGCACCGCTTGCGCCTGTCGCGCCCGTAGGTCCCGTTGCGCCGGTAGCGCCTGTAGACGGACCGGTAGGACCTGCGGGACCTGTAGGACCTGTTGCACCCGTAGCTCCCGTGGGACCTGTTGCGCCGTCCGCGCCCGTTGCACCGTCAGGACCTGTCGGTCCGGTAGGTCCCGTGGCGCCGCTTGCGCCCGTTGCGCCTGCAGGGCCTGTGGGACCCGTAGATCCTGTGGGACCCGTTGCGCCTGCGGCACCGCTTGCACCCGTTGCGCCCGTAGGTCCGGTTGCACCGCTTACACCTGCCATTCCTGTCGGGCCTGTAGGTCCCGTAGGACCTGTTGTGCCGATACCCGCAGGACCTGTCGGTCCAACGGCTCCGGTCGCACCCGTTGCGCCCGTAGCTCCCGTAGGACCTGCCGCGCCTGTTGCTCCCGCAGGACCGATAGGACCCGCCGAACCCGTGGGTCCGGTTGCGCCTGTCGCGCCCGTAGGTCCCGTCACCGTAACAAGCGTAAAGTCCGGAGACGTTCCGGGCGTACCCGTAGGATCGTCTACATTAGCCTGATACAGAAATCCGTCGTAGAATACAACGGCTCCGCGGGCATACGCCGTGCCGGGCACAAACTGTTCGGCAGTATTAAGCCCTTGCCCCGCAGGACCCGTGGGTCCGGTAGGTCCGGTAGGCCCCGGAATACCCTGAATACCTGCCGCGCCCGTTGCACCCGTCGCACCCGTTGCGCCTGTAGGTCCGGTCGGTCCGGGAATACCCGGAATACCCGCAGGACCTGTAGGTCCCGTAGGTCCCTGACATACGGGACGACAACCGCAACCGTTCCCGCCGCAATTATTTCCGCCGCAGCCGTTCCCGCACCCGCCGCAATTGTCATTAAAGAAGAACATATAAACCTCCCTGAAATTTTTTCGTCTGCAAAAACAGAAACCTCTGTGTTTCCCTTATTACATTTTATGACATATAATACAGAAAGGTTATAAATATTTTATTCAGCGCACCTCCGAACAAGTTTCACGCCGATTGTTATATTTCGTGGCTATCCGCATTTATAATACGAACAGCTCCTTATATAAGCGCGAACGCCAACGGATACATTCGACGAGCGGGACTCCGCGAACACGTCAAAAGTAAAAGTACCTCGAAGTCCGCAGACTTCGGGTACTTTTACTTTTTCGGGTCATACCACGCTAACGCTGTGCGTTAGCTCCTTTTTTATATTGCGCACCGCTAACTTTTTGGTAGCGGAACGCTAACGCTCGCCGTAGGCGTCCGCAGACCATACCCGCGCTTGCGGTATCTTTTCGGCGCAAAGGCGTGTTTTTTTACCGCCGCAGGGTCACCTAGCGGCGGCCGCACGCTTGCGCCGGCTAAAAAGAACACGCCTTATCATCCGAAAATCTCTCCGCAATCGCTGCTGTCTTTGATTATGAGATACTCGTTCTTTTTTATAAAGTGTAACCTTAGAAAAACGTCGAGTACTGCTAAAAAAGGCTGTTGCATTCGTAAGTGCAACAGCCTTGTGTGTTATCGTAGAAAAGTATGGTTAATATTATTTTTCTATCGTGTAATCTTTAATGGTGATCATATTCATATAGCTTATAAGCTTCGTATCCGTATCGAATTCATAACCGGTTACTGTAAGCAGAACGTTTTTCATTACGTTTCCGTAATAGGTGAAATCGACGGAGGAGTAAGCAAGCGTGGTCGAAGGTCCGCGGTTCTGATCGTTTCTGCCGACCGAAACGATACGGGCGGGAATTGCGTAACCGACGGAAATGTTCTTTTCTTCGCCTTCTTCCGCGGCTTCGGCTTCCATCTGGGCTTTCTTTTCTTCGTCTATATATTCGACGCTGTCGCCGAGATAATCTTTTACGAATCCCGTTTCATCGTTTTTGTCTATTCCGTTAACGTAATAGCTTCCCGTATCGACGCTTATTGCCATATTGTTTACGGCTTCTTTTCCGTAAACGCCGCTTTCCACGGAGTTGTGGAAATTAAGCGAGGTGCTTGTTCCGGATTCTATGCCCGTGAGCGAACGTACGGTATAATAGAGCAGTTCGTTATCGTAATTTTCTTTAATGGATATGTCTGCGCGAGCTTCGTCGTTTTCGGTGAATTTGTTTATTCCGTTCACGTAATCGGCGAGTGCGGAGTAGGAAATATCCGAAGATGCGAGTTCTGCTTTTTTATACGAGAATACGGGCATGAGATTAGCGTTACGGAAAAGCACGGTGCTTTTTATCGTATCCGTTTTGCCTTTATAATTTCCGTTGTCTTCGTCGTCGTTATAGGTAAGAGTGTATTCCGCGACGAGAACGGAGTACGCGCCCGGCGTTTCGGCAAGACTGTCGTTTTTCGAAATATTGTTTGTGAAATATTCTCCGAAATCCTCGTCTGTGCCGAGTGCGGCGAACTCCTCGGAATTCTTGATGTTTTCGGCTATCGTCGTGAGAGTGAGCGTATAGCTGCCTTCCGCAACGGTTTTGTCGGTATCGAAAACGGCTTCTCTCTTTTCGTTTTCGCTGTATGCTACGGTATATCTCGATATGTCGTAAGTGACTTGTTCGTAATTGAAGTCGTTTTTCCAAGGCTTTTCGGTCATAATGGTGCTTGTGGCGGATGTGTTTCCGCAACTGAAAAGCGATCCGCAACCCGTAAACGCGAATGCGGCAAGCAGGAGAGATATGATAAGTACGAATACTTTTTTCACCTTATAAACTCCTTAAAAAGAATTTCGGTATCTATTTTAGCATAAATAACTTGATTTGTCACCTTAATTCGGGTATTATGTGAGTATGAAAAAAATTTTTTCGCACACTTCTTTTACTGCCGCGCTTTCCGCGGTTATGGACAGGCTGGCGGAACGTAAGGTCAATCTTTCCGAGAAACATGTCGTCATAGTCCCGGACAGATGCACGCTTACAGCCGAACGAGAGCTTTGCCGTCGCTTCGGCGGAGCGTTCGACGTGAGCGTGACCACATGGAGCAGAATGTTCGTCAAAAACGCCGACAGCGCCGAGTACCTGCCGAGAAAAGGCAGCGTTATTCTGCTGCGGAGAATTCTTGCCGAGAAACACGCGGAGATGAAATGCTATTGGCGAAGCTGGTCCGCAAAGGGATTTGCTTCGGGACTGTACGACGTCATAAATCAGATGATGTCGTGCGGGATAACGCCTGAGGATTTACGCGCCGTTTCTTGCAGCGATAAAGAAAAAGATATCGCGCTTATTTACGAGGCGTATCTTGCGGCGTCGGAAGGGAAGTATACGGATTCCGCGGGAAGGCTGCGTCTGCTTGCGGAATTTCTCGAAAACAGCGATTATCTGAAAAACGCTCACGTATACGTGGCGTGTTTCGACGCTTATACCGCGCTTATGCGCCGAGTGATGAACGCGGCGGAAAAACAGGCTAGGGAGTTGCTGATATTCGACGTGCAGACGGATAATATTTCTTTCGGAGAGGCAGAATTGTATGCCGCTCCGTCTCCCGTATTCGCGGCAAAAGCCATAGCGGCGCGCGTTACTTCCGATCACAGGAACGGCGTGCCTTACGAAGAAATGTGCGTGGTAACATCGGACGCCCATCCGGAAGAACTGAAACGCATATTCCGCGAAAACGGAGTGCCTTATTGCGCGTCCGAAAGTCTGAGTCTCGCGGAACATCCTCTCGGAATTTTTATTTCTTCCGCGCTTAACGCGGCGTCGCGCGGTTATCGTGCCGAGGACGTGATACGTCTTGCCAAAAGCCCGCTTTCTGGTAACGGCAAGAAAGAATGCGACGCGTTCGAAAGATTCGTGCTCAGACGCGGAATAACTTACAAGGGTTTTTTGTCGCCGTTCGAAGGCGGCTTCGGCGACGAGTATCTGGAAGACGCGGAAAAATGCAGAAGCAACATCGCTTCGCTGCTTCGCGCAATGAACGGCAAAGCGGAAGAAGGATTGCTTGCGGAGGCGGAGTGCGCCGCGGAATATGCGTTTGCGCATTATCCCGAAGATCTTGCCGAAGCGGACGAAGGCAGAGCTTCGCCGAAAGACAAACTGACGGAACTTCTGGGACTCTGCCGCAGACTGCTCGGCGACGCGCCTGATAAAACGGTGTCCGACGCGCTTTCGGACGGCATGCGCGAAACCGAACTTTCCGCGCGCCCGCGCCTTACCGGAGCGGTGGAAATAGGCGGCGAGCGCGATTTTCGCGCCCGTTCGTTCCGCAGAATATACGTAGCGGATTTCGATTCGGACAAGCATCCCGCCGTCGTACAGGACGACGGATTGCTCAGCGACGAAGAAACCGAGCGTATACGCGGCGCGGGCGCAGAGCTTTCGCCGACAACCGCGGAAGTCAACAAGCGCGCTTACGATGAATTTTTTCTGTTGCTTGACGGCGCGGAAAAAGTCATGCTTGTTTATACGGAAAAAGAGGGAAACGTTACCGACGCGGTTAAACGTTATGCACGCAAGTTTACCGTCGGAAGCTGGGAGAAAGACAGAGCGGAGCTCGCTCATTCGCGCGATCCCGAGGATATTATAAAATATTGTCCGACGGAAAATATGATGGAAGAACAGTATCTTTCCGCGCGTTCTCAGATACGCGAAAACGATACCGAACCCGCATATTACGGTTATTTAAAAGCAGTCGTAGGCGGAAGCGCCGATAAATACGAAATGCCCGAGCCTTCGTCGTCCGACGCGGCGGCAGGCGCGCTCATGATCGGAAAAACGACAAAAGTCAGTCAGCTCGAATCGTATTTCAAATGCCCGCGAATGAACTATTTTACATACGGCCTGAAATTAAAAATGCCCGAGCGCGGAGAAATGAACGCGCTTGACATAGGAAGCGTACTGCACCGGGTCGCGGAAAAATACATCGGAATTATGGAGAGCCTGCCTCCCGAGGAAGCGGCGAGAAAGTTGCTTTCGGACGCTCTTGCGGAAACGGGTAAAAGCGATATCGAAGCAAACAGACGTCTTACGGAATTGCTTTGCAAGGAGGCGGAAGGGCTTTGCGGCAGT
The DNA here is from genome assembly GCA_949292715.1 of uncultured Eubacteriales bacterium. GTDB lineage: Bacteria > Bacillota > Clostridia > Christensenellales > Pumilibacteraceae > Protoclostridium. Next base: position 14,548 of record CASFAN010000085.1, read on the forward strand.
ATACTTGCGCAGTTGCGTGCAGGATCTTTCCGTCCCGCGGCGACCGAAACCGAATTCGGAGAGGGCAAAAAACTCGCGGCGCTCGCTCTCGTCACGGGCGGGAAAAAAGTATCTTTACGCGGAAAAATAGACCGTATAGATATATTCAAAGACCTTGCCCGCGTTATAGATTACAAAACGGGCAATACCGAGGTAAAACCGGGATATGTCCGCGCGGGATTGAAAATACAGTTGCTGTTGTATCTTGCGGTGCTTGTAAAGGCGGGATACAGACCTGCGGGCGCGTTTTATTTTCCTACGAGAACGGATTTTTCGGTGACCGAACCTTATCTGCTCGTGGGATTTTGCGATAACTCGGACGAAGTGCTTGACGCGACCGACCCGCATATACTGTCGGACGGAGAAAGCATAGTCACAAAACCGAAAGGGCGATCTAAACGCAAATACGTGTGCGGGAACGAAAGCACGCAGGATCTTTATACTCTTATGGATTATGCGGTGCGAGTGGGCGGGAAAGCCGCCGATGAAATAGCCGACGGATACATAGCCCCTTCGCCGACGGATAACGCATGCAGATATTGCGATTTTTCCGACTGTTGCGGCTATGAGGGCGGCGAAAGAAAAATCCCGAAAGCCGAACTGCATCCGAAAAAGGAGGACGAAAATGTCTGACGGTAAAAGCGCGAATAATAAAATAGCCTGGACGGAAAGACAGAGAGCGGTTATAGATTACGGCGACGGCGATCTGCTGGTCAGCGCGAGTGCGGGCAGCGGTAAAACGACGGTTATGCTCGGGCGCGTTCTCCGCCTTTTAAGCGAGGGATACAGCCTGAAAAGAATGCTTATTTCGACGTTTACCGTGTCCGCCGCGGACGATATGCGCACCAAACTCGCGCGTAAACTGCGGGAAGCGTTTGAGGAAACGGGAGACGAAAGATATAAAACGGAAGCGGAAAATCTCGCGTCTGCCGATATATGTACGCTGCATAAATTCTGTCAGAAGCTCATCAGAAAGTATTTTTATGTGTGCGGAGACGATCCCGCATTCGAAATTGCGGACGACAAGGAGAGTTCGAGCTGGCTTCGGGAAAGCGTGGATCGCGCGCTTGCCGACGAAGAAACCGCGCCCGACGCGGATTATACCGATCTGTGCGCCTGCTACATAAAGAAACGCAGCGACGCCGATATCAGAAAAGCCGTTACGGATATGCTTGTTTTCGCGTTTGCGCAAACGGACGATAAGGATTGGCTGGAAAAGGCGGCGGACTGTTATTCCGACGACGGGAAATGTCGTGAAGTAACCGACGCGGTCACGAGAAAATATTACGAAAGCGCGCTTAATGCGATTACCGATTTCGAGAGGGTTGCCGCAGAGTACGGACTCGGAGAAAAAGCCGCGCCGTACGCCGAAGAAATGTACGCGGTGCTTAACGGCGGGGAAGCGGTATGGACTCGTGCGTCGGGTATAAGTAAAATCAGAGCCGAGCGCGACGAAGCGAAAAAGCGCATACAGGAATACCTTACGTATCTCGACGATTTACAGGAATCCCGAAACGACGTGGCAGGCAGGACGGCAAAAAAGCTGTGTTCGATAGCACTCCGCGCACTTGAATATTATACGAAAAAGAAAGCCGAAAAAGGCAAATTGGATTTCAGCGATCTCGAACGGCGAGCGAAAGCGATACTCGAAAGCGCGGAAGGCGACGCGATCAGAGCTTCGCTCGACTATGTGTTTATAGACGAATATCAGGATATTAGTCCTTTGCAGGAAAGCATTATTTCTTTACTCGGTAATAATAACCTTTTCTTTGTGGGGGATATAAAACAAAATATCTATGCTTTCCGCAACTGTACTCCGAAGGCTTTTGCGGCTAAGCGTGAAAAACTTTCGGCTCAGGGCGGGAGTAAGGAGCTTAACAGAAACTACCGCAGTAAAGAGGGCATACTGCGATTTTGCAATCTGCTGTTTTCGCGGATAATGACGCGCGATTTCGGTATGGTCGATTATGCGGGCGAAGCTGAATTCGAACTCGACGGACAGCCGACGAACGACGACAGCGTCGAGATTTTCCGCTACTCCGTGCCGGCGAAAGAAAACGAGACGGTCGGATTCGACGAAATATACAGCGTGCGCGAAGATAGATCTGCGCAGTACGAAGAACAGAACGCGGAGGCGGACGCTATCACGCGGTATATCGTCGGACTCATAAAAAACGGCGGATACAAATACGAAGACATAGCGGTGCTTACTCGTTCGCGCATGAAAGGAGAAGAAAAAGTCGCCCGTAATCTGCGCGCGCTCGGCATACCCGTCAGCATGGGCAGCAAGCTCAGCGTGACGGAAGGACGCGTAAACAGACTGCTGATCTCCATGCTGCGCCTTGCGGATAATTTTTACGACGATATTTCGCTTACGGCGGTTATGCGTTCTCCCGTGGGCGGGTTTTCGGACGAAGAGCTGACCCGCATACGTGCCGCCGCGCCCGACGCCGAGTATTTTTACGAATGCGTGACGGCTTATGCGGAGCGTAAAGAAGGAGCGCGCGCAGCGCAGTTTCTGGACAGAATTTCCGTATATTCGCGCCTGTCGCGTACGGTAAGCGTAGGCGAGCTTGCGGGAAGAATGACAAGCGAAAACAAACTTTTCGCGACCGCGCTCGGCGAAAGATCGGGAATAGCTAAAGCCGACGCGCTCGGCAGACTGCTCGAAGCCGCAAACGCGTTCGGAGGGAGCCTGAGCGAATTTCTCGATCAGATATCTTCCGCTTCCGTTCCCGAAGCGGAGGTAGCTCAGCAATCGGGAAGTGTGAGAATAATGACGGTGCATGCGTCCAAAGGGCTTGAATTTCCCGTTGTCGTGCTCTGCGGTCTCGCGCGCGGAAAGAAGAGGGCGGACGACGCCGTGATTTTCGATTCCGATCTCGGCGTAGGCGTGGAAGCGCGCATAAAAGAAACGGGTGAAAAGTACAAGTCCGTTCCGCTTATGGCGATACGGGAAAAGAAGCGCAAAGAGAACAAAGAAGAGGAAATGCGTATACTCTACGTCGCACTTACGCGCGCCAAGGAAAAACTTGCCTTGTTCCTGCCCGAAACGGTAGAGGACAAGAATATTCCTCCCGAAAAATGCAATACGTTTGCCGAATGGATATATCCGACTGCCGTCAGTCACGGAATAAAGGATTTTTCGATCGCAGATCGGGATACGGACGAAGAAAGAACCGCGCTCGGCAATGCGGACGTAACCGGGGTCGAACGCATACGCGAATATCTGAAAACGGCTCCCGTTGCCGCGCCCCACGATATAAAAAAATCGGTTACGGGGTTGCTTGCCGATATCGAGCCTACGGAAGATTCCGCAGCGGACGTCAGGTCGCTTACGGGCGCGGAATACGAGGGGACGGGCGCGCGCGAGGCTATGTCGCGCGGTACCGCATATCATGCCGCACTCGAACGCGCCGATTTCTCTCTTACCGTAGAAAAGCAGAAAGAACGGCTGAGCGATCTGCCCGACTTCGATCTTGTCGACGAAAGCAAGCTTAACGCGGCTTTTGCCGCTCTTGCCGCCGAAACCGCGGGCGCGCAAATTTACAGAGAACAGCCTTTTCTGTTCGTATGCGATAAGGACGTTAACGGCGAATGCGACGGACTGCTGTTACAGGGAATAATAGACCTTATGGCAGTTCGCGGCGAAGAATGCGAAATAATAGATTACAAAACGGGTTGGATTAATGCGGAGCGCAAGGCAAAGTATGACAGGCAGCTCGAAATATACGCCGCGGCGGTAGAAAAACTGCTCGGTTTAAAAGTGACGCGCAAACGTATATACCTTATTGACGAAAAACGTTTCGCCGATTGAAAAAACATGCCGCAAACGGTAGATTTTTGCGACGAAGAAGTGTATAATCGTTTTTGTAAACTGCGGGAGGGAAAAGAATGGAAGCACTGAAAGATTTTGTATCCGCCTGGAACGGCAATGCCGTATTTTGGGTATGCGTCGGAATAAGCACGGCGGTGTTCGTGCTTGCGGCGGTGCTCCGATTCCGCGCCCGCATAAACGCAATACCGGCAACCGCGACTTCGTCGCTGTCGCTCGCGCTTGTATGCTATTTCGTGACGTTGTACGGCGCGCAATCGGAATATTCCGCGCTTTATTCGGCAATATTGATACTTATCGGCGGCGTGTTTACGATAGCCGCGGCGGTTATAAACACTGTCGCAATTACAAAAGAGAAAAGAAAAGAGCAGGCGTTTGTTCGCGATAACGACGCAATGCCTGCTATAAGCGAAATAGCGGAAGAAAAGGCGTGTGCGGTGACAGAGACGCAGATGCCCGTTATCGATGAAACCGTACACGAGCCGACGGATAACGTGAA
>CASFAN010000086.1 GCA_949292715.1 uncultured Eubacteriales bacterium
AAACAATGCAGAGCATATCTTACGATATGCGAACATTGTTGCCTGCACTGTCAGGCGGGCGAGCTAACGCACAGCGTTAGCGTGGTCTGCCCCGTAAGGGGCGCGAATGCCCCGCCCGCCGAAAGAATCCTTTGGCGTTCGCGCTTATATGAGCGCGCACTCTTGTTATATTGTCGCTTGCTATGCGCGCGAAATATAACAATCGGCGCGAAACTCGTTATAACATCGGAGCGAATAGAGAGCCGACGGCGCTTATTATGCGTTTGGGTACGGAAAGTTTCGCGGATTGAGGAGTCATCAGTTCGCTTTCCGCAAATACCGATTCTATGTCCGCTTTTATGTCTTTCAGACATTCGGTTTTGTACATCCATACTCCGCATTCGAAGTGGTGAACAAGCGAACGGTAATCCATGTTGATCGTTCCGACCATTCCCACTTCGTCGTCGCAGATATAATTTTTTGCATGTATGAAACCGGGAGTGTATTCGTATATCTTCACACCGTGTGCGAAAAGTCTACGGTAGTTGCGGCGAGTTATCCAGAACACTATTTTCTTATCGGGTATACGCGGCGTTACTATTCTTACGTCGACCCCTCCTTCCGCGGCGCGACAGAGCGCGCTCGAAAGGTTATAGTCTATTATAAGGTAGGGAGTGGTTATATAAATATACTTTTTCGCATTGGTAATCATATTGAGTATGACGTCTTCTGCGACGTGCGTGTTATAAAGCGGATTGGGTCCGTCTCCGAACGGCTGAACGATTCCTGCCTCGTCAAAGTATTCGTAATACTCGGGAATGAATTTTTCGTAGTTTTCCAGCTGAGTAGCGTCCTGACTGTCGAACATCGTAAGAAACATTATTATAAGATTTTGTACCGCCGCTCCGCGCAATATTACCGCGGAGTCTTTCCAACGTCCGAGCGGGTGGATCTCGTTTATATATTCGTCGGCGAAGTTTACGCCCCCGACAAACCCGACTTTACCGTCTATTACGGTGATTTTACGGTGGTCTCGGTTGTTGTGCACTGCGCTGAGCACGGGACGAAGTTTATTGAAACGCAGACATTCTATGCCTTTTGCGCGCAATGTTTTCCAGTAATTGCGTTTAAGTCTGGTCAGACAGCCGATATCGTCATACATAACTTTGACGGTAACGCCTTCCGCTGCTTTTCTTGCGAGTATATCTTCCACGGCGTCCCACATCTTGCCCTTTTCGATGATGAAGTATTCCATGAATATATACTTTTCCGCTTTTTCCAGCTCGACAAGCAATGTCTCCCAGAACGCTTCGCCGCAGTTTAAAAACCTGACGTCGGAGTATTTCCTCGGCACGCCGCGCGAACCGTCGTATATCTGACGGCTGTGACGGATATAGTCGCCGAGTACGTCCGCGCAATCGTCCGGGCATTCCGTATATACAGCCGCGCGGGCGTTTATGTCAAGATGAAGCAGACGTTTTGCGCGAGTCGGAAAGTTGTGTGAGAACAGCAGATAGAGCATACTGCCTACGATGGGCGCAAACACGAGCACTACTATCCAGCTCATTTTCGCGTCAGGCGACATATCGCGTATGGTTATCCTGACCGTTGTAAACAACGCGATACAGAATTCCAGAACGCCGAGTATGATTGTGGAAAGACTTATGCCGAGTATCAGTATGCCGTCGGTGAACGCTTTTATGATCCCGTCGATCAGATATATCCCCGCAATGTTGAACAGCAGTTGCAACAGTATTGCGAGGATCGTCAGCGCAGTCCTTCCGAATAATGCTTTAAGTAATCTCATAATTATCCCTGTGTGTGACGCGGCTTTTGCCGCTCTATTTTCAATCATAGCATTTTATGGGCGTTATGTCAATACTCCTTTCCCGAAAAGTGCTTAATTTTCTTGCCAAACGCCGACGTTTGCTATATAATATTAAGGATATCAAATGAAGGAGATATAACGGTCATGGCAAGAAAACCCATAATTGCGGGTAACTGGAAAATGAATATGACGAGAGCGCAGGCGGCTCAGCTTATAACCGAGCTTAAACCCCTCGTCGCCGATGCTGAAGCTGAAGTTGTGATATGCGTGCCTTATACGGATATCGATACAGCCGTCACTCTTTGCAAAGGCAGTAATATCAAAGTCGGCGCGGAAAACGTCGCATGGGCTGAAAAAGGCGCATTCACGGGCGAGATAAGCGCGGATATGCTGCTCGAACTCGGTACCGAATACGTAATCATCGGTCACAGCGAGCGCCGTCAGTATTTCGGCGAAACGGACGCAAGCGTCAACGCAAGACTTAAAACGGCTATCGCGAAAGGTCTTAAACCTATTGTTTGCGTAGGAGAAACTCTCGACGAGCGCGAAAGCGGCAAGACGAACTGCGTCATCGAAACGCAGGTCAAGGGTGCGTTCGACGGCGTAAGCGCGTCAGACGCGGCGAAAGTCGTCATCGCATACGAACCCGTATGGGCAATCGGCACGGGCAAGACCGCGACGAGCGAACAGGCTGAAGAAACGATCAAGGCTATCCGCGGCGTTGTTGCCGGACTTTACGGCGCTGACTGCTCGGAAGAAGTCAGAATACAGTACGGCGGCTCGATGAATCCGAAGAACGTCAAAGAGCTCATGGCTCAGCCCGATATCGACGGAGGACTCATCGGCGGGGCTTCGCTCAAAGCAGTCGATTTCAGTCAGGTAGTCAATTATAAAGGCTGATAACGTAAGCGAAAAAGCGTCTTTGGCTTAAAAACCGAGGACGCTTTTGTCATACGGCAGAGGGTAAAACGTCAAAGGAGGCAGAATGAAGTTTATTCACGTTTCCGATCTTCATCTCGGCAAGCGCGTTCACGAATATTCCATGATTGACGATCAGCGGCATATACTGAGCGAAATCGTGCGCATAACGGCAGAGTCTTGCGCGGACGCGGTTTTTATCGCGGGCGACGTTTATGACAGAAGCGTGCCGAACGTGGAAGCCGTGGAACTTTTCGACGAGTTTCTTACGCGCCTTGCAGGCGACGGCAGAGCGGTTTTCGTCATCGGCGGTAATCACGATTCGGGCGAACGTCTGCAATTCGGTAAAAAGCTCATGTCGTCGCGGCGGGTATACTTCGCGGGCGCGTACGACGGCAGTTTGCCGTGCGAGCATATCCAAGACGCTTACGGCGAAGTTAACGTATACATGCTGCCGTTCGTCCGTCCGGCGGTCGTTAATTCGCTTCTCGGAACTCAAACGTCGTCTTACGACGAATGCGTGCGCGCGGCGATCGACGCGGCAAAAACGGACAAAACCGCTCGAAATGTTCTTATTGCGCATCAGTTCGTTACTGCTGCGGGAATTTCGCCCGACCGTTCGGATTCCGAAACCTTGTCGCTCGGCGGCGTGGACAACGTGGACGCTTCGGCGTTCGACGCATTCGATTATGTCGCGCTCGGGCATATACACGCTCCTCAGCGTATAGGCAGAGAGGAAGTGCGTTATTGCGGTTCACCGATAGCGTATTCGTTTTCCGAATGTCGCCGTGCAAAAAGCGTTGTCGTCGGGGAAATACGCGGCAAAGGCGAAGTCGATTTCAAGCTCGTTCCGCTCGTGCCTCTGCACGCCATGGGCGAGGTGAAATGCGAACTCGGAGAGCTGAAAGATTTCCTTTCCGTTTATCCTGCCGACAGTTATATGCACATAACGCTTACGGATAAAGAAAAGATAATAAACGCGATCGAAAAAGTGCGCGAAGTTTATCCGAACGTAATGAAACTGGACTTCGACAACGGTCTGCGCGAAAAAGAACTTACGGAAACGAGCGAGCGGCTCAGACAGCAGACTACGGAAGAACTGTTTGCGCTGTTTTTCGACGAACAGAACGGTACGCCGATGACGGAGCGTCAGGCGGAACTTCTGCGCTGTTTTACGGAGGATAAACAATGAAACCTCTGAAACTGGAAATGTGCGCGTTCGGACCGTACGCCGACCGCGTGGAAATAGATTTTACAAAATTCGGCGAGGGCGGAATCTTCCTCGTAAGCGGAGAAACGGGTGCGGGAAAGACTACCGTATTCGACGCCATATCGTTTGCGCTTTACGGAAAAGTAAGCGGAGGCACGCGTGGAGAGGATTGTCTGCGCAGTCATTTCGCTTTACCCGAAGTGAGGTCTTACGTCGATCTTACTTTCGAGCATGACGGCAAAATTTACAGGATCAGGCGAACGCCGAAACAATTGCGGCCGAAAAAGCGCGGAGAAGGCGAGTTTATCGAAGACGCGCCCACGGTCGAGTTTATCGCGCCCGATCGAGTATACGACAAGCGCGGCGCGGACGAAGCGATAGAAGCGTTGCTCGGCATAGATCATACGCAGTTCAAGCAGATCGTGATGATAGCGCAGGGCGAGTTTCTCGATCTCGTGACCGCGGACAGCAACAAACGCGTGGAAATATTTCAACGCATATTCGATACGCGCATTTACAAAAATTTGCAGGACGCGCTCAAACGGAAGTATCTGTCGCTGAAAAACGAAGCGAATATGATAGAAAACGAAGTTAAAAATGCGCTGGGTCGCGCGATTCTGCCCGAAGAAAAACGCGCGGAATGGAAAGACTTTTCCGTATACGGCGCGGAAAAAGCGGCGGAGTTTCTTAAACGGGATATAGACGAAAGTATTTCGCGCGGCAAGGAAATGCGGCGCAGGAAAGAGTTGCTGGGCAAGCAAATAACAGAGCTCGCATTGCGCGAAAATACAATAAAGGACTATAACGGTCATATACTGTCCTTGCTTGCGGCGCGCGACAAGGCAAGTAAAGCGAAAGTAAGGCTGGAAAACGCCGAAACAGCGCTGAAAGCGGCGCAGAAAGACGTTGAAAAACGCGAAAAACTTATAGCCGAGGTGTCCGAACTTGAAAAGTCTTTGCCGAAGTACGGGGAGCTTACCGAAAAATCAAAGCAACTTTACGGGCTTGCGGAAGATCTTAAAAAACATACTGCCTGCCTTGAAAGCTATAAATTGACCCGCGAAAACGCCGTGAAAACAAAAACCGATTGCGACGTAAAACTCGAAAATCTGAAAACCGCCGACGCGGAATATGCGGAGGCTAAAACCGCGCTTAACGCAGAAACCGAAAAGGCGCAGAAACTGGACGAGTTGGGGATCAGATACGCGCGCACGAAAGAAAAAGAAAAAACGGCAATCGGGCTCGGAAAGGTAAAACGCGAGGCGGCGGCAAAAGCCGAAAAATCGTTCAGCGCGTTTGCGGATGCGGAAAAACTGTTTCTGTCGGCTCAGGCGGGATTGCTTGCCGCAAAACTGACCGACGGCGAACCTTGTCCCGTATGCGGCTCGCTTCATCATCCTTTGCCTGCTAAAAAGGCGGAAGACGCGCCCGACGAAGCGGAGTACAGGCGACTTAAAAACGCTTACGAAAAAGATCGCGACGCACTTTCGGAAGCGGAAAAAAACGAAAGAGCGGCGATTGCCGGGTTCGATACCGAACGCGCAAACTATCTCGAAGCGTTTTCCGCGTTTACCGAGTGCGATTGGCAGGACGTTGAATCCGCGCTCGCTTCCGTTCGCAAAAGTGTAAGAAGCACGCTTGCTACCGCGAACGAGCGGCTGAAAGCGGCGGAGTATAAGGTAAAAGAAAAGCAAAATACAGAAGACGCGCGTAAAATAGCGGATGAGACGGCGGCAAACGCGCTCAGCGCTTATAACGAAGTAAACGAAAAAATCAACGAGATTCGCGTAGAGTACGGACGGGTTGCGAGTGAAGCCGAAAGTTTGAAAAAACAACTGAAATTCGCCGACGAAGCGACTGCAAAATCGCAACTCGATAAGCTCGCGTGTGAATATCGGGCAATCGAAAATGCGCTTAAAGCGGCGCAGGACGGCAAACTTTCCGCAGAAAAGGATATTTCCGCGGCGGAGGGGTGCGAAAAAACCGAGGCGGAAACGTTGGCGCAGTATGCCGAAAAATTAGGCATAAAGTTTGCGGAAACCGAAATCGATCTTACGGACGTGCGCGAAGCGCTTAAAAACGTGCGCGAAAGCGAGTCGGCGCTTGACGAGGAAATGAAAGAGCTGGCGGCGGATATAAAAAACAATCAGTCGGTGCAGTGCGAGCTTTCGGAAAAGAGCGAAAAACTCAGGAAAAAAGAACGCGAATGTTCGGACGCCGCCGCGCTTTCGGATACCGCAAACGGCGAGCTTACGGGCAAGCGCAAGATAACGTTCGAAGTGTATGTTCAGCAAGTGTATTTCGATATAATACTCAAAGAGGCGAATAAACGTCTCGGCGTTATGACCGACGGGCGTTATTCGCTTGTCCGCAGGAGTTTGCAGGACAGCGGCAACCGAAGTAAATCCGGACTCGATCTCGATGTGGACGACGCATGGACGGGACAGCGGCGCGCCGCGAAGTCCTTATCCGGCGGCGAATCGTTCAAAGCCGCGCTCGCGCTTGCGCTCGGACTTTCGGATACCGTTCAGCAGTATTCGGGCGGGCTGAAACTCGATACGATGTTTATCGACGAGGGGTTCGGTACTCTGGACGCCGACTCTCTCGAAAAAGCCATGGACATAATCGCGGAACTTGCGGGCGGCGACAGGCTTGTCGGAATAATCTCGCACGTCGACGAATTGAAAGAACGCATCGCAAACAAGATAACCGTAAAACGAGGTAAGCAGGGAAGCGTGCTTACCGTCGAAAGCGGAATATAAATTTACGACAAAACGCGCCCGGAGCGCGTCAAGGAGGATAAAATGACTAAGTTCGAAAAAGTAACTCTCGATCGTTTCGTTACCGACGGCGGTGAAGAAGCCGCTTACGAAGGAATAAAACTGCCTCGCCGCGCGACTGCGGGCAGTGCGGGGTACGATTTTTACGCGCCCGTAAAACTCGTTATCCGCGCAGGGGAAACGGTGAAAATTCCCACCGGCATACGTTGCGCAATGGAGCGCGATCTTGTGCTTGCGATATTCCCGCGTTCGGGGCTCGGGTTCAAGTATAAACTTGCGCTCGACAATACGGTGGGCATAATCGATTCCGATTATTACGGAGCGGACAACCAAGGACATATTATGATAAAAATGACCAATCGTAGCGATAAAGACCTCGAAGTAGAGGCGGGCAAGGCGTTCGCTCAGGGGATATTCCTCAAATATTATCTGACCGACGACGATGACGCCGCAGGTACCCGTACAGGCGGCTTCGGTTCGACCACTTGAATATATTGCGCACCGCTAACGCTACCCTGCCGCGAAAGAAAAACCTTTCGCGGTTTTTCTTTCGCTGGGTTGCGCAATACCATTTCCGCGCTTACGGTATCTTTTCGGTTAGAACGCGCGTTTTCGGGTAGGCGCGGGAAACCCCAGCACCTACCGCTATCGCTTCGCTCGCTCCGGAAACGCGCGTTCTACCTCGAAATCTCTCCGCAATCGCTGCCGTCTTTGACTATGAGTAACTCGTTCTTTTTTATAAGGATAAACACTTTATAAAATACGCACGAGTAATCGCAGAGTACGGCAAGCAGCAGATGCGAACGGATTTTGCGGGTGGCAAACATTTTCAATTCGCAACGCTCGCGCGAAACAGGCGCGGTGCGCAAGAGCGTTTTCAAAAAAATTTTTATAAAAACAAAAAAAATTTTTATAATTTACCAACAAAACGGCTTGAGAGTTTGTATTATAGGCAAGAAACACCGATAAAAAGGAGAAAATAAAAATGAAAACACATACCGGCACGAAAAGTAAAGGGTTTATAGCAAAATTGATTGCGCTTAT
>CASFAN010000087.1 GCA_949292715.1 uncultured Eubacteriales bacterium
GAAAAAAATCCCGCGTTCTATATGTCCAAGGGCGTGAAATACCTCTCCGGAACCGGCGGGAAATACCTGTCCGCAGACGCCGTGAACGAAGCGGGACAAAAATCGGTGTTTTATCCGAAAACCGAATTTGAAGAACCCGAACTTTTGCCTTTAAGCACCAGAACACGCGCTTTGGTGAAGATCGAGGACGGTTGCGACAATTTCTGTTCGTACTGCGTGATACCGTATCTTAGAGGGAGAGCGAGAAGCCGCGGCGTTGCCGACGCGGCAAATGAAATAAACAGGCTTTCCGCCTTTACCCGCGAGATAGTCGTAACGGGGATAAATCTTTCCGCTTTCGGGCGGGAGCGCGGCGAAAGTCTTGCCGAACTTATGCGCGCGGTAGCGGATACCGACGTCAGGTTGAGGCTGGGGTCGTTCTATGCCGAGGGCGTAGACGAGGAACTTCTGGAGGCGCTGAAAGCGTTGAAAAAGTTCTGTCCGCATTTCCATTTGTCGCTTCAGAGCGGCTCGGACAGGGTGCTGAAAGCCATGAACAGGCGTTATACCGCCGAAAAATATCTGGATAAAATATCTCTTATCCGCAAATACTTTCCGCTCGCTTCGGTAACCACCGACATAATAGTCGGATTTCCCGGGGAAACCGAAGCCGATTTTTCGGACACGCTGTCGCTTGCCGATAAAGCGGCATTTTCCGATATTCATATTTTTCCGTTTTCCGCGAGAGAGGGTACGGCAGCTTACAAAATGAAAAAAGTCGACGATCCCGTAAAAACCGAAAGGGAAAAGCGTTTACGGGTAAAACGCGACGAGCTGCGCCGCGGATATCTGGAAAAAATGTCGAACGTGCCTCAAAACGTGCTGTTCGAAACCGAAGAGGACGGTATGAAAACGGGATACAGCGAATACTATGTCAAATTTTATGTTGAAACGAACGACGAGTATGGTATAATTAATCCGACCGCCTTATATAAGGACGGGCTTAAAGGAGAACCGATAAAATGAACGATTGCATTTTCTGTAAAATCATAGCGGGCGATATCCCTTCGACAAAGGTTTACGAGGACGACGATTTACTTATAATTTTGGACATCAGTCCGCAGGCGAAAAAACATTATCTGATGATGCCCAAAAAGCATTATTCCGACATCGCCGACATGGCGTCGAAAGATCCTTCGGCATTAGGAAACATGTTCGCCAAACTGGCTTCGCTTAGCGACGAACTGGGACTCGGCGGCGGGTTCAGAATAGTTTCCAACAAGGGAGACGACGGTTGTCAGTCCGTAAAACATCTGCATATCCACATTCTCGGAGGCGAAAAACTCAGCGAAAAAATGGGTTGATCCGTCTTTTTTCCGATTACGGTTCTTAACTAATGAAATACTAAGGAGCGACGTATGCTGAAGCTGAAAAACGTTACCAAAGTTTACGAAATGGGCGATTACACCGTCCGTGCGTTGAGGGGAGTGACGCTCGCTTTCCGCGAGTCCGAATTCGTGTCGATAATCGGCGCGTCGGGCTGCGGTAAAAGCACGATGCTGAATATCATAGGCGGTCTGGACAGATATACCACGGGCGATCTGATAATAGGAAACACTTCCACGGAATCGTTTAAATCCGAACAGTGGGACGCGTACAGAAACGCGACCATAGGTTTCGTTTTCCAAAACTATAACCTGATACCGCATCTGACGGTCGTCGAGAACGTCGAACTGGCGCTGAGCCTCTCGGGCGTAGACAAAGCCGCAAGGCGCCGCATGGCGACCGAAGCGCTGGAGCGCGTGGGAATGGGCGACGAACTCAGGAAAAAGCCCTCGCAGATAAGCGGAGGACAGATGCAGCGCGTCGCGATAGCGAGGGCGCTCGTCAACAATCCCAAGATCGTGCTTGCGGACGAACCCACCGGCGCACTGGACTCCAAACTCAGCGTGCAGGTAATGGAGCTGTTGAAAGAAGTCGCCAAAGACCGTCTGGTCATCATGGTTACTCACAACAACGAGCTTGCAAACACCTACAGCACCAGGATCGTCAAACTCCGCGACGGTCTGGTCGAAAGCGACTCCATGCCTTTCGAATGGGAACCCGAACTTGTGGAAACCGAAAGCGAAACCGACGCTATCGAAGCCGACGCCGAAAAAGCTTCCGCAGAAGTCGGCGCGAAGAAAAACAACGTTCTGGTCGCCGCAGTCAAGTCGCTGAACGCGCTCGGTATCAAGGCGAAAGGGCAGAAAACGCCTTTCAAATCGACTTCCATGAAAGCAAGGACGGCTTTCAGTCTTTCGCTTAAAAACCTTTTGACCAAGAAACGTCGCACGTTCCTGACGAGCTTCGCGGGGAGCGTGGGAATAATAAGCCTTGCGCTGGTACTTGCGATGTCCAACGGCTTTAATCTGGTTCTGGACAACATGCAGTCGAGCATTCTCGCCACAGTGCCGATAGGGATATACGAATATTCGATGGACTACAGCGTTATGACCGACATGTTCGAAAACTACCAGTCCAATACCAGTACTTATCCGGACGAGGACGAAATCTATTTAAACGGCACGGCTTCGTCTTCCGGCGGCGGTATGGCGGATATTTCGGGAATGATGAGTTCCATTCTGGAATCTGTGGGCAGGAACGACATTTCCGCGGAGTTCGTCGAATATCTGAAAGCCATGGATCTCTCCTGGACGAACTCGATAAACTATTATTACGGCACAAAAATGAATATACTGGCTAAGACTCTGAGCGACGACGGCATCGGCTTCGTTTACAAGGACGTCAGCAGTACTCCAAAGGATACTACCGCTTTGAGCATAGCCACTCAGGTACTCGGGGAAAACGGTCAGGAAGCCGTCAACTGGTATCAGCTTGCGGGCGACAAGGATTTCGTGTTGTCCAATTACGACCTTATCGGCGGAACGTATCCCGCTGCGTATAACGAAATAGTTTTGGTCGTGGACGGCAACAACGTGGTAAGCCCCGAAGCGCTC
>CASFAN010000088.1 GCA_949292715.1 uncultured Eubacteriales bacterium
TGCCGTCGGGCTCGGAAGCTGCTGGATTAATCAGCTCGGTAAAGAAAATTGCGAAAAACTGCGCGACCTGCTCACCGAAGCGGGCGTACCCGAAAAAGACATGGTATACGGTTGCTGTGCGCTCGGTTATCCCGACGCGCCGCCCGCGCCGAGAAAAGAACGTTCAGACAGCGTTCGGTTTTATAATTAATTTATGAATTTTTTTCGGGAAACCCCTTTTTGACAAAAATGGGTTTCCCGAACCCTTCCCTAAAAACTTACAAATTTTATTTACGCAACACTAACTTTTATAAATTGCACACCGCTGAACAAGTTTCGCGCCGATTGTTATATTTCGCAGGGGACGTTAAGATAAAGGCTTAACGCCCCCTGCTCATATAAGCGCGCACTCTTGTTATATTATCGCTTGCTATGCGCGCGAAATATAACAATCGGCGCGAATTATATTGCGCGGTGCGCAATATTAAATAACCATTTTTCCCTGATTGTCGTCGACTACGCGAAGTATGTCCACTTGTTTGCCGTCGACGGCGTCAATATATACGAAATAATCGAGTCCGTTATACTCGGCGGCGACTTCATAACAGAGTTTTTCGCCGTTATTGCGAGGAATGACCGCAAGTCTTACGTTCTTTATGTCCAGTTTATCCGACACGCAGCCGTAAACAGCGTTCTTATTCATTCTGACAGAAGGCAAAACTCTTTCCCTGTGGTTTGCGCAGTAACCGCACGCTTCAACGCCTGTCAACGCTCCGTCGGACGCTCTGAGTTTTACTTTTACCATATCGGGGTAATAAACAACTCCGTTCACTTCCGGCGCAAGAGTCACTATCACGGAATTTTCGTCGCTGTTGAACCATATCGGCGTAAGGCTGTCGGAATATCCGAGTTTTCTTGTGCACTCTATCGCTTTTTTTTGCGCTTCCGACTCGGATATGTTACCCGTTTCCGATTCGCGCGCAATGGACGCGGTGGCTATAATTCCGCCTTTTACCGTTACCGAAGCATAAGCGTTTGCGCCGTCTGCAGTACCTTCGAGCAAATACAGCTCCGCGTCTCCGCCGGTTTTCCCCGTTACGTTACAGTCAATCCCGAGCAACTCGTAAGCGATTGCTTTCGCGTCTTCTTCGCTGACTTCTTTCATACCTTCGAGCGCTTTCCATTCGGTTTTACGGTTGTCGGAAAACGGTCCGTCGTAGATGATAGAAGGATATTCGACATTGAAATCCCCTTCCCCTATACTGAACTCGCCTTGCGCGTCGATCTCTTTTATGACCGAATAGTCGCCTCCGAACTTATCGGTAGCTTCTTCCAGCCTGATTCGTACGTTTACCGTTGCTTCGTATATCGCGCTGAGCTGTTCGTTGTAATCTTCGGCATCGCCGCCCGACTGCAGCACGCGTATATATCCCGACATAAAGTCGCTTACCTGATTGAGAAATTTCTCCAACCCCGAATAGGTGTAATTATTCACGGGCAGATTTGCCACGCGTGCGGCGGCGCTGCCCGCATTTTTATAAATATCCGCAGCCATACCTACGTTTTCGGCGTCGGAAACGCTGACGAGCATTTTTGCAAGGCTGTTTTCCACTTCTCTGACGGTATCAAGACTGTCATACACCGCAGTTTCGTATACGGCGTCCATTTGCCTTTCGAGCTGAACTTCGCGGTTATATACGTTATACAGACCGACGGAAAGAGCGACCACCGCCGCTGTAAGCGTCAGTATTACGAGAACGGTCAGAAAAGCAAGAACTTTTGATTGCGATTTCATTTATACCTCCTTTAAGCGCGGGCAAACGAATGTCTGCCTATGGTGATTTCCACTTTGAGCGACCAGATCCACTTGCTTGTAGCCGTCGCGGGGTTATAATAGTAAAGACACCCGTTCGTAGGATCCCAACCGTTAAGCGCGTCGTCGACTGCATTATAAGCCGTCTGATCGGGCGTATAATTTATCTGTCCGTCGGAAACGCATGTAAACGCATAAGGCTGATAGATAACGCCCGAAACCGTATTCGGGAATTTGGAAGATTTCACGCGGTTGAGAACTACCGCGGCGACGGCGACCTGACCGCTGTACGGTTCGCCTCTCGATTCGGCGTACACGCAACGCGCAAGCAGGTTCCTGTCAGAATTGCCGTAACTCCCGCCCGACGAAGACGAAAGCGTTATGCCGAGCGCGCGTTCCGTCCAAGTTCCGACTATACCGTCTACGGTAAGACCGTAATCCCGCTGAAAGTTCTTTACCGCGGCAAGGGTTTTCGGTCCCCATATTCCGTCTACCGATATAGTATAGTAACCGAGATCTTTCAGACGCTGCTGAACTTTCTTTATGTTTTCCTTGGTATCGCCTTTGACGATATTCGCAGCTTCCGTAACTACGGCTTCCGTACCGCCTCCGGCATAGGACGCAACCGCAAGCCCGCCTATTCCCGCGCCCGCTCCCGTCGCTATCGCGAGGGCAAGCGCGATTATTTTGAGTTTTTTCATAATACCCCCTTTTGTTTCAAAAAATTACAAATTTAGTATACCTAAGCCGCGAGATTTTATTTATCAAAGGGCATAATTGCGTATATGAAAAAAATCAGAACACTTAAAAAAGTAATTTCCGCAGCGCTTGCACTGCTCATTGTTTCATGCGCGCTTTCTTTTTTCGGAGGCTGCGATTCGGAAGATCCCGTACGCATACATATAAGAGCCAACTCCGACGCCGATTGCGATCAGGCAGTCAAATACATAGTGAGAGACGAAGTCGTAGATCTTCTCACTCCCGCGCTCGATAACGTAACGAGCAAAGACGAAGCGTACGGCGTAATTTCCTCGATGACGAAAGACATAAAAAAAACCGCCGACCGTATTTTATCAGTCTGCGGTTTCGCGTATTTCGCGCGCGCATATATGTCTTATGAATATTTTCCCGATCGCGACTACGGCGGCAAAGTCTATCCCGCCGGATATTATGACGCGCTCATCGTCGAACTCGGCGCCGCGAAAGGCGGCAACTGGTGGTGTGTGGCTTATCCTCCGCTTTGCTTTTACGGCGAAGACGGCAGCGTGGAGTACGCAAGTCTGATAGCGGAATATCTCGCTATGCTCGGCTAATCGGAAATTACTTCGGCTCCGCAATTTTTGTTCTTTACGCGAAAGCTTAGGAATTTGCCTCCGAGCGCACGTTCAGCCGCGGCGCAATCCTTTCCTACTACGAAAAGGCAGCCTCCGCTTCCCGTCAGATGCGCCTTTATTCCCGCTTCGTGCAATAAGCCGTAAGCTTCTGAGACGCGGGAGTTGAGAGCGCAAGCCGAAGCAAACAAATCGTTGTTCAGGTCTTCCGCAAGAAACGCTTTTCCGCACAGAAGCTTTTCCGCGATCCGTTCGCAATTTCCTCCGCACGGAAGGCGCATATTATCGAAAGCGGAATAACACGCCGCTGTGCTTACTTCTCCGCAATCGACAACAAGCGCATCGAACGTGCAAGGCGGCAACGACGAAATAACGTCGCCCGTTCCGCGCACGCGCGCCGCGCCGCCTTTTATCATAAACGCAACGTCGCTGCCTGTGGCTGCGGCGGCTTTTTTCGTATCGAGAACAATCCCGCGCTTTGCAAGCAGTTTTTCTGCTGCATATATAAGCCCCGCTCCGTCCGCGGAAGAACCGCCCATGCCGCCGCCGACAGGGATATGTTTTTCGACCGTAGCGGAAAATTTCACTCCCGTTTGTTCATATACCGCTATCGCCGCTTTTCTCGTGGAATCCGTTTCTTCCGGAACGGTCGCGCCGTGTATGTTTATGCGTATATCGTCGCTTTCGCGCACATCGAGAATATCGCCGAGATTCACCGTGTGCATAACGCTGTCTATGAGATGGTAGCCGCCGCGCGTGCCGCATACATACAGACACAGATTGAGTTTTCCGTACGCTATTACTTTCATAACGTCATTATAACACGAAAAGAGGCTCTTTGACAAGCCTCCTTCCGCATATTCGTTATTTATGCTTCCGCTTTTTTCTCGCGGAACACAAAAACTTTTTCTCCCTTTTTAAGCGGATACACAAGCGAGGGATTTTGCGACATTACCGTTTCGGGTCTTACCGAAAGAGCTTTCGCGCTTTCCCATAACGTTTCGCCCTCGGACGCGGAATGCATCGATATGACTCCCGTTCTGTCGGGTTTTGCTTCGCCGCAGGTTATCGAAGTAACTACGTCCTTGTGCACTCTGTCCGCGGTGAGTATGCAAAGCGAAAGTTCGCATCTGACGGCTATTTCGCCCGCACGCGCACTGCGCGCCGCAACGCGGCCTACCGATCCGCTTATGTCCAATTCGCAATTTTCGTCCGCTTCCACGTCGGTCACTATGCGGAAAGGGATTTCGGCAAGACAGGAGCTCCTGCGCCCCGCTTCTGCGTCGGCATAAATCACATACCCGCTTACCGCGCCTTCCGCTACAACCTTTCCGCCTTCTGCGTATACCGTAAGCGAAGTCAATCCGAAACCGACGATAGCGGTTATCTTATCCGCATTGTCCCCCGAAGGTAAAGTTACGGTGCCTTCCGCTTTGTCTTTCACGCAATGCGCTCCCGTCACCTTAAGACCTTCCACGCACGCGCTCGTCATCGTTATCTCCCTGTCGGGACCGAAAGCGTCGGTCACGCACTGAGTTTCGGTTTCCGCGTAAACTTCCCCGCATATTTCCACAATGGCTGTAAACGACATTCCTTCGTCCGTAAGTTCGCCGATCACCGAAGCGCCGCCCGTTCTTACAAAAACGCATCCTCCGCGCCGCGCGCCTTCAGCCGCTATCTCCGTGCTGAACGGAACTTCGAACGAGAACGGCGCAATACCGCCGTCACGCGTTTTTCCTATGCCGTCGACCGTAAACTCGCCGTTGACATATACGGCGTCCAGCGCCGCTTCGGTGCCGTTTATAACGACTCCCGTAAACGCGCATACCACTTCCGTTATATTGAACCGCTCGCGCGATACCGCTTCCGCCCTGCCCGAAAATGAAGTCTGAACACAACTCAGCGTTACGCTTTCGCTGCCCGTAAACACCTCGTCGTCCGACGCGGGTGCGGGCGGAATCATACATGTTCTTTCCTCATAAACTGTTATTTCCACTACGGACGCAAAAGTAGCGTTTCCGCCGCCGACGCTGACTACGTCGGTATCGAGTACGCGGCAATACGCCGTCGTGCGCGAAGTGGGGGTTATTCCTTCCGCTTCCGCGCGATCGGAAAACTCCGCCCAACCGCTTACGCGGCGCATGCCGTCTTCGGTCATAACCACGGCTTCGAGCGCCTCTCTGCCGCTGAGCCTTACTTCGCCGTTGAGCGTTTCGCTCACTCTGACGTTCGCGCCCGCGCTGACTGCAAGCACTCTTTCCGCGCCCTCGCACCTGACGCTTAACTGAACGATGGTCTGGATCTTAGCCGCCTGTCTTATATATCCCGCGCTTACCGTTTCTGTAAAGTCCATAAGTCCTCCTTATATTCCCTATAAACTATGCAGTGCGCGCGCTCTATATGCCAAACGCGCGCAAAAAGCCTTTCGCTTTTTACGCGCGTTTTTTGTCGCAAAAATTTTATCGCAATGCGGGCGTATATATATTGCCGGCGTTGTCAAGAATTTCAGATAAAGTTACCCTCATCGTCACCGTCGTCGCTCTCGTCATCGTCGTCATCGGAAAAATCGTCGGGGTTGATATATTCGAAATCGTCTTCGTCGTCGCTTGCTTCGGGCTCTTCGTTTTCCTCTTCTTCCTCTTCATCGTCGTCAAGACCGAGCGTAACGTCGTCAAGATCGCTGTCAAGATCGGCAGCCACGTCCTCGTCTTCCTCCTCCCAGCTGTCGGGCTCGATGACTTTATCTTTATTTGCGTGCTCTTTTTTGCACTCTATGCACATATCCTCGCCTTCTTCGCAGTAGTTGGTATGGCATATGGGACAAAGCTTGCCTTCCGACTCGTCTTCTTCGTCGGGAAGCAGAAAACTTGCTTCGCCGAGACCGAGTTCGGCTTTGCAAACGTCACAGTATTTTTCATTGATGTCAATGTAGTTAAGTTCACATCTCGGGCAGAGAATGTATTTTTTCTTCTCCATTTTCGTATCCGTCTCCTGAATTTACGTCTTTTATTTTTGCCGATTTATATATAACTATTCCGCAGGACGCATATCCGTCCTAAAAAAAATTAATTATACCAGATCTATTATCCGCTTACCTTTCTTTTCCGCGTAAGCTCGGGTCGTCGCGGTTCCGCCCGTATCCGAATACATTACGACGAGAACCACGTCAGAATTGTCCACCATGTATCTGTTCCGCTTGCCCATGCAGTATTTCGTATAATCGTTTTCGAGTACGGTGACTTTGGAACATTTTGAAATAACGGCGTCATACCTGAACCTGTCCGCCACGGCAAGCCTGTCCCTTTGTCCGGAATAAGGCACCGCCGCTTCAAGCTTTATCTGCGGATATATATCCGCAAGATCGAGTACGCATTCGGCGAACCAGATATCCGAACCGAGAGCCATTCCGGTTATGAAATCGGTATACCCTTCCTTGATAAGTCCCACAACGGTATCGCGCATGCGCTCCAAAAGCAGCTCATGCTCACGACTTCCCTCTTTGAACGGGATCTTATGCGGACGGTTGCCCGTTAAACATACTCCTTTCATACCGCATATTATACACACCCCCTGCGGCATTGTCAATAGTTTTTATAAAAATCTTGACTTATTTTATCCTTTTCTTTATAATTAGACTATGATTAACGATCTTGCACGATTGATAGAAATAAACACGACCTCGGCGCCAGCTTCCGAAGGCGCGCCTTTCGGCATCGGAAACAGAAAAGCGCTCGACGTTTTTTGCGATATGGCAAAAAATTACGGATTAGCCGTCGGCAACGATGACGGCTATGCGGCATGGGCGGAATACGGCGACGGGCAGAGACTGATCGGTATACTGGGTCACCTTGACGTCGTGCCCGCAGGCGCAGGCTGGAGCACGGACCCTTTCAGACTTACCGTGGAAAACGGCATGCTTATCGGCAGAGGCGTGAGCGACGACAAAGGTCCCGTCGTTGCCTGTCTGCATGCGCTTGCAAGGCTTAAAAAAGAAAACGTAAAGCTCAACGGCAGAGTTCGGCTTATAGTAGGCAGTAACGAAGAAGAAGGAAGCGCCTGCGTAAAACATTACGTGAAACATTGCGAAGTACCCGTAGTCGCTTTTACGCCCGATTCGGACTTCCCCGTTACCGCAAGCGAAAAAGGCATACTTCACCTCGAAATTTCCCTTCCTCTGTCCGATCTTGCCGCAAATTCTTATTTCTCAGTCGAAGGCGGAGAAAAAGCGAATATCGTTCCGAACTTCTGCAAAGTCGTTATAAAAAACAACAGCGCGATATACAAGAAGTTATCCGCATGCGCCGTTCCCGCCGATATACTGAAAACAGAAAAAGTCGCCTTAGCTCTTGCTACGCACGGTTGCGACCTTGCCGATTTTTCGATATACCCTTCGGGAGAAAACATAGAAATGACCGCCCGCGGCATTGCGGCACACGCGTCCACGCCGCTCAAAGGCGATAATGCCGTGACAAAAATGCTTGTCCTGCTCGCCGCGCTTTCGGACGACGATGCGCTTAATCTCGCGGCAGAAATATTCGGCACGCGTCGCCCCGAAGAAAAACTCGGTATCGCATGCCGCGACGAAAGCGGCGAAATGACGGTCAACGTCGGAGTATGCCGCAAGCACGGCGATAAACTTGTGCTTACGCTCGATTTCCGTATTCCCGCATGCATGAACGCGGAAGAAGTCATAAAAGCCGTAAAAGCCGTATTCGGCTTTAATGCGGAATACAAAACCTTGCACTCGTCTCCCGTTCTTTCCGTAGACGAAAACGGACTGCTCGTGCGTACGCTTATGCAAGTATACCGCGAATGCACGGGAGATAACGAAAGTAAGCCGTTGCACATAGGCGGCGGAACTTACGCAAAGGAACTTCCGTGTTGCGTAGCATTCGGCGCGGTATTCCCCGGACGCGACACGCACATGCACGATGCCGACGAATGTTACCCCGTAGAAGATTTTTATAAACTCGAAGAAATATATTACAAAGCTATTCTCGCACTCGACAAAGCCTTTTCGGTTGCGGAACGCTAACGCTCGCCGTTGGCGTCCGCCACCTTATATCCGCGATTGCGGAATCTTTTCGGCGCAAAGGCGTGTTTTTTTACCGCCGCAGGGTCACCTAGCGGCGGCCGCACGCTTGCGCCGGCTAAAAAGAACACGCCTTATCATCCGAAAATTTATCCGCAATCGCTGCTTGCTTTGACTAAAAATTACTTTATTTACGTACTGCATATTTATATAAACACGCGTTTTTCCTTAAAAATCCAACCGCATTGCTGCTATATAGTCTTATAGTAACTTTAATTCGTATAATATCTTTATATTTTATATAATGTTGTAATAAAAAAATACTTTTCTACTATAACGCGAGGGGCTGCCCGCATTGCTGAATGTGGGCAGCCCCATTTTTAATAAAAAAATTTATATATTTGAGATAAAGAGTAGTTTATTGTAAGATTATAGTTAAATATCGGAATAAAGCGAAAAAAATGCGCAAACTAAACCCGTGAAAAAATTTTTGAGTTCGGCGGCGTTTCTTGCCGCGGCGGGACTGCTCGCCAAATTGCTCGGTGCGTTCCATAAAGTTCCTTTGATAGGAGTGCTCGGCGCGGAAGGCACGGGACTTTATCAGCTTGTTTTTCCTATGTATACCGTGCTTCTCACGTTGTCCGGAGGCGGTATTCCGCAGGCGGTATCACGTGCCGTAGCGCGTGAAAATGCCGTCGGAGGCGACGAACGCGGCGTACTTAAAGCGGCGCTTTTGTCTATGACCGCGGTTGGATTGCTCGGTAGCGCGTCTCTTGCACTCGGCGGAGGCGCGGTAGCGAGGTTGCAGAGCAACCCATCGGCTGCGCTTTCGTATGTCGCGCTTTCTCCCGCAGTACTGCTGAGCGGACTGATTGCCGCCATGCGCGGTTACTGGCAGGGAAAAAACAATATGTTTCCGACGGCAATAAGTCAGCTTACCGAACAGGCAGTCAAGCTTGTCGTAGGTTTGTCGCTTGCTTCGTATTTCATGCGATACGGCGTTTCGTACGGAGTAACGGGCGCAATACTCGGGATAACGTTGAGCGAAGCTGTTACCGCGGTTGCGCTCGGCGCGTCTCTTATTTTTGCGCGCGGAAAAGAACAAGTATATAACCGTCGTAAATTTATGCCTCTCGTAGCCGAAATAAGCAAAGACGCGTTGCCCATAGGTCTCGGTTCGCTCGTGCTTCCGTTCCTGCAACTTATCGACAGCGTAATGATAGTCAATCTGCTTGTGATCAGAGGCGCTGACGTAACGGAAGCCACTTCGCTATTCGGTATAGCGACGGCTCCCGTCGGCGCGATAGTCAACCTTCCGCCCGTTTTTACGGCGGCAGTTGCGAGCGCGCTTATGCCCGTGCTTGCCGCTGAGTTCGGCAGAGGCGGGAAAGCCGAAAAACAGATATCGGACGCGTTCGCGTCTTGTTGGTTTATCGGAATCTGCGGAGCGGTGATGATTTTCGTTTTTGCGAAGGAAATACTCGCAATGCTTTATTTCGGCGGACTGACCGCGTCGCAGGCGTCCGTCGCCGTCAACGTAATGCGCATAAACAGTATAGGCGTTCTGTATGTTTGCTGTATGCAGGCGGTGTGTACGGTATTGCAGGCTCGGGGCAAGGCTTACAGACCCGCGCTGAATTTATTGATTGCCGGCGCACTTAAAATAATTCTTACCGTCGTACTGACGTTCGTATCAGGTGTGTGCGGCAGCGCGATTGCGACCGTCGCGGCTTATTCGCTCGCTTTCGTGCTCGACGTATGTGCGGCGCGTAAATATATGGGCGCTATACCTTTTCGTCCGCTTTTATGTTGTACGCTTGCCGCGGCTGCGGGAGGTATAGCGGGTGCGGCTGCGCGTCTTATTCCGATAACAGGACGGCTCGCAAGATGCGTTGTAGGGGGCGGCGTGTTCGCTCTTGTCGTTTTTGCGGTGCTGTTGGCAACGGATACTTTCGGGCTTGTAAAGCGTATAGAAAACATATTCGCCGCAGTGCATAACGCGGTGCGCAGACCGGGCAGATCCGACCGATAACTTAGTCGCATTAAGGGAAAATAACTTGCTTAAAAAACCTAAAAGTATTGACAAATCGGTTAAGTTACACTATAATTAATATAATATGTTTTTGTATGAGTTCGATATTATCGGAATAATATATACCGTTATTTCCGCCGTTTTGTTTGCATTGCTGTTTACCGCAACGGTGCTTTTTGCCGTACGCAAAAAATCCGCAGGTAAAGGCACTGTGGCGTTTCGCGTACTCGATATTATTCTTTTTATATTGCTCGGCGTTTTTTTGTCTTTATTCGTTTTATGCAAAATAAGCAACGGCTTTTTTGAAGTATATGCGGATGTCGACAAAGCGCTTGTTTTTTCGTTCGGCGCCGATTTTACGTTTAAAATTCCTTTTGTCGGATCGTTATTATCAGTTTGGAACTCCGTGCTCGGCATAATTCTGTTCGCTGCGGTAACGATTATGTCGGTACTTTCTTTTGTTTTCTCTTTTGTGTTCCGCAAACGCAAACCTAAAGAAGCGAGTGCGGAAGAGGATATGCCTGACGCAGAGGAGTATTATTCGGAAGGCGTGCCCGTGGAAGCAGAGCCGTCAGAATCGGAAACTCCCGTCGTCGCCGAAAATGCGGACGATAAAGACAGCGGATCGCTTTCGGCTCCTACTGCTGAGACCGAAGAAAATGCCGACATTACGGATAACGATACGGTTGCCGAGAAAACAGAGGATGTCGCCGATATTGTAGAAAAAATGCAGACCGCTTCCGAAGATTCCGATAAAACCGAGTCGCCAGCTCCGTCGTATGCGGAGGAAATCGCGGTAAAGGTGAGCGAAGAGCCCGAAACGAAAGCGCATGCGGGCTATGATTATCTCGCCGAAAAACGCGTGCCGTCTGCAAAAATTTATTCGTCGGCATTGCAAAGACCGGGCGCAAAAAAGAAAAACGGTAACGGCATCGTAAAACAGGCAGAGCTTTTAAGACCGATTAATCCGCCGCCCGTTAAGGTCCCCGTACATGAGATTATTCCCAAAAAAGCGATGAATGAAAAAGAACGGCATGCCGGACCTTTGCCGGTCACGCGCAGGCTGGTCATAACCAACCGACTTAATGTAGTAAATATTTTCAACGACTATCTGAAAGAAAAGGATGAAGCGGAGCGTAAAAAACTTTCCGAATCCATCGAGCAGATAGAGTTGGGAGAAAAATAAAAAAACGCGAAGGTGAAGGAGTATGTATCAGATCGGTATAGACATCGGCGGGACGACCGTTAAAGCGGGACTCGTCAAAGAGGGCAGAATAGTGTCCTGGAAATCCGTGGTAACGGATGTCGACGCAGGCGCGGATAAAATCATAAGCGATATAGCTGGGCTTGTCAATGCGCTCAAAGACGACGCGGGCGACAAGATAATCACGGGCGTGGGCATAGGTTGCCCGGGAGCGGTCAACTCCTGTTCGGGTGTTGTCGATCAGGCGTATAATCTTAAATGGGAATACGTGCCGCTCGGCGAAAAAATGCAAAGACTTACGGGGTATCCCACACGCGTATGCAACGACGCGAACGCTGCG
The DNA here is from genome assembly GCA_949292715.1 of uncultured Eubacteriales bacterium. Lineage (GTDB taxonomy): Bacteria > Bacillota > Clostridia > Christensenellales > Pumilibacteraceae > Protoclostridium. Next base: position 11,732 of record CASFAN010000088.1, read on the forward strand.
GCGCTCGGCGAAGCGAAATACGGAGCGGGAAAGACGTATAAGTCCAGCGTATTTATCACCATAGGCACGGGAATAGGCAGCGGCATAATTATCGACGGCAGACTGTATGAGGGTAATCAGTCAAAAGGCGCGGAGATAGGACACGTTGTCATCAAATCGGGCGGCGAGCCTTGCACCTGCGGACGACGCGGCTGTTTCGAAGCTTATTCGTCGGCAACCGCGCTTATACGCGATACAAAACGCGCGATGAATAAAAACAAATCGAGCAAACTTTGGGAAGTATGCCCGAAAATAGAAGACGTCAACGGTAAAACCGTTTTCGACGCAATGCTGCTCGAAGACAAAACGGCAAAAAAAGTATTCGATAATTACATAAAAATGCTCGGCGAAGGGCTTGTCAATATAATTAACGCGCTTCGTCCCGAAGCAATAATACTCGGCGGCGGAGTATGCGCGCAGGGAGACGTTCTGCTTACACCGCTGAAAAAGTACATTGCGAAATATTCTTTCGGCGAGGGTCCTCACGTAGGTCTTCACACCGCAACGCTTAAAAACGACGCCGGCATAATAGGCGCCGCCGCGCTCGTTGCCTGGGCGGACAACTGATATTGCGCACCGCGCTTTTTCGCGCCGATTGTTATATTTCGCGCGAGCGTAGCGAGTGGGAAATATAACAAGAGAACGCGCTCATATAAGCGCGAACGCCAAAGGATTCTTTCGGCGGGCGGGGCTCCGCACCGCCTCATACAAAAAGCATTTAAAAGCCGTCAGCTTTCAAGTGCTTTTTTGTATTTCGTCGGCAAACCACGCTAACGCTGTGCGTTAGCTCGCCCGCCTGATAAACGCGGGAAACAATGTTCGCATACCGAAGATATGCTCTGCATTGTTTCCCGCCCCTTCCGTCGCACTCGCTCACCGCTCGCGCTCCGAAAGAAGGTCGTTCGCCCGAAATGAATTCGTGCTTACTCCCACGTTTTAGGCGCACAAAGTGCGCCGCAATACCCGTATCTGCGACGTCTTTTCCGCGTACAGCCATTTTTTCGGGGCGCCATAGGGTCACCTTATGGCGCCCGCTATCGCTTCGCTCGCTCCGAAGAAAATGTCTGCCACACGCAAAATCCGTTCGCATCTACTGCTTGCCGT
>CASFAN010000089.1 GCA_949292715.1 uncultured Eubacteriales bacterium
AACTGCCGCCGCCGTTCTTGCCTTTCGTATCCGCATACCGAAAAAAGCATAACTCAGCCATGCCGCCGCTGTCGACGTGACTATATTATCGATTACGAATAACTCGATATAAACTTTCATCTGCGTTATTGTAGCACAACGAAACGGCAGAGTATTCGACTATATTGTCGAAGTAAAAGAAAAAATGTTACAGTCGGTTCACGCATAATATATCACAACCGACAATGGGGATGCCCGCGTTAAGCTTAACCGCAAACGATACAAAATTCGATTGAATTTTGTATCGTTTACTGGCTTAACGCTGCCATATAGACGCAATATAGCCTTATAGTGACTTTAATCCGTATAATATCTTTATATTTTATATAATGCTGTAATAAAACTAATACTTTTTTGCAATAAAGCATGGGGCTGTCGCATTCCTGAATGCGACAGCCCCATTTTTATTAATCGTTGTTATCGAAAGTATTGCGCTTTCTGTTACGCGTTTCTTTAAGCCACGGCGCTACGTCATCGTCGTCATCGTCGTCTTCCGTAAGATGGACTATGCTTGGTTCGATACGTTCGGGCGTACGCTGCGTATTTTCCGCGCCTGCCTGAGGTTCGCGCCTTGCCGGCAGATCGTCTCTGACTGTGGCGGCGGGCTCTGCTGCGGGTCTTACCCTGTCAAAATTCTGTTGCACGCCGAATCCCGTGGCGATCAGCATTATTTCGACGTCGTGAGGAAGATCGTCACGGAAATCGAAGCCGAAAATAATATTTGCGTCTTTATGTACCGCTTCGCGCACAAGCACGGCGGCGCGGTCTATTTCTTCGATAGTGACCTCGTGTTTGGCTTTTACGTAAAGCATAACGCTCGTGGCATTGTTTATACGGACATCCTGCAAGCGTATCGCAACCGCCGACTGTACCGCTTTGATAACTCTATCTTTACCGCTTCCGCTCCCTATGCCGAGATATGCCCTGCCCATGTTGCTGAGTATGGTACGCAGATCCGCGAAGTCGATATTAAGCGTCTGAGTGTTAATTATAACGTCGCTTATTCCGAGTATGCACTGACGAAGAACGCCGTCGGCATATTCAAACGCTTCTTTCATGGTGGCGTTATTTGAAAGCGTGACGAGGTTTTCGTTTGCGACGACTATATAAGCGTCCACTACTTTCGAAAGGTTTTCTATTCCTATCTCCGCATTGACTATTCTGTGTCTGCCTTCGAGATAGAAAGGTTTCGTGACGACGGCAACAACGAGCTTTCCCATTTCTTTGGCGATAGATGCCACGACGGGCGACGCTCCCGTACCGGTACCTTTACCCATGCCCGCGGTTATTATGACAAGGTTAGCTTCGCTGAGGAAAGCCTTGATTATGTTACGGCTTTCTTCCGCCGCCTGCTGACCCACTTCGGGATTGGCTCCCGCGCCGAGTCCCTTGGTAAGTTTTTCTCCTATCTGGATGCGGTACTTCGCCTTGGATTTGCGGAGATCCTGCATATCTGTATTGATCGCAATAAAGTCCACGCCCTCAAAAGCGTTTTCTATCATTCTGTTCAGAGCGTTTCCTCCGCCTCCGCCGACGCCTACTACGGCGATTCTCGAAGAAGGCACTTCGCTACCCATGATCTGTTTAGCCATTGTTTCTCCTCTTATTTTCCTAAAAGTCTGGCAAAGAAGCCTTTTTTCCTTTCGGGTGCCAATGTCCCGAGCACCATATCCATCAACGAAAGCGACGAAGAAAGGTGCGGTTTATTCATTTGCGGCAAATCGGGCGCCGCAAGCTCGAACTGCCTGTCCGTTTTTTTGGACAGATAATCAAGCACTCCCGTCATATAAGAAATTCCGCCCCCCGTAAGATAATACGTCGTCGTCTGCGGAAGATCGCACGAACTGAGACATTTGTTTATTACTTTCGCGAGTTTGGAAAGTCTTGCTATTATAATATCGTTTACTTGTCTCGCGGGGAAAGATTTAACGCGCTCTTTTATACTTACGTCATAGGTATCCGTATCGGAAAATTCGAGATTGAGTACTACTTTGCGTTTAAGACTCTCTGCAAGCTGGAAACGGATGCTGAGATCGTCGCGTAAATCTTTCGTAAAATGTCCCCCGCCGAGCGTAAAGCTGAACTGACGGACTATGCCGTCTCCGCGCGCGACGACGATATCCGTCACGATATACCCGACATCCACGAGTACAGCATACCTGTCACGCGATATGTCGTCGAAAAGGAACAGAGTTTCGGCAAGCACGGAGCTTACGAAATCCATCGACTCTATACCGAGATCGCGTATGATATTTTCGAACAGCGTTATAAATTCCTTTTCCGCAAGGATATACGATATGTACCCCGAAAGTCGCGACGCTGTAAGTCCGACGGGTTGTATAAGCTTTCTTTCGTCACCGAGCGTATAAAATACGGGCTGGCTGTTTATAAGCACATATTTGTCGCTGTCGGCAAAATTATTTCCCATCGCAAACAGCTCGTCCACGTCTTCTTCGGTCACTTTACGTTTTCTGTTAAGCGACATCGTAACGTCTTTGCATTGCGTTACGGAAAACTGCCCGGGCACTCCGATGAAAATATGCCGTATTTTCATACGCGCGTCGTTCTCCGCATCCTCAATGGCTCTGGCGACAACGTTAATAAGCTCCTCGGGGCGGTAAAACTCACCGTTCTCATACCCCGCATACTCGCATTCTCCCTTACCGAGTATGTTGATTGTGTTGTTTATCCCGCGCCGACCTATCATAACGGTCATGCGCGAAGATCCGATGTCTAAAATTGCTACTTCCTGTGACACTTTTTTCAGCTCCTGTGCTTTTACGCAAGTATCGCTTTACGGTCAGGCAAACCTGTGATTGCAGATCCATTCCTGCCTGTCCGCATTATAATTCACCGTTACGGTACCGCTTTTTTTCTGATCGTCGGTAGCCACGTCGACATACCAGCCGACCATTGCCGTAACCGCGGCTTTAAGCGATTCCGTATCTTTGTCGAAACGCGCGGACGAAAGTGAGTTGAGCTTAAAAGTCAGTCCGCTTTTCATTGTTACGGCAATAATGCTCGTGCTTGAAAGATCGATACTTTCATACGACGGGCGGAATACCTCGTTAAAAGTATCCGGATCCACTAACAATGAAGAATATTCCAACAATATATCCAATGCCGTCAGATCGTAGGCGGCTTTATCGTTGTAAAGATATTTGCCGACCTGAGAATTATCGGGCATTATGTACGGAGTCACTTTGATAAGCGAATCGTTATATTCCGTACCCGACGATATATCCGTACGGTCTACATCGTCGGAAATTATTATTTTTCCGCTGCTGCCTGCGACAAGATATCCGTCCGCGGTCTGAATCTGTATATCTTCGTTTACGAGCTTATATTTTACCTGTACGGTATTCGGGAATTTGCATTCCACGTCCACCGCCTCCGCACGAGCGACTTTAAGATTAACCTGCTCGAGCAGTTCTTCTTCATCGAAAAGAAATATATTCTGATACTTGACCTCTTCCTCTGCGACCGCCGCGACCTCAGCGCTGACGGGCGTAACGGAATCGATATCCGAATAACGCGATATACAGCGCGCCTCCACGTGATAGACGGTAAATATCGCGCTCATCACTATAATAAGCACCGCCATACCGCCCAGAACGGAGAGTAAAATTATCAGCCTTTTATTTCTCATAAAGCTATTATAACAAACCGCTCGGCTAAAATCAAGTGTATTTATAAAATAGGCGGCATTTATTGATTTACTCTTTTTATATGTGCGCCGAGCGCGGTAAGTCTTTCGTCAAAGTCGTAGTAACCTCTGTCTATATGATTTATGCCGCGTACTACGCTCCTGCCTTCCGCTTTAAGCGCGGCAAGTACCAACGCCGCGCCGCCGCGAAGGTCTTCGGCAGCGACCTCCGCGCAATGTATGTGTTTTCCCCTTACCGTGGCGGCACGCCCGCATACGGTTATGTCGGCGCCCATTTTTCTGAGCTCGGGAACATGACGGAATCTGTTTTCGAATAAATTTTCGATTATGTAACCTTTGCCTTCGCCTACCGCCATCATTGCGGTCATAGGCGCCTGAAGATCGGTAGGAAAACCCGGATAAGGTCTGGTTTCGACTTTTCTTACGGTTTTGAGTCTGCCGCTGCTCTGAACTGTAAGCGCGTTGGTATATTCTGTAACCTCCGCCCCCGCCGCGTTCATAAGTTCCGTAAGGCTTTTTAGATACGAAGGGTCGACGCCTTTTACGGCAACGCGTCCGCCGCACATCGCTCCGCCGATAAGAAAAGTACCTGCGGCTATCCTGTCTCCGATCGGAATGTAATCGGTACCGTGTAACTCGCTTACGCCGTCAACGATTATCACCCTTCCGCCTGCGCCGCGGACATTACCGCCGCACGCGTTTATGAAGTTCTGCAAATCCGCTATTTCGGGTTCCTGAGCGGCGTTCCTTATCACAGTTCTGCCATTGCAAAGCATGGCTGCCATCATAAGATTTTCCGTCGCGCCCACGCTCGGAAACGGAAGAACCGTTTCTCCGCCGTGCAAGCCGCTTCCGTCGCATACTATCTTGTCGCCCTCCTCGGTAAGACTGACTCCGAGCGCGGCAAGTCCGCCAGTATGTATATCTATCGGTCGCACGCCTATGTCGCAACCGCCGGGATAACTTATTTCCGCTTTCCGGAGCGCGGCTACAAGCGGACCGAGTATGAATACCGAAGAACGAAGCCTGCTTGTAAGCGCGCGATTAACCGTATGCCTGTTCAGACCGCGGCAGTCTATAATTATATCCGTTCCCTCGAACCTGCATTTTCCGCCAAGGCTTCTCAGTATATCAAGCATGGCGGAAGCGTCGCTCGTCTGTTCGCACCTCCCGAGTCTGACTTCGCCGCGCACCGCTGCGCAGCATGCTATTATAGGCAAAACGGCGTTCTTTGCCGACATTATTTCCGTTTCGCCGTACAGTCCGTAACCGCCTTCGATCACGTATGCTCCGCTTTGCGGTTCGTTTTTCATATTCCCTCCTTAATCAGAAAAAACGGGATATCCCGAGTAAAATCAATACCAGGCTCGCTATCGGAGAAAGTATGTTCACGCCGGCTTTAAGCCTTGACGTGAACCTGCCGAGTGCAAGCATAATGTACTGGGCGCAGAATATCATTGCGCACATCAAAGGCGCGCTGAGCTCGCCCGAAAAAAGCGCGGAGCCGAATACCGAATCGACGGAAAGCGAAATCCCGAGTAACGTCGCTTCCGCGCAACTCATTTTGCGTACGTGAGTATCTCCGATCAGTCCTTCCGATACGTCGTCGCTCAGCAGTCCCTTAAACCCCAATAATATCAATATGCACGCCGCCGTCGGGTTAAGCCATGCTTCTGCCTGAGCCGCGGTCATTAAAAGCCATGGCAGAAAAAATGAAAATGCCGCTATGTAAATTATTTTCAGTTCGCCCGCGCGTCCGTATCCGATGGAAAGTCCCGCGACGTATGCATCGATACTGACGGCGACTACCGTCACTATTATCATTCGCAACGCCCGCCTCTTTCGCTATACTTTATGCTATGCCGCCATTGCAAAAATTGTTCGGTATCGCAAAAAAAACGAGAAAGTAAAAAGGAGTCGCTGCACCGCTAAATGCAACAACTCCTTTCGCCGCTTAACTCAACGTTTAATGTTTCTTTTTGTCTCCGTTGATAATGCCCGCTACCTGCGACAATTCTTCTTTAAGTTTTTCGATGGATTTTTCGAGGTCGGCATCGTCGTTTTTATCCGCGCCCTGCATCACGCCGAGCGTGTATTTTATATTCTCGATATCGCTGATGACTTTTGCCTGTTTCGCATCGTCTTTTTCAAGCTCTTTGTCAACTGTCGACGCTATTTCTTCCGCCATTTTATCGGTTTTGTTTTTAAGCATCGTTTCCTGTTTCTGAAGCTGTTCGAGAGTGCGGTTAAGCAATTCGACAATGGACGCCTGCATATTCTTCTGCTCAGCCATCTCTTTTTCCAGACGAGCAAGCGCTCCCGCGTCCCCGCCGCCAGCTTTGCCGGCTACCGAATCGAGTTCGTCGCGTATTCTTCCGAGCTCGTCTATTATAAGGTTATTATAACTTTCGTAAGACTCTTTTTCTCCGTCGGAAACGCTTGCCATATTGATAGCGAATATCTGATCGCGAAGCGCGCGTATTTCGTCGACGAGTTTTGAGTCGTTTGCTTTATCCGCGCCGCCGATGGCTTTGTTTATCGTTTCTTTGAGATTCTGATATTCTTCGCGGAGAGCGAGTATTTCGTTCATAACGCTGTAATCGGGTTCGTCGCACATAAGACGCACGTCGCCGTATATCTTCTCGATGAGTTCGTCGGTGCGCGACTCGCCTGCGGGCGCGGAATTAGCCGCAATCATTGCTTTCATCTCCGCCATTTCGGCTTTGAGCGCCGCTATTTCTTCCGCAATCGCGGAATCCGACGAATATGCCGCAGTGAGTTTATCCACCGACTCGCGAAGCGCTTTAAGTTCCTGCGCGGCAGCTCCGTCGCCCTCTTCGGTCACGTTCATAGCGGAATAAAGCTGAGTGTCGGCAAGCTGCTGTTTAATTTCTTCCACGGCGCTTAGTACCGCGTCATGCGTTTCGACGTCGACGGTTTCCGAACGTTTGCCGAGCTCGGCTATTATCTCGTCGCGGACGGAAAGAAGTTCGTCGCCGCGTACCGCCGATTCGGAAGCGCGTTTGATATCTTCGAGATCGTCGCGTATGTCGCCGAGCACAGACGTTCCGACTCCCGAAGCTCTGTCTTCGGAAACAGCCGCAACTCCGCCTGCTTCGATCGCTCCGCGTAAATTCTCAAGTTCGTCCGCGTATTCTCCGATATCCGCTCTTATGGACGAAAGTTCGTCAAGAACGGCGCCGAGACCTGCAGACGGCGTTTCGTCCGTATCCGCAACGACTCGTTTTTCGGCAAAATTGCTTACTTCGTCCTTATATGCCTGCAATTCGTCCCTAAGCGAAACTATTTCGGAAAGGAACAGATTTACTTCGTCGGGAGTGGAGCTTGCGGGCTTTGCCGATTCCGTTTCCGCCTGACGGCGCTCGGCATTGTCCAGTCTGCTTTTGAGCTCGGCAAGCTCGCCGAGTATTTTATCTCTGTTTTCGGTCTGCGTTTCCGCAATCTTGCGCGCAAGATCGGCAAGTTCCGCCGAAGTACCGTTATTCGCTTCGGCAAGAGAAGCGCGCAGACGATCCATAGCTTCGGTAAGCGCTACCGCCGCATCTCCGTCCGTTTCAGCCGCTCCCGCTTTTTCGACGGCATCGCGCACGTAAGAATGCACGGCTATCGCGCACACGGGTTTGTCATAAGACATTTTCGGATATACAAGGATCTCGCGAAGGGAAAGTCTGCAAAGCGCGCCTATCGCAGCTTTCATGTCTTCCGAACATTTTGCCGCGCTTGCCGCATCCGTCGACAGTACGAGCTCTGAATTAAGCGAAAGTATCTCGGAATACAACGCGTCGTTTTCCGCTTTCGCCCCGTTGTTCTGTATAACGTTTTTCAGGCTTACGAGTTCGGGCAATTTATCGATTGCCGCAGAAACGTTTTCTGACGACAATACGGCGTTTGCTATAATTACGAACCTGTTTACGGCAGCCTTTCCTTCCTGCGTAAGCGAGGATTTGATTTTATCGAGTTTGCTAAGTCCCGAAACTACGGCTATATCGTCGCGCGTAACCGTCTTATCGAGCAGATGTTCGATAAGTTCGTTATACTTATCCACGACGTCGGCAATGTAACAGTCGTCGGAAAGCTGTATCTCGTTGTCGAGTTTGCGCATTGCGTCCAGCTTGTCGCCCAGCCCGCACGTTTCGGAATATATCGCGCTTTTGGTTCCCGTGAGGGTATTGTAGAGCGAAAGCAAGCGAAGATCGTTTTCGTATTCTTTCTGAGAAAGCTTACCTATCGCAAGACGTATATCCACGAGTCTGCGCATTATCTCGGTTCCGTCCGTTTCCGCGCGGCGAAGTCTGTCTTCACGGCGAGCGCGGCAAGGCTTCCCGCCCTTTACCTGAACGGGCGCAACCGCGGGACGCGCGGTAATCTCTTCGAGCTTGTTCTTAATCTCGCCGAGCACGGGAGTATCCGCAACCGTACGTTTGATCTGTTCGATATCGGCTGCCATTTTATCGCTGACGGACTTTGTATATTCCACAAGCGATTCGTTCATTTTTACAAGCGCGGAAACGTCTGCGCCGGGATCTTTAACTTCGGCGTTATCCGTTTCTTCGGTATTTTCGGCTACGGTGACCGAGCGGATCTGACGCTGAAGATTGTCTATTTCGGAAAGCAGTTTCTCTTCCTTGCGCTTGCTGTCACGCTCGAGCTCCTCGCGCATCTTGTTAAATTCCATCTGCATTGACTGGGAATGCTGAGTGCGGGAAAGTTCTTCGCGCAGACGGTTGATCTCGTTATATAACGCGGCCTCGTTCGCGCCTACGGTCTGATAACGGTAATTTCCGCCCGAAGCGCCGCTTTCCCCTATATTGCGTTTAAGGTCAGCTATTTCGTCAAGAACTTTGCCCAGTCTGTCGCCGGCATATTCGTAGCCGTCCTCGTATTCGCCTTCGAGGATCTCGTCGTAATCGCTGTCGTCGTCCGCTATTTCCGCGTCCAGGATCTCGTCGTCACGTTCCGCGCCATAGCGGTCGAACTCGTCGTCATAATTTTTCATTTCGTTTCCTCTCAGAAAGGTATTTGATTAAGAATTCGCAATTGGTGATTCACACGCACCGAGCGAAATACCTATATTATTATAAACCATATTGCCGCCCGTGTCAATAGCTCGCAAACAAACAATTACATATTTTATTGGTATGTTTTGGCGGATATGCGCACTCGGAAGGAAGATAAAAACATTACTGCATGAAAATATACTTTAAATTTAGCTAAACAGTTGTCAAATCGATTTGGTTGGTGTATACTTATAACAAAATTTATTTTTTCGGAGATGAAACATGAGAGTTTATAATTTTTCCGCGGGACCTTCGATGTTGCCGCTCCCCGTTCTCGAAAAAGTTCAGTCACAGCTTACCGATTATAACGGTACGGGCATGAGCGTAATGGAAATGAGCCACCGCTCCAAACCTTATCAGGAAATCAACGACAAAGCAGAAAGCCTGCTCAGAGAGCTTCTGTCGGTTCCCGAAAATTACGATATCATTTTCGTTCAGGGCGGCGCGTCCACTCAGTTCGAAGCAGTACCTCTCAATCTCAACGTAAAAGGCAAAGCGGATTACGTCGTTACGGGTAACTTCGCCAAAAAAGCCTTCAAGGAAGCGGGAAAATTCACTGCGGCGCGTTGCGTAGCGTCAAGCGAAGACAAAAACTTCACTTATATCCCCAAACTGACAAAAGCGGATTTCGATCCCGAAGCCGATTACGTACATATATGCTTCAACAACACCATATTCGGCTCGCATTATAACTACGTTCCCGACACCGGAGACGTTCCCCTCGTCGCGGACATGAGCTCTTGCATACTCAGCGAAGAAATCGACGTTTCAAAATTCGGCGTTATATATGCCGGAGCGCAGAAAAACGTCGGTCCCGCCGGCGTGACCATCGTCATAGTCAGAAAGGATCTGCAGGATAAGTTTGATTCCAAGTGTCCCACAATGCTCAAATGGGCTACTCAGACGAAAGAAAAGAGTCTTTACAATACTCCTCCCTGCTGGTCGACTTACGTTGCAATGGAAGTGTTCGCATATCTCAAAGAACTCGGCGGCATAAAAGCAATGCACGAAATCAACGTAAAGAAAGCCGCTATGCTTTATGATTATATCGACAATTCGGATTTCTATACAAACAGCGTGGCAAAAGAAGACCGTTCGCTGATGAACGTGCCTTTCGTATCGCCCAATCCCGATCTCGACGCAAAGTTCGTTTCGGAAGCCGCAAAAGCGGGACTTGTTTCCATCAAAGGTCACAGACTCGTCGGCGGTATGCGCGCAAGCATTTACAACGCAATGCCGATCGAAGGCGTTAAAGCGCTTATTGAATTCATGAAAAAGTTCGAGAAAGAAAACAAATAAAAATATAACGGAGAAAATAAGATGAAAACCATACTTGCACTTAACAACATCAGCAAATCCGCGGAAGAAAAACTGAAAAACGACTATGTTTTCACAATGCAGTCGGACGCTCCCGACGCGATCATCGTCCGCTCGTTTGCAATGCATGATTATCCCCTGCCCGAAAGCGTTCTTGCAGTCGCAAGAGCGGGCGCGGGCACCAACAATATTCCCGTTGCAGAATATGCAAAAAAAGGCGTTGTTGTATTCAATACTCCCGGAGCAAACGCGAACGCGGTTAAAGAACTCGTCATAGCGGCGCTCATTATGTCCGGCAGAAAGATAATCGACGGCATTAAATGGGTTGAAACTCTCAAAGGTAAACCCGATCTTTCAAAAACGGTCGAAAGCGGCAAAAAAGCATTCGTCGGCAAAGAAATTTACGATAAAACGCTCGGCGTCATAGGTCTCGGCGCAATCGGAATTCTCGTAGCCAACGCGGCAACCGAACTCGGCATGAACGTAGTCGGATACGATCCTTATCTTTCCACGGCAAACGCGCTCAGGCTCGAACCTGCGGTAAAAGTCGTTTCATCCGTCGACGAACTTATGAGCCTCAGCGATTTCGTCACCATACACGTTCCCTATAACGAAAGCACGAAGCACACGATAAACGCCGACAACATCGCAAAGATGAAAAAAGGCGGCGCCGTAATCAACCTTGCTCGCGGCGAACTCGTCGACACAAAGGCGGTACTTGCGGCGCTCGCGGAGGGTCAGTTGTCGAGATACGTCACCGACTTCCCTTCCGACGAACTCATCGGGGCGGAAAACGTCATAGTCATGCCCCACATCGGAGCGTCCACTCCGGAAGCGGAAATCAACTGCGCGCTTATGGCAGCGGAAGAACTTAAAGATTTCCTCGAAAACGGAAATATCAGAAACTCCGTAAACTTCCCTTCCTGCTCATCTCCCAGAACGGGCGCAAGCAGAATAACCGTTATACACAAGAACGAAAAAAGCGTTATTTCCGCAATAACCGATATTATAGGCAAAGCGGAAATGAACATCGAGAACTTTGTCAGCCAGTCGCGCGGCGAATTCGCATACGCTATAGTGGACACGACAGAGCAGATAACCGACACGGTGGTAAAAGCCATTTCGGCTTTACCCAGCGTAATTAAATGCAGAGTTATTTAATTATTTGCGCACCGCTAACGTAAACAGAGAGGTTGTTGCACTTCTGAATGCAACAGCCTCTTTATTTTGTTAAAATATTCTGCGATTTTCAAAATTCTGTTATAATCAGCACTTCTCCCCGATTTACGGTGACTTCCGCTTTGCCTGCGGGCGCATTGCTTACGCCGAGACTGCTGCGGCAATCGAGCGTAAACACACCCGAGTATGCCGCGTTTTTGATTTCGACTTCCGCGCTTTCGTCGCAAGGAAAAAGAGAAAAATAACGGCAATCCGCTATCTCGGCACGAGATGTACATATTTCGGCAGTCATGCCGTCCGAAACAAGTTTTGCCGTTTTCCCTTTACTCGAAAGAAAACGCAATGTCGCGATATTGGAAACGGTATGCGAAAGACGTCCTCCCGTACAACAATAAAAACGAAAATCTTCATATCCCCTTTTAAGACCTTCTTCGACTGCCGCGAAGGTATCCGTCACGTCCTTGATCGGATTTAATCTTATCACTTCTTTTCCGTCGGGCACCGATCCGAAAGAATCGAAATCGCCTATTATCGTATCGGGTTCGATTTTCGCTTCCCGACAATATGCAAGACCTCCGTCGGCGGCTATGACGAAATCGCCGTCGTTTTTCACAAAAGACAGCTTACATTTTTCGCCCGCGCCTATAATATAACAAACACCTTTGCTCATTTGAAATATTATAATCAAACGGCATGAAATTAGCAACTCTTTTTTGTCGACAAATAAAAATCGATAAAGTTCGCGTTCAAACGCTTGACAACCGCTCGGCAATGTTTTAAACTAACAGACGCTTGGGGGCGCCGATATCGCTCGGCTGAGATCTTACGCAAGTAAGGGTCCCTTCGAACCTGTGGGTTAATACCCGCGTAGGGAAAGCAGGGATTGTAAATTTTTTTCGATGCAATCGACCGTTTCCCCGTGAAACGGTTTTTTGTTTTTCCCGAAGGAGAAATTAAATGTATTCATCTAATTTACCCGTTATCGCTTCGTCGGACGAGTATGAAAGTCCCGTCTTTAACTTCGGCGGAATTTACGCTCCGGCTTGGACAATCTTACTCGCACTTTTCGTAATAGTTCTGATTGTAGCCGTTATTGCAGTAATAATGTCTGTTATCAGGCAAAAGCAAAGCGGAGAAAAATTCAGCTTTACGACAAGAGATCTCGCAGCCGGTGCAATTTGTCTCGCCATATCGTACGCCTTATCGTTCTTCGGCTTCACATTACCCATGGGCGGAACCATAACTGCGGCGTCAATCCTTGCCGTTTCGCTTTACAATTACTTCTTCGGTTTCCGCAAAGGTCTTATCGTAACAACTGTATATATGCTTTTACAACTTACGCAAAAGCCTTATATTCTTAGTGTATGGAGTATGCTTCTCGATTACATTGTTCCCTACTTTGCACTTTGCTTTTCAGGAATATTTTCCTATACGGGCAAACGTCTAAATGCAAAATCAACCAAAAAATCAATGCTCAGCAGACACGGCGGCTACTACTTGGGAATGCTCATCTATATAGTTGTCAGATATACAAGCCACATTCTCAGCGGTATACTGTTTTGGGACGCATGGGGTTACGATCCCGAATCGTTGAGTTATATAGTAGGTTATTCCTTCGGTTATAACAGTTTCTGTCTTATCGACTGTGCAATAACTCTTATAGCATCTCTCGGACTATTGGCAAATAAATATTTCAATAAAAGTATTGTCGAGTACATTTATGCCCGCAAAAAAAACACGGAAGCGGGTTCAGATCAGAGCACGGACGGAAGCGTGACTGCCGAGTCTGACGGACTGGCACATACCGATACCTCCGCTGAAAGTGATAAGCGCGCTTGACCCCGAGCTTACGAAAGGAAGAGGTATTCCCGTAGGCGGAATGCAACCGGTAACTACGGCAATGTTAATCAGCACCTGCACGCCTATCAGAACAGCCATTCCCGCGCTCAGGTAGCATCCGAAACGGTCTGCGGCATTCTGCGCAATGACTATCAGCCGATATATCATAAAACAGAACGCGACTATAACCAGCGTGCAGCCTATCAAACCGATTTCCTCGCCTATTATCGAAAATATAAAGTCGCTTTCCGAAAAAGGCAGAAACAGGTATTTCTGACGCGAATTGAAAAGACCTACTCCGAACAACCCTCCGCTACCCAATCCGTAATACGATTGCAGAAGCTGATATCCCTCTTCAAGCGGAGACGACCACGGATCGAGAAATGCAAACAGTCTTGCAAGTCTGTACGGCTCGGCTATGATCAGCACGACGACCAGCGCGGCAAGCGGAATACACAATAGCGCCATGTGCTTTATACGCATTCCTCCTATAAGCATAAGCAACAGCATCGTGAATGCGACGCACATCGTGACCGACATGTTCGGTTCGAGCATTATAAGAAGACAGATAAGTCCTCCGACGGCGATCAGCGGCAGCCAGCCTCTGACCGTCGTCATTTTTTCGGAATTTTTAGACATGTACGCCGCCGCAAAGATAACATATCCTATCTTTGCGACCTCGCTGGACTGCAACGTCATTATTCCGAGATTCAGCCAACGGCGGGCTCCGTAATTCTCCACTCCGATCCCCGGAATAAGGACGAGAGCAAGCAGACATATGCTTATTCCGATAACGACAAAACGCGCCTTTACGAGTTTGCGATAATCGAGTAAAGTCATCGCAAACATTGCCATAACGCCGCCTACGCATCCGAATATTTGCTTGTACATAAAGAAATATTCGTTTCCGTAATTTACCTCGGCATTATACATTGACGCGGAATAAACCATAAGTACACCGAATGCAAGCAAACCTACGGTAACTACTGCAAGCGGAATGTCGATCCGACCAAGACGGTCAGTTTTCGCCCGAAAATAAATTTTTGACCTCGCGTTCAAAAACTTCCCCCCGTTCGGCATAGTTTGCATATCTGTCGAAGCTTGCGGACGCAGGCGAAAACAATACGTTATCGTAGCCTCCGCGGCTGCTGAGTCTTACGCATTCGCTGAGGTCAGCGCAAACCACAACGTTGCGCCGACCGGCGACGCGCGCGGCGTCAGCCATTTTTTCCGCGTTTCCGCCCGTAAGAAAAACCGCCGTCACGTATGGCGGAAGATTCCCGAAAAGTTCGCCGTAATCACACGCTTTATCGCTGCCGCCCGCAATAAGAGCGGTATTTCCGCGCATACATTCCGCCGCGGCAAGCGTTGCCGAAACGTTTGTACCCTTGGAATCGTTATAAAAACAAGTGCCGTTATATTCTCCGACAAAACTTATTCTGTGCGCTCCCGTTCTGAACCCGCGCAAACCCTCGGCTATGGCGTTTTCGTCTATGCCGTCAATATACGCCGCTGCCGCAGCGAAAAGCGCGTTCTTCACGTTATGCGCGCCGCTGACGGCAAGCTCGGAAACAGGCATTATTCGTCTTCCTGCAACGGTCAGATAACCGTCTGCGGTTCTGAAATCCTTTCCTTCCCTGAGTACTCTCGGCGACGAAGATATGCCGTGCAGATCGAGATCGGCAGGCACGAGAAAATAATCGTCCTTAGTCTGTCCGTCGGAAATATGAAGTTTTGCTTTAAGATACTCGTCGTAACTGCCGTGATAATCGATATGATCGGAAGCGACATTGAGCAAACAGGCTATATGTACTTTAAGGGGCGCGGCGTGCGTCAGCTGAAAGCTCGATAGTTCGAGTATGACCCTGTCATACTGTTTGTCGACAACGGTGCGGGCAAACGACTTGCCTATGTTGCCGCATACCGCAGCGGAAATGCACGTAGCGGAATATATCGCGCCGAGCATACTTACCACCGTGGTCTTTCCGTTCGTTCCGGTTACTCCGATCACGGGCGCACGATTTATCATTGCGCCAAGTCCCGTTTCGCCTATAAGCGGCAATCCGCGCTTTGCGGCGTAATCGAATATCGGATGCTCGGGTCTTATCCCCGGACTTACCACGACCATATCGCTGTTTCTTATTTCCTGCGGCAGTTTATCCGAAGATACTACCGTAACTTCCGCGCCGAGTTTTTCAAGCGCATACCCGGCGCCGCGCCCGCTTTCACCGTTACCGAGCACGAGTACTCTCATTTTACTGAAATTCATAATATATGATATGTTTTCGTATCGTCGCTTATGTTATACCGCAAAAAGCAACGTAAGCATTATTACTCCCGCTCCCGCGACAAGAGTAGCCGCGGTGTAACCTGCCACTATGTGGTTTTCGTGCGCGCCTTTCTTTTCGAAATGGTGATGCAGCGGAGACATCAGAAATACGCGCTTTTTAGTGAGCTTGTACACAATTACCTGAATGATAACGGACAGCGCGCTCGCGACATACATTATCCCGATCATAGCCGCAGAAAGCGAAAGCCCCGTCAGAACGGACAGAGAAGCAAGCATTCCGCCGAGCGCGAGCGAGCCGGTATCGCCCATAAATATTCGTGCGGGGAAACGGTTAAAACATAAAAATCCGCAGAGCGCGCCGCAGAAACACGCTATCAGCAGCAATTCGTTCGTCTGTACTTCGTTAGGCGTAAACGCGGCTACGATAAACAGCACGGCGGCAAAGCATAAGAGAAATACGTTTGTCACGCTTGCTGCAAGCCCGTCAAGCCCGTCCGTCAGGTTCACTGCATTCGTGAACGAAAGGAAAATAAAAACGTAGTACACCGGCGCGAAATATGAAAGATCCACTGTCTGCGCGGTAAAAGGCAATAACAGAGTGCCTTTTATCGGCGACGCAAAGAATGCATACGCCGATACCAGACACGCTACGAGAAATTGTAAAAACAGCTTCCACTTCGCGGACAGCCCCTTGTTATGACCGCCTTTTATTTTAAGATAATCGTCGGCAAACCCTATCACGCCGTAACCGAGCGCGACGATAAGACAGATAAGAGCGGTCGAAGCGTCTCCGCGCAGCAGCATTGCGAACGGAAACGCCGCGGCGAGCAGAAAGCCTGTCCCGCCCATGGTTGGCGTGCCGCTTTTTACGGCATGGCTTTCCACATACCCGAGTATAGGCTGATTTGCCTTGAAACGTTTTGTTATTACTATGATAAAAGGCATAAGCGCGACGCCGAGTAACAGCGAAAGCACGAATCCCAACAGTACGCGTATCATTCGAGAAGCTCCCTTACAGTTTCTTCGTCGGAAAAATGTTCCTTTATCCCGTTCTTTTCCTGCGTATCCTCGTGACCTTTTCCCGCAATCAGAACCGTATCTCCTTCTCCGCACATTCCGAGCGCATAAGCTATGCCTGCGCGGCGGTCTTCTTTCATTACGTAATTTTTGCCTTTCATGCCCTTTTCTATATCTTTCATTATAGTGTCGGGCGTTTCGTAACGCGGGTTATCGCTCGTGATAACGGCAAAATCCGAAAGTTCGCCTGCGATTTCGCCCATTGCCGCCCGCTTGCTCCTGTCGCGATTTCCTCCGCATCCGAACACGGTTATTACTTTTCCTCGGGTTATTTCTCTTACGGCGCCGAGTATTTTGCTCAGTCCGTCGGGAGTATGCGCATAGTCGATTACGACGCGTTTTCCGCCGCGTTTTATTATCTCGAACCTTCCTGCCACCTGACGCACCTTTTCCACTCCTAAGCGTATCGCTTCGGTCTCCACGCCAAGCACCTTTGCCACTGCCGCGGCGCAAAGCACGTTGCTCATATTGAATCTGCCAGGCGCGCAATACTCCATTTGCAACACGTCGTCCATAAGATTCGCAACGAAATAACAGCCCATATCGGTAGCGCGGTAATCTATCGCGAATACGTCGCTCGGATTATCGCATCCGTAGGTTATGAGAGGCAGATCGGAATTACGGAAAATCTGTACGCCCGTTTCATCGTCCACGTTAATTACGGCTATCTGCGTATGTGAGGGCGTAAACAGCGACAGTTTAGCCTTTTTATATTCTTCCATGCTTCCGAAGAAATCCAGATGATCCTGCGTAAGATTGGTAAAAGCGGACACCGTGAATTTTATGCCTTCCGTTTTTTTAAGCGCAAGCGCGTGCGCCGATACCTCCATAACAACGGTATCCACTCCCTCGTTCAGCATTCGCGCGAATATTCCGTGAAGCTCGGGAGGATCGGGAGTCGTCAGCGTCGCGGGATATTTTTTGTCCCCGATATACACTCCGTTAGTGCCTATAAGTCCTGTCTTTCTGCCGGCTTCGTCCATAATGCTCTTTATTATGTGCGTAACCGTTGTTTTACCGTTTGTGCCCGTAACGCCTATGGTTATCAACTTGTCCGCGGGATTGCCGTAAAAAGCCGCCGAAGCAAGCGCAAAATCGCGCCTGATGTCGGACGAAGGAAAATGTTTTGCCGTAGTCTGCGCCGCGCCTGCGGGAAACACGACAGCCGCCGCGCTTCTGCTTTCGGCGAAAATCATATCGGCGACGAGCCGTTCTCCGTCGTGCAGGCAAAAATACAAATCGCCTTTGCGGCAGGAATTGCCGTAACCGATACCTTCGACGTTGATGTCAGAGTTTAAATTCAGTATTTCTTTTAAGAGCATATTTACCCCCTTGGGTAATCAATTATAGTATATCCCGCGAAAGAAAGGTACGGCAAAACAAAAGTAGTCATTTTTCGCCCGTACCTTTCTCATATCTTCCGAAAACGACTTTTAAACGCTACGAACTGTCCTCCGCCCGCACAAGCACTACGTCCCCTTTTGCCACTTTCTCAAACGGCGCGGGCGTAGTGGAAATTACTTTTCCTTCGCCCACAAGCTCCACGTTAAGTCCCGCTTTTTCAAGCACAGCCACCGCTTCCGAGGCGTTCATGCCTATGACTTCCGGCATTTCGATATATTCCTTTTCTTCCTCGTATGCGCGTTCCCAGCCCTCGCTGTCCGCTATGCCCGAGAATATCCTGCCGGCATAAGGAGCCGCTGTCAGCGAGCCGTAATAAGTATATCCGGAAGGTTCGTCGACAATGAAAAGAACGGCATATTTCGGATCGTCCGCCGGCGCAAAACCGATAAACGAAGAAACGTATTTTCCGCTTGCGACGGCTCCGTTTTCGTATTTCTGAGCTGTTCCCGTCTTGCCGCCTATTTTTATCCCCGCCACCTGCGCTTTCGTTCCGCCGCCGCTTTCCACTACGCCTATAAGAAGCTCTCTTAAACGCGCGCTGGTTTCTTCGGATACGGGATGACCTTTTACAACGGGTTTATGCGAATATACGGTCATTCCGTCCGCGCTCACGGCTTTTTCGACAAAGTACGGTTCATATAACGTTCCTCCGTTCACAGCCGCGCTTACTGCCGTAATCAGCTGTAAGGGAGTTACCGCTATCGCCTGACCGAAACCTATACGCGCAAGATCGACGTTTTTAACGTTATCCTCGTTCATGAGTATGCCCGAGCTTTCGCCGTAAAAATCCACTCCTGTCTTTACTCCGAAACCGAAATCGTGAATCGTATCGTAAAACCGCTCCGCACCCATTGTAAGCGCGAGAGTCATGAATACGCAGTTACAGCTGTTCTTTACGCCGTCCGCGAGCGTCTGCGAGCCGTGCCCTATCGTCCGCCAGCATTTGATGCGCTGTCCGTCCACCACCATTCCGCCGTTACAATAGTATCCCGAATGTTTATCCGCGGCGCCGCTTTCTATCGCCGCCGCGGTAGTGATTATCTTGAACGTGGAACCCGGCTCGTATACGTCCGTTATCATCTGATTTTTTGAAAGCAGATTTAAAAGTTCGATATCGTTTCTCGGAACGTCGTTCAGATCGTAAGACGGATAGGACGCAAGCGCGGCAATGCCGCCCGTATTCACGTCCATTACTATCGCGGAACAAGACTTTGCCTGCCATTCAGCCTGAGCCGAAAGCACCGCGCTTTCCGCATACGCCTGAATTTCCGTATCGACAGTCAACGTCAGGTCGCAGCCCTTTACGGCAGGAACATAACGGGTCACTCCGTCTTCTATTTCTCTTCCCGCAATATCGGCGTCGGCGTAAACATACCCGTCCAGTCCCGAAAGATACTCGTTATAATATCCCTCGATACCGTTCTGACCGTCTCCGTCGGAATTAGTGAAACCGATTACCTTGCTTAAAAGATTGCCCTCGGGATAGCTTCGTTTATATGCCGCAACGCAATATATTCCCGACAAATCGGCAGAATCGATCTTTTCCGCCGTTTCCGGCGATACGAGCCTTGCAAGAGTAACTTCGCTTTTGCTCTGAGAAAGTTTTTCCGAAGCCGCAGCTTCGCTTATACCGAGAGCTTCGCAAACGACGTCTACGGCACGGTCGCGCTCTGTCACGGCATTCGGTCTGGCATACACGTTATATGCCGTAACGTTTCCCGCAAGCTGTCTGCCGTCACGGTCGAGAATATCGCCGCGCGGAGCGGAAAGCGGTATATCCCTGTACCACTGATCGGCGGCTTTGCCCGACAGAAATCCGCCTTTTATCAGCTGAAGATAAAACAGTCTGACAAAAAGCAGACAAAATAAAAAGGCTATTGATATCAAAATTATCAATAACCTCTTTTGCGTCTTAGTTATACTGTTGCTTTTTCGCAAATATCAGCCTCCGAATACCGAGTTCACCCAATCTCTGATCCCGTCGAATATTCCGTTGGTATCTTCGGTCGGCGTACCCTCCACGAGTTCACCGTAAGTTCCGTCGACGTCGTCGATCTCTACCATTCCGAGATCGGACGCTTTATCGCCGATACCGTCGATCCACTCCTGCATTTCAGCAAGCTGATCGTTAAGTATCGCGCTGCTCGTTTCCACGGAAGTTTCGAGCGCTCCCACTTCGGACTGCAAACCGCCTGCGATGATACCCGTCGCAATTACCGCCGCAACAACGGCGACTACCGCTACAAGATATATCGTAAGCAACCGTTTAGTGGCAGCCGTCAGCTTCTGCTCTTTGACGATGGAAACCGTTTCTTCTTTTTCGCGCCGCTGCACTTCGGGCATTACGTCGGAAATGCGCTTGGGACGCGAAGGAGAAATCGTCCTGTCATATCCGCTCACGGCGGTTCTGCCGTAAGAAGTTCTTTCGGGACGAATAACGGGTTTTACGATGACTTTTTCATCGCGCGCCTCCGCTTTCTCGGCAGGTGCCTGAACTTCCTCCGTTTCGGTATGTTCGGCGCGCATTTTAAGTATATTGTTACTTATTACTCTTTCGCCCGAAGAAACTTCAGTCTTTTCGACAGAATCGGCCTCTGCGGTATAACCGCCGTACCTGTCCTCTTCTCGCACGATTTGTCGTCTGCTTGTTACCATTTTATTTCCCTGCCTTTAGTATTATTACAGTTTTTCAACTATTCTCAGCGACGCGCTGTGACTTCTGTTGTTTTCAGCAAGTTCTTCTTCCGTCGCTTTTTTATTGACTTTTATCTGTTTTACCGTCGCTTTATGCCCGCACACGCAGATCGGAAGCGATTTATCGCAGATACAATCCGTTGCCATCAGGCGAAAAGCGTTTTTAATTATTTTGTCTTCCAGCGAATGGAAGGTTATCACACACAATCTTCCGCCCGGTCTGAGTCTGCTTACTATGTCTTCCGCAGCCTGCCCGAGTCCGTCCAGCTCGCCGTTTACTTCAATGCGCAATGCCTGAAAAGTTTTTTTCGCCGGATGTCCGCCTTTTCGGTACGGCACGCTTTTCATTATTATGTCGGCAAGCTCGCCCGTAGTCCTGATTACATGATCTTTTCTTGCGTTTATTATGTTGCGGACTATGCTTTTCGCATAACTTTCTTCGCCGTATTCGTAAAGTATCCTGAGCAGCTCCTTTTCCGTATAACCGTTTACGACGTCTTCCGCAGTCAGCTCCTGCCGCCTGTCCATCCGCATATCCAGCTCTGCGTCGAACCTGTATGAAAATCCGCGCTCGCCTTCGTCGAACTGATGAGACGATACCCCGAGGTCGAGTACGGCGCCGTCTATGCTTTCGCAACCGAGTCCGTCTAAAACCCGAAGAAAGTTTTTGAAGTTATCTCTTACGAGGGTGAACTTTTCGCTCATTCCCTCGCCGATAAATCTGCTTTCCGCATATTTTATAGCGTCTTCGTCGAGATCGGTGGCTATCACATTGCCTCCGGCTTTCATTATGCCGAGCGAATGTCCGCCCCCGCCGAGCGTACCGTCGAAATACACGCCTCCGCGCCTGACTTCCAGCGCGTCGATTACTTCATCGAGCATTACGGAAATATGATAATCCGTCATTATTCGGCTTCCCCGAAAAGAGAATCCGTATCAAGCGCGGAATCATATTCGTTCCATTTATCCTCGTCCCAAAGCTCCACCCTGTTGTTCATTCCGACGCTTACCACGTTTTTCTTTATATCCGCATAAGCCGTCAGCCACGAAGGAAGAGTGAATCTGCCCTGCTTGTCCTCTTCGAGAAAGCTTCCGCGGGAAAATATTTTTCTCATTGCGTCGAGTCTGGGATCCTTTGAAAATCCGTCCACTTTACCGAAACGCTCTCCGAGTATCCTTTCCGCTTCTTCCCTCGAAAAGATGTAAAGACAATGATTCTGCCCTACCGTGATATAAGGACGGTCGCCGAGCGCGTCTTTAAACTTTGCAGGAATACGTATTCTTCCCTTGTCGTCTACCTGGTGATTGTACCTTCCGGATAAAAACACGACGGACACCTCCTTATTCTTTAAGTCTTGGATACGATTATCTTATCATACTTTTTGACCACTGTCAACCCTTTTTAACCATTTTAATCTAAAAAACTTATTGCAATGACCACAGCCGTCCCTTATGCGCCATTCGGTAAACTAAAAAAAATTGCCTTTAATTTTATTTTTTTAATACTAAAAACGGGCTTGCGCACCAAGTAATGCGCAAGCCCGTTCGGCTTTTGTTGCAATTTATATTAAAATTTCCGAGAAAATCGTTATGCGAGATCGAAATCTATCTTGCCGTTTTCCACATTTTTACATACGACCTTTACGGGGGTACCTATGCGCCAGCAATTTTTTCCGCTGACGATTACGCGACGTTTTTCGTCAAACACAGCGTCCGCTCCGATATTTTCTTTACGCACAAGCCCTTCGATACAGTTGGGAAGTTCCACGAAAATTCCCCATTCGGTAACGGAGCTTACGTTCCCGTCGAATTTTTCTCCTATATGGAAACTCATATATTCCGCTTTCTTTATATCGTCAGCGCGTCGTTCCGCGGTAAGCGCGACCTGCTCCCTTACGGAACTTTGTGAAGCGCATTCGGCGGCTATTTTAAAATACTTTTTCATTCCGCGTCCGTTACGCGCTATATACTCCGTAATTATCCGATGTATCTGAAGATCGGGATAGCGGCGTATGGGCGAAGTGAAGTGACAGTAATGTTTAAGAGCAAGACCGAAATGACCGAGATCCTTATCCATATACTTTGCTTTCGCCATTGTGCGCAAGCCCGTCCTTGCGACGGAATGCTCGTCGGGAGTGCCTTTGACTTTTTCAAGCAAACGCGCGTAATCCGCCGAACTGCCGCCTTCGAATTTTATGCCGAGCGTCGAAAGGTACTCGATAAACGCCTGTTCTTTTTCGGGAGGCGGATTTTCGTGCACGCGGTAAACGAACGGAGCTTTAAGACTATCGAACGTTTCAGCCACCGTTTCGTTAGCGGCAAGCATGAATTGCTCTATCATTATATGGCTTATTCTGCGTTCGTAACGCTCGACTCCGACGCATACGCCTTTTTCGTCAAGGGTTATTTTACTTTCTGGTATATCGAAATCCACGCTGCCTCTGCGGATTCTGTTTGTATGAAGGATATCCGAGAGTTCTTTTGCCGCATCGAGCATATCGCAGACGTCCGCGTTTTCTTCTCTTGCCTTTGCGTTGCCCTCGACGATATCGGCAACGGTATCGTAATCCATGCGTTTTACGGTTCTGA
This sequence comes from uncultured Eubacteriales bacterium, assembly GCA_949292715.1. GTDB lineage: Bacteria > Bacillota > Clostridia > Christensenellales > Pumilibacteraceae > Protoclostridium. Next base: position 23,174 of record CASFAN010000089.1, read on the forward strand.
TAACGCCCCTGACTATACGCGAAGCCGTGATCCTCCCGCGCATGTCGACATTCATAATACAAGAAAGCGTGAGTCGGTCTACTGCCGGATTAAGCGAGCAAATACCGTTTGAAAGTTCGCGCGGGAGCATGGGAAAGACGCACCCCGGGAAATACACGCTCGTACCGCGTTTGAATGCCTCTTTGTCAATGCTTCCGTTTTCTTTTACGTAGTGCGATACATCCGCTATATGCACCGAAAGTACGTAACCGTCGCCCTTGCGCGAAACGCTTATGGCGTCATCGAGATCTTTTGCGTCGGGAGCGTCGACCGTAACTATCGTATCGCCGCGGAAATCCTCTCTGCCTTCGGCTTCTTTTGCGGAAACCTCGAATGCGGCGTTACGTGCCGCAGCCTGCACCTCGGGCGGAAATTTCTCCTCGAGCCCGTAAACGCGTGCGACCGAAAGTATGTCCACGCTTTTTACATTGGGATCTCCGAGTACCTCGATAAGTTCGCCGAACAGCATATCGCCGTCGCGTTCGAGCGGAAGACCGACGACTTTATATCCTTCCGCAGGTTTTTTGCATTCCGGCGAAACGCTTTCAATAACGAAAAGCTTGCATACTTTGCCGTCGTCGGGCAGTATAACGGGCTTGCCGCTTTTGCTTAACGTATAAGTTCCCACGACATAAACCGTAGTCTGCTGCAACACGTCGAGAACATGCGCTTCGCTTTTTCCGCTGCGGCGATCGGTTATGACTTCGGCGCTGACTCTGTCGCCGTTAAGCGCGCCGCCGAGCGCGAACGCGGGGATAAAATAGTCTTCTCCGCCGCCGTCGGGCGTAAGAAAAGCGTAACCTTTTCCCGTGCCGCGGAATATACCCGTAACAAGCGTTCTTTGTTGTTCGGATTTGTTGAACTTCCTTTTTTCCGAATGCTTTCCGTTGGCTTTTTGCCTTACGTACTTCTTTCCTCTTCTTGACATGATCTTCTCCGATGGTGGTTATTTATGGTTTTTTGATGGAAAATTTTTGAATTTTTAAAATTACGGCGATAAGTTTTCGGTTATCGAACAATAAAAAAGCGACGGAAAACTATTGCCACCCGCCGCCTGTTAAATTGTCATCACATCCGATTATGCGCCTACGCCCGATCTGTCGAAGCAAAGTGTAATAAAAAATGCCACTGCGATTATTCCCATCAGTATTGCAATCGTTATCGTTGCTCTCTTCATTATGCCTTCGGTAGACTTTTTCTTGTTCTTCGTATAGTAGGTTTCGCTGTTGTCTATCGCGCTCACGCCCGTCGTATTCGCAGGCTGGAAAAATATCGTTACTATCAACGCCACTGCAAGCACGGCTTCCGCAATGATAAATACCGTTCTCATTGTCTGCAATGCCGACGCGACAGCTTCGGATACACTTATTATATTCATTATTCACCTCTGAAAATTAGCTTAATCAATCTTGGTAATTATATCATACGCAAACGAGTTATGCAAGCAATTTTAAGGTGTTTTTATAAATACATATAATTTCGTGACGTCAGAATTTCTGCAAGGAGTTACCGAGTATATTTGCCGCCACGCGAAGAAGTTCGTTTACGCCGACCGTCACTTTGTCGCTGCATACGAACAGCGCTCCGAACACGTCTCCGTCACCCGCTATCGGTTCGCCTGCCAGCGGATACTTCTCGTCTGTCGGCTGCCATGGCAACAGTTCGCGACAGTCGTTGCAACAAAAGCCCTTGCGTTCGGTTATCATCTTGCGCAGCTGTTCGGGAAGCTCTTTTCCCGCAAACTGATTCTTGTATTTTCCGCTTCCGCCTATCCACTTTTCAGTGTTGGATACAAGCACCGTGCCGCTTACGGCTTCCGAAAGGCTTCTTACAGCCTCCGAAGAAAGCTCTTCAAGCGTAAGCGTCATATCAAGTTTCCTGAGCACTATCTCGCCGTTATCCATACATGATATTTCCATCGGATCGCCGAGCGAAATTTTATGAAGTTTTCTGAATTCCCTTGGTATTACCACTCTGCCCAGTCCGTCTACTTTTCTCACAATTCCGTTGGTTTTCATAAAATTATTATGCCGTATTTTGTCGTATATATTCGCAAAAGCGATTTTAACGTAACGCGCGCCGCGCTTGACAATAATTTGCCGCAATAGTATAATGCCTCTATGGATAAAAAAGTTACCGTTTTCATCAGAGATAAATTGACAGAACCTCCCATACTTGTCACGGAAGGAACTTTGACAAAAATCGGAAATAGCTATAATATACGTTATCGTGACGATGATTCCTTTTACACTATCGGAATAAGCGATAAAATGATAACGGTAACACGCGAAGGAGAAGAAGATTATACTCTGATTTTACAGGAAGGTCAGGAATACCGTTTCAACGTATCGTCACCTTTCGGCGACATTCCGATGACCGCACTTCCCGAACGTGCACGTTTTGAAGACAAAAAAGAAACCTTTTCGTTACGTCTGATTTACACCATTAACGGCGGAGGACATAAACAGAAATTCAGACTATACATAGATTGCCGTAACGCATAATTCATTTTTTACAATAAATGGGACAATCACATGCAGCTATGTGACAGCCCCATCTTTTATTTTATACGATTTCCGAAAAAGTTACGCTGAGGTTTCGGATAACGAAATTTACGGACATACTCCGACGGCAAAAAATCGTACATTTCCTGCAAACGCAGAAAAATCCCCGTGCATGCGCGAGTATCGTATAACGCATTGTGATGCTGCGTAAGTTCCACCCCGAGAGTGCGGGCAAAGTTTGAAAGCACAAGATCGCCTTTCACGTTCGTGAAATTATAATGCAAGCGTTTTCCGAGATCGACGGTGCAAAGATAACGTATATCCGGTAAAGGCATCTGACGTTTTTCCAGACTTTTAGCCAGTACCGTAAGGTCGAATTCAGCGTTATGCGCAATAACTATGCGATCTTTTATGTACCCCGATATTTTACGCCAGACTTCCTCGAATTTAGGCGCGCCCACTACGTCATGAGGCGTAATATGATGAATGGATATATTGAAATCTTCGAACACGTCTTCGGGATCAACCAACGTATACCACTCTTCCGTTACTTTTTCGTCCGTCAGCAGTTCCACGGCTATCGAACATATACTGTCGTTTTTACTGTTGGGCGTTTCCACGTCCAATGCTATATAGTCCATAAATTTTCCTCTGTATCGTTTTTACGCCCACGTCGGCAAAGCCGCGTCCGTTATTTTATCAGCGTTATATTACCGATGAGCGGAACGGGCTCTTCTCTCTCTTTTACTACGTACACTATACCTATTACGGCAAGAATGAATATTCCGAAATTAAGCAGACCGAGCAAAATACCGAAAACTATGCCGAATGCGCCGTCTGCGTTTACACGCATGAATACGCCGAAAAGTATATTGCCGGCAAGCGAGATTATCAGCATCACCAACCCTTCGTTGGCATGTCTGCGCGCCTCTTTATCGGAGCCGTACATAAGAAGCGGCAAAAAGAACAGAACACCCCAGATATAACAAAGCGAAAAAATTACTTTACGCGTTGCTTTTTCTTCTTCGGCGCTGTTTTTCTTACGCGGTTCTTTTTCTTCCGCATTATTTTCGTTCACGCCGTTTTCGGCGTCTTTCTTTTCTTCGTCCTCGGGCAATTTATCTTCGCTCATACCGTGCCCCTCCGTATAATTCAATGTATTGAGCATACTATTTTAATACGGATTTGTCAAGTACTGAAAAGCAGTAAATGCATTCGCATAATCGGCGCTTCTATCGTTCATCGATCTGTTTTCATTCGTCAGGGTTTTATATCTCCCGCTTATTTCATTCGTCAGGGTTTATATATCCCGCCTAACTGCCTATGTTTTTTATTTTTATTACTTTACACCTCAAATCTGCTTGATTTTTTCCTTCTTTTATGATATATTTATCGGGCTGTGAGCGTAAAATACGCTCCGAGAGAGCTTCAACCGTGGAGAGGTGGTTGAGTGGTCGAAGGCACACGCTTGGAAAGCGTGCGATGCGGAAACGTATCCGGGGGTTCGAATCCCCCCCTCTCCGCCAGACAAATCCTAAATCGAACATTTGAATTCGGTTTAGGATTTTTTATTTCCTAAAATACGACATTTTACTCTAAAACAAGCATTTTCGAAAGCTTTTTGCGCCTTTGGCGAGGCTTCAAATAAAAGCGCAAAATCCTGCCAGAGAGTCAGCGATTCGAACCCTCGCCAAGATTTGGAACAGCTGTTTTTGTATATCAGACGGAAAGCACAATCGTAAACTTGCGGTATTGCAGTTCCTTCTTGTTCTGCCTTACATACGGCATTTTGAGTT
>CASFAN010000090.1 GCA_949292715.1 uncultured Eubacteriales bacterium
CAGGTTAATCCCAACCGCGTGGATATAGCAGAACCCGAACTTAATTACGAAGGTACGGATATAGGATACTTTGTCGAATACGACGGTAACGCATATCTGGAAACGCAGGACGTCAAGTTCGATGTGGATTATTCGGCTTATTCGATGACTCTGGAAAACGGAAGTAGCAAAATACCGTCGCAGTATCCCTTTACGCGTCCCGTTTATTACACGATAAAAAACGATATGTACGGCGCGGACGTGATGAACAGACCGCAGTATCTGTTCGCGAAAAAGTATACCGAAAACGTGTTCGACATACTTTATAAAGCGATGGTTAAAGGCGAATACTGTAAGTTCGACGAAAATTACGACGTCGTGCCGTCCGAGCTTACCGACTCGCGCGCGGTGGTCGAGTCCGTCGTAAACCTCGATTCGTGGGTGGATATGTTCGTCGTTCAGGAGTTCTGCCGCGACAACGACGTCGACTGGTCGAGCTTCTTCCTTTCGTTCGATATGTCGGCTACGGGTAATAAAAAGCTTACTTTTCAGGCGCCGTGGGACTTCGACAACGGTTTCGGAATGAAAATGGGATTTGAGGATGCTACGGGTTTTGCGTGCGCCAACTCCAATACCACTATGGGCGGACTTAACCCTTGGCTTGCGCTCGGTTATCAGTCCGATTGGTTCATGAAGCTTGCCGCCGAAAAGTGGGAAAGTCTTATCGCGGACGGACTTGCCGAAAGGGCAAACAAGCTGATTGACACAGTGACAGAGGAATACGAAAGCTACTTTGCGAAAAATTACGAAAAGTGGGATAATCTGAATGAATGTATGGATACGATAATGAATCCGGCAATAGTAAGTCAGTTTAAAACTCACGCAGACGCGGCGGCATATCTTAAAGGTTGGGTAAACAAGCGCATTGCATGGCTTAACGGTGCGTTCGCCGAGTATTTATAAGGATCGGATATGAAAGACTTTTACAGGCAGGCGTTACATAAAAAATTTATTGCGGGCATAGTATTCTCCGTTTTATTTGTTGTCGGCATACCATGTATCCCGATAGGGTTTTCGTTCGGGCTGATACCTGTGGGCGTTGCGGGAATTATATTTACCGTTGTCGGTTTTTACGGTACGCCGTTGGTGTGGACGATGTACGGCAATGCCCGTGCGAATCTCGGCGTTTATTGCCTCATAACCGAAGACGGGGTGAAAGACATAGATCGCATTGCCGCCACGCTGAACGTCGACGCTAAAAAAACGCTTGCCCAAGTCAATTATCTGATAAACAAACGTTATCTGCGAGGCTATTTGCTGGACGGTATGAAACTCGTCGCGATAGAGAAAGAAAATAACGAAGCGCTGAATAAATGTCCGAATTGCGGCGCGACGCTCACTCTTGAAGGTAACGTATTTCATTGCCCGTATTGCGGCGGCAGATTTAACGCGCGGTGAATTTATTTTTAATTTTGTTTTAATATATTGACACAAAAACAAATATATATTTTAATAAAGCCATACTTTTAAAGGGAGGCATAATTAAATGATGAGAAGAAACACGCATCCCGGCGTTATGGGTATAACCGGCGGAGTTTTGATGCTGGTTTTTACGATAATATATATTATCGTGGTAAAAAATACCTTGGACGATAGCGGAGTGTCGTTCGGCGATTTGTTTCAGATGGGTTATCTTTGTACGGCAATGGCACTGGGAGCTTTTACTTATCCTATAGCCGGAATAATCGGCATTATCGGCGGAATAATTGCGTTCAAGGATTACAAAGTTTCCGCGATAATTATATTCATTGCCGCAGGTTTCAGCTTGCTTACCGCAATTCTTGTTCTTGCGTGGTATGCTTTTGTGGTAACGGCAATATTCGTTGTCGCAGGGGTGCTTTGCTTGCAGGCGTTAAAGCGCAATGCGAACAATGCTTGCGGCGGTAATTATCAACAGCCCGCCGATTACGTTCAGCCGTCGGAACAACCCCGTGAGCCCGAAGATCCGTTTGCTTCTTACGGGCAGCAAGACGCTGGAAATAACGAAAGCGACGACGAAAGTAAAGAGAATAAAGAATAAACGAACAGTACGGCGGTGCGTTTCCGTGTAGCGGAAGCGGTCGCCGTAGCGTTTTTTATAAAATAAATTCAAAAAGAGGATCGGTATGAAATACAAAAGCATGTCCGGGGCGATAGTCGGAATTATAGGCGGCGGTATAGAAATTTTCACCGCGCTTGTTATATTTTCCACGGCTATGTACAGTTTCAACAGAGGCGATCTCGGAACCGTCGTATTGAGAAATTTGGCGGGAAGTTTGGTAATGCTTGCAGGCGGAATACTTTCTCTGGTCGGCGGTATTCTTGCGCTTAAAAACAGCACGAACGGAGGAATTCTGCAAATAATCGGAGGGGTTCTCGTTTTTGCTTCGGGATTTATCTCTGCCGAGTATTTTATGTACGCGATCGTTGCCGCGAATATCGTCAGTTCTATCCTTTCTTTTATGGTAAAAGAACCTGTCGTAAAGGAAAATCCGAACGGCGGTATAGCAGGTAAAAACGAAAATTCGGATGAAAAGTAATAATCATAAAAACAATTAATTATCGGGAGGAAATATGAAAGAAAAGAGTATCATCGGAGCCGTTTTCGGTTTTATTTTCAGCGGAATGATAACGGTGCAGATTATACCCTTTATCACGTCGATGGTGACTTTCGCGGATCCGGAATATCTTGCGACTAAATCATTGCTGATGGCGGCGATAGCGACGCTCGGTTTTATCGGAAGCGCTTTGGCATTGCGCGACGCAAAGAGGGGAGGAATGGTTCTTGCTTTTGCACTTGCGCTGTCGTATGAAATTTCAATAGGTTATCTCTCAATTGCCGCAATATCCTATCGTTTTGTCGCAATGGGCATTTCGCTGTTCTTTGCGCTTGTACTCGGTTTCGTGGGTATGATCGCTTGTTTTGTTTTCCGCTTGCCCGTATCGTTTGGCGCGGCTTCTGCGAATACGGAAGTTCCGGTGGGCGAGAGCGCTAAAACCGTAAGCGTAGCGGCGTTGGTATTCTCGTTCGTCTGCGGCGGAATCGTTTCAGCGAGCTTTATTGCATTTATCGTGCTTGTAGCAAACGGCATCGGCTTTACGGCAATGGAAGAGTTCGGATTTTACAGTATAAGTTATATAATACTCTTATTGCTTGCGAGTATTGTATTCAGTTTCATGGGCGGTGCGTTTGCGCGCAGTAGCAGGAAAAAGGGAATTTTGTTTCTGGGTCTTGCGGCTCTGATTATATGCGCGCTTTATACGATGATTTCCGCTACCGTTCCTTTCGTAGGTATTGCCGTGAAAATATCGTTTATACTCGAAATGATTGCCGTAATGTGTATGTTTGTTTTACGCAGCGAGAGAAAAAAGAAAACCACTGTCGTCGCAGATGAGATTAAATATCAGCCGATTGTTCGGGAAGAGGATGAAAAACAGACGGACAACGAAAACAAGGACTGATATATCCAAAATAATATTTTGATTAAACAATGCTCCCGTCCAAGCACAATGCCGTCGGGTGCATTTTATTTTACGCAGTATTCGGCATAAAACACAATATATTGTGTCGCTGAAACAGTAAAAGCACAAGTGCGGAACGGGCGAAAAAATTTTTTGAAAATTATTGAAAAATTTTATGAAAAACGCTTGACTTTACTCTTCGAATAATGTATTATATGCAGGCTGTCACGAAAGACAGCAACTTGTTATTTTGACTAAGTATTTATAAAGAGTAAATACCGCTGGTATAACAGGATATCTTCGACAAGCAAATGCGCGATCGTGCATAAAGAGTTAACGGAGATGTTTGGACGTTATGCCTTTTTTTACGCCCTTTCGGGTGTCGGAATAACAGTTACAAAGCTATATTGAGCGGCGCTTCCGAGCGTTTGCGCGGTATATAAAAGACCGACAGATAGTCGGGAAAAGCAGGACCTTGACAACTACATAGAGTAAAGCAAATTATCAAGAAAACGAGTATGAAGAAAATACGCGTAAGGTATATGCAAAGCATGTAAACGAAGATAATTTGTCTTGCAATAAGAGGATAATAGACGAAAAAGATTTAAGCTATAAAGAGCGTATGGAGGATGCCCAGGCATCAGGCGCCGAAGAAGGACGTGATAAGCTGCGAAAAGCTGCGGGGAGTTGCAAATAGACATTGATCCGCAGGTATCCGAATGCGGGAACGCACCTGTATTAACGTACAGGTATCCGATGTATGAACACATAGTACACGGAGGGGAACCCGGGGAACTGAACCATCTTAGTACCCGGAGGAAAAGAAAGTAAACCAACGATTACCTAAGTAGTGGCGAGCGAAAGGGTAGGAGCCCAAAAGCGAAGCAGAAATGTTTTGTGGCAGCGCTGTGCAATATTCCAAGGTAGACGAATCGGTGTTGAAACCCGAGCGAAACAAGGTGAAAGCCCTGTAGT
>CASFAN010000091.1 GCA_949292715.1 uncultured Eubacteriales bacterium
TTTCTTGCCGTCGAGCATAAGGAACGCGTTTACTATGCGCGCCTTGGTCTCCTCGGGCAGAATTACTTCGTCAACGAATCCGCGAGCCGCGGCAACGTAAGGGTTCATGAATTTTTCCTCGTACTCCGCGATTATCTTTTCACGCTCGGCGGTCTTGTCCTCAGCCGCTTCTATGCGCTTTCTTCCGATGATATTAGCCGCTCCGTCCGCGCCCATTACGGCGATTTCCGCGATAGGCCAGGCAAGCACTATATCCGCGCCCATGCCTTTGGAGTTCATCGCTATATACGCGCCGCCGTAAGCCTTGCGCATGATAAGGCTGACCTTGGGAACGGTCGCTTCCGAATATGCGTAAAGCATTTTCGCGCCGTGACGGATAATTCCGTTATACTCCTGCTGTTTGCCGGGCAGGAACGCGGGAACGTCCACGAGCGTGAGAATGGGAATATTGAAGCAGTCGCAGAAACGAATGAAACGCGCCGCCTTATCGCCCGCGTTGAAGTCGAGCGAACCCGCAAGCACTTTGGGCTGATTCGCAACAACACCGACGGTCTTGTGCCCCATACGGATAAATCCGATAACGATATTCTGCGCCCAGTCCGCCTGCACTTCGAGGAAAGTGCCTCTGTCGGCTATTTCCTCAATCACGCGCTTAACGTCATAAGCCGTTTTTTTGTTGTCGGGAACTATAGCCTGGAAATTAGTCGATTTGGTTATATATTCCTCGTCATAAGGTTTGCCTTTATCTTCACAGTTACTCGGCAGATAACCGATGAGCTGACGAACGCCGTTCAGACAACTCTTGTCGTCGGGATAAGAGAAATGCGCAACGCCGCTTTTCTGCGTGTGTACCGCCGCGCCGCCGAGTTCGGCAGTCGTGACCGTTTCGCCCGTAACCGCTTTGATTACCGCGGGGCCTGTGATATACATCTGGCTTGTCTGCTCGGTCATGAAAATGAAGTCGCAGAGTGCGGGAGCATAGCACGCGCCGCCCGCGCACGGTCCCATTATTACCGCTATCTGCGGTATAACTCCGCTGTAACGCGAGTGACGGTAGAATATTCCGCCGTAACCCGAAAGAGAGTCTATACCCTCCTCTATACGCGCTCCGCCGCTGTCGTTCACGCTGATGAAAGGCGCGCGAGCGTCGTAAGCCATATCCATGATACGGCAGATTTTCTGTGCCTGAGCCTCGCCCAGACTGCCGCCGCCGACAGTGAAATCCTGCGAGCTTGCGAAAACGAGTTTACCGTTTATTTTACCGTAACCCGTCACGACGCCGTCGCCGATAACTTTTTTCTTGTCCATTCCGAAATCGGTTATTCTCGACTCGACGAGAGAATTGACTTCGGTGAAAGTACCTTTATCGAAAAGGTATTCCATTCTTTCGAACGCGGTCATTTTGCCCGAAGCGTGCTGCTTGGCTACTCTTGCCTCGCCGCCGCCTGCGGCATGCGCCGCGCGCTTGTCTTTAAGAGTTTTTATTACTTTTTCGTCCCACATTTTCGTTTACCTCAACCGAGTTTTTCGAGATCCTGGGCGGTGTTTATGCCGATTACTTCCAGACCTCTGTCAATGCGTTTCATAAAGCCCGCAAGCGTTTTGCCCGGTCCTATCTCGACAAACGATTGGATACCGCAGTCAATCATCGTTCTTACAGACTGTTCCCATTTTACGGGCGACGATACCTGACGGACAAGCAGATCGGTTATGTCCTTTTCGTCGGTAACGACGGTCGCGTTTACGTTGCACACATAAGGCACCGACGGTTTTGCGAACTTAACGCCCGCAAGCGTTTCGGCAAGTCTTTCGCCCGCTACTTTAAGCAAAGGCGAATGGAAAGGTCCGCTGACTTTAAGCGGAGCGACGAGCTTCGCGCCCGCTTCCTTGCACTTCTCGCCCGCTACTTCCACCGCACGCGCATCGCCGCTTACGACGATCTGTCCGGGGCAATTGTAATTCGCGGGTACGACGCACAGTCCCGTAGCAGCTTCGGCGTCCTTGCACGCGCCTTCGACCACATCGGCAGTGAGTCCGATAATCGCGCTCATTGCGCCCTTACCCGCAGGAACCGCGTTCTCCATATAAATTCCGCGCTTACGCACGACCTTCACTGCGTCAAGGTAATCCATTGCGCCGCAGGTAACGAGCGCGCCGTATTCGCCGAGGGAGAGTCCCGCGGTCATATCCGCTTTCAGTCCCGTTTTTTCGACTGCGCGAAGCGCGCAAACTTCCGCTACAAGCATAGCCGCCTGCGTGTATTCGGTCTTGTGTATAAGCTCGTTCTCGTCGAACATTATCGATTTAAGATCGAAATCCAGCACGTCAGCCGCGCTGTCTACCGCTTCCCTGCACTCGGGGTACGCGTCGTAAAAATCTTTCATCATTCCGACGTACTGCGCGCCCTGTCCCGGGAAAATAAATGCTGTTTTTTTCATTATGTTCTGTCCTCCGTTATGTAGGATCCCTTCACTTCGTTTTATCAGGAATAAAGCTGATCTTTTTTCGCCGCCGTAAACGAAAGCTCGCCCTTGGCGCGCAATGCGCCGTC
>CASFAN010000092.1 GCA_949292715.1 uncultured Eubacteriales bacterium
GTCCGTCTTGCCCTTGATTCCGAGATAATCCGCGACTTCGGCATATCTTGCCATGGTGTGAGGATGATCGTACTGAGAGAAGGTACCCATTTTTGCGGGCTGTTCGCTCGAGTTGAATCTGATGACTTCGTCTATCATAAGCGCGTTTGCAACGCCGTGAGGGAGGTGGTGGAACGCGCCGAGCTTATGCGCCATGGAGTGGCATACGCCGAGGAAAGCGTTTGCGAACGCCATACCTGCCATAGTAGCCGCATTGCCCATCTTTTCGCGTGCAACGGGATCGTTGGGACCGTTGTCGTAAGCGCGGGGCAGATATTCGAATATCATTTTAAGCGCGCGGAGCGCAAGACCGTCGGTGTAATCGGTAGCCATGACGGAAGCGTATGCTTCGAGCGCGTGGGTGACGGCGTCTATACCGGAAGCGCTGGTCAGTCCCTTAGGCGCGTTCATCATCATGTCTGCGTCGATTATAGCCATGTTGGGCATGAGCTGATAATCGGCAAGGGGATATTTGACGCCCGTCGTTTCGTCGGTGATGACCGCGAACGGCGTAACTTCGGAGCCCGTACCTGCGGAGGTGGGAACTGCGACGAAGTATGCTTTTTCGCCCATCGTGGGGAAGGTGTATACGCGCTTACGGATATCGATGAAGCGCATAGCCATATCGAGGAAGTCTGCCTCGGGATGCTCGTAAAGTACCCACATGATCTTACCCGCATCCATAGCCGAGCCGCCGCCGATAGCGATTATAACGTCGGGCTTGAATTCAGCCATGAGTTTGACGCCTTCGCGTGCGCAGGCGAGGGTGGGATCGGGCGCGACGTTGGAGAACGTCGTGTGCATGATACCCATAGAATCGAGTTTCTGTTCGATGGGCTTGGTGTAACCGTTATTGTAAAGGAAGCTGTCGGTAACGATAAACGCTTTCTTCTTGCCCATTACGGTGCCGAGCTCGTCAAGCGCGACGGGCAGGCAGCCTTTCTTGAAGTATACTTTCTGAGGCGCTCTGAACCAAAGCATGTTTTCTCTCCTTTCCGCAACGGTCTTGATATTGATGAGGTGTTTTACTCCGACGTTCTCGGATACGCTGTTTCCGCCCCAGCTTCCGCAGCCGAGGGTGAGGGAAGGCGCGAGTTTGAAGTTGTAAAGGTCACCGATACCGCCGTGAGAGGAGGGGGTATTGACGAGGATACGGCAGGTTTTCATTCTTTCGCCGAATTCCGCGAGCTTTTCTTTTTCGGTTACCGCATTGAGGTAGATGGACGAAGTGTGTCCGTAACCGCCGTCCGCGATGAGATGTTCCACTTTGTCGAACGCGTCTTTGATGTCCTTAGCCTTGTACATTGCAAGAACGGGAGACAGCTTTTCGTGAGCGAACTCTTCGCTTATGTCAACGCTTTCCACTTCGCCGATAAGGATCTTCGTGCTTTCGGGAACTTCCACGCCCGCAAGCGCCGCGATCGTGTGCGCTTTCTGTCCGACTATCTTAGCGTTGAGCGCGCCGTTGATGATGATCGTCTTTCTTACTTTCTCGATCTCGTCGGGTTTGAGGAAATAGCAGTTTCTGTATGCAAATTCCTTCTTGACCGCGTCGTATACGTTCTTATGAACGATGACGGACTGTTCTGAAGCGCAGATCATACCGTTATCGAACGTCTTGGAGTGAATGATGGAGTTGACTGCAAGCACGATGTCCGCGGTGTCGTCGATGATGGCGGGGGTGTTACCTGCGCCGACGCCGAGTGCGGGTTTACCGCTCGAATATGCGGCTTTGACCATTCCGGGGCCGCCGGTAGCGAGGATAATGTCCGCTTCTTTCATTATAAGGTTGGTCATTTCCAGCGAAGGAACGTCGATCCAGCCGATGATTCCCTCGGGCGCGCCCGCTTCAACCGCAGCTTCGAGAACGACTCTTGCAGCCGCTATCGTGCTGAGCTTTGCACGGGGGTGAGGGGAGATGATGATACCGTTACGCGTTTTAAGCGCGATAAGGGTTTTGAATATAGCGGTAGACGTGGGGTTCGTCGTGGGAATGACTGCGGCGATAACGCCGATAGGCTCGGCGACTTTCTTTATGCCGTATGCTTTGTCTTCCTCGATAACGCCACAAGTCTTGGTGTTCTTGTATGCGTTGTAAATGTACTCCGCGGCATAGTTGTTTTTGATGACCTTGTCTTCAACAACACCCATACCCGTTTCTTCGACTGCCATCTTCGCGAGGGGAATACGCGCCTTGTTAGCCGCGATAGCCGCCGCCTTGAAGATCTTGTCGACCTGCTCCTGCGTGTAAGTCGCGAAAACTTTCTGAGCCTCTTTAACCCTTGCGAGCGTCTCTTCCAGTCTTTCTACGCTGTCGACGATAGGATAGTTCTCTTTCATTTTAATCGTCCTCCATAAAAATTTTTCAAAACCTTTATGTGTGTAAAGTGTTTTTCGTAAAGTAAGTTTATCTGCGTTTTTTAAGCGCTTCCACGATAGCGGTCACCGTGTCTTCGGGAGTCCCTTGTTCTCCGACGGTAATGTCCGCGTATCTTTCGTAATACGGCTTTCTTTCTTCGAAAAGCTGAGCGAGCGTTTCTCCCTCTTTCATCACGACGCCCCGCGTTCTGATGTTCGTCAGCCGCGCTTCGAGAGCGGGCAGGGGAACGTCAAGATATACGCAGACTCCGTTTCCTTTGAGATGAGTCATTCCGCTTTTGCAGAACACCGCGCTGCCGCCCGTTGCGATAACGGTATTATCGGCGTTAAGAGTTGCCAGCGTTTCGTTTTCCTGTCTTTCGAAACCGTCCGCGCCGTCTTCCGCAAGTATTTCGATGAGCTTTTTGCCCGACCTCGTCTGTAAAAGCAGATCGGTATCCGTAAAAGCCATTCCGAGCGATTTTGCAAGCAGCACGCCCACCGTACTTTTGCCCGCGCCCGGCATACCGATAAGTATTACGTTCATTTTACCCGATCGTTTAAGTGCTGCGAGAGTACCGCAAGCGACGAAGCGAGGTTTTCGTTTTCCACGAGCACCGTGGGCGGAACTTTAAGCAGTGTGGGCGCAAAGTTCCATATTGCGGTGATGCCGTGCGCAACGAGTTTGTTGCAGGCGTCCTGCGCGCCGACCGCGGGTACTGTTATTATACCCAGTCTGACGTTTTTTTCTATGCAGACTCTGCCGAGTTCGCTCATCGGAAGAACGGTTTTATCTCCCGCTTTGGTTCCGACGACGCGATCGTTGCTGTCGAACGCCGCGACTATCTGCAGACCGTAATCCGAAAATCCGCTGTAAGAGAGGAGCGCGCGCCCGAGGTTTCCCGCGCCGATAAGCACGGTATTCGTCACGGAGTTGCAGCCGAGATATTTTTCAAGATCCACGATGAGTTCTTCCGTAACGTATCCCTTTTTCGGACGTCCGCTTCCGCTGACCGAGCCGAGATCTTTTCTGACCTGCACGTCGTTAAGTCCGAGTGCGGAGGCGAGCATTGCCGCGGATATACGAGGAGAATCGTCCTTTACCGATTTCAGATAATGCAGATAAAGCGGCAACCTTCTCAGCGTCTGTATGGATACGTTTTTCTCTCTCATCGCGCGCACCGACCTCCTTGGGGATTTTGCAGAACTAAGTATAATAGCTTGCTTGGGTTTTGTCAAATAAATTTCGGTATATCGATAAAAATTTATTTATATTTTTTTATTTATTTCCGCTTGCTTTGTTTGCCGAGCGTAACGAGTTTTGAAAGCGGGGAATACGGATAAACCGAATAATGATTAAAGTATTTGCGTTAATTTAGAATAAAAAACGACATTTTAATCTTTATTTCTCGTTTTTATGCAAAATATGTATAACAATAACGTTTATTTTACTATTATGGTAAAATTGAATACATGAAAAACGAAATTGTTTGCAGAAGATTAAAGGAATGCAGGGTGGCGTGCGGGCTGACGCAAAAAGAAGTCGCGAAAGACATAGGAGTATCGCAACCTGTGTACAGCCGTTATGAAAACGGAGTATGCGAATGTACGTATATTCAGCTTGCCAAACTTTGCGATCTTTTTGACGTTTCCGCCGATTACATACTCGGAAGAGTGGATTTTTAGTCGCTAATTAATTGACGATGCCGGAAAAAGCGGTCAATGCCGAATAAAAAGCAAAAAACGATACATAAAAAAACGGAGCTTTGCGTATAACGCGGCTCCGATTTTTATGTAAATCTTAATTACTGTTCCGTAATCTGTTCGTTATAGTCGGACAGATCGTCGAGGCATTCCGTACCGCGCGAGAGGGCGGTAATACCGGTGCGCGCGAGTTCGAGTATGCCGTAAGGCTGCATAAGCTCGATAAACTTGTCGATCTTGTTTGGTTCGCCCGTCATTTCGCATATGAGGCTGGACGCGCCGACGTCTATGATTTTGACTTTCATCATATTTGCGGTGCTTTCTATCTCGGGGCGTTTTTCCGCGGGGACGTTTACTTTTATAAGCAGCAGTTCGCGTTTGACGCTTTCGTTCGGCTCGAATATTTTTATTTTATGGCAATCCCAAAGTTTGTCGAGCTGTCTGACAATCTGGCTTATTTCGTCGTCGGTGCCGAGCGCGACTATTGTCATACGCGACATTTTCGGGTTGTTGGTACTGCATACGGAGAGGGAATCTATATTGTAACCTCTGCGCGCGAACAGCCCGCTTATTCTCGTAAGTACGCCCGCACGGTTTGTTACGAGTGCGGTTATTATGTGTTTCTGAGATTTTTCAGGCATGATTGTTTCCTCCTCAGTTGAAAATGGGCTTCTGCGTGAGGATATCGCTGAGGTTTTTACCCGCGGGTATCATCGGCAGAACGAATTCGTCTTTGTCGATAGCGCAGTCTATGACCTTAACGCCTTTCGTCGCAAACGCGCGCGAAATAACTTCGTCGATATCTTCGTTACGATCCAGTCTGAATCCCGTCGCGCCGAGCGCTTCCGCAAGCTTGACGAAATCGGTGGGGTAGTTGATATCCGTGGACGAGTAATGCCTGTGATAGAACAGCGTCTGCCACTGTCTGACCATGCCGAGCGTATGGTTATCGAATACAAGTACGGTTATGTCGAGACCGAGTTTCGCCGCGGTAACGACTTCGTTGAAATTCATGTGGAAACAGCCGTCGCCGGTGAACAGTACGGTTTGTTTTCCGCTGCCCATGCATGCGCCGATAGCCGCGCCCATACCGTATCCCATGGTTCCCAGTCCGCCGCTCGTGATCATCGTGCGGGGTTTTTCGAAATTATAAGTCTGAGCTACCCACATCTGATGCTGTCCGACGTCGGTTGCAATTATTTTATCGGGATCGCCGAGACGGTTCACCGCCTGAATTATGCGGCGCGGGCAGAGTTTTCCGTCGCTTCCGAGCAAAAAGTCTTTGTCACGGCGTTCGCGACATTCCGCGATCCATTCTTTGTTGTTCTTTTTGTTGATTCGGGGGAGCATGGCTTCGACGGCAAGCTTTGCGTCAGCCATAACCGTAACGTCTGCGGAAACGTTTTTGCCGAGTTCCGCAAGATCGATATCGATGTGTATTTTCTTTGCCTGATTGCAGAAATTTTTTCGATCGCCCGCAACTCTGTCCGAAAATCTCGTTCCGATGGCAATGATGAGGTCCGCTTTTTGCAGGGTTTCCGCAACGTTTGCTTTACCGTGCATGCCTATCATACCGAGATAGTTGGGGTGCGAGGAAGGGAACGCGCCGAGTCCCATTACAGATGACGTAACGGGCGCGTTTATTTTTTCGCTGAGCTCTATAAGCTCCTTGCTTGCGTTTGAAAGTATGCAGCCGCCGCCGATGTAAAGGACGGGGCGGGAAGCAGAGTTTATGACCTCTATCGCTTTTGCCACGTATTTGTTTTCTGAAAAGTAAGGCTTTATAGGTCTGGGCTTAGTGAATTCGTATTCGGTAACCGCCTGCTGAACGTCTTTTGGAATGTCGACGAGCACGGGACCGGGACGCCCTGTCGCGGCGATGAAGAACGCCTTGCGCATCGTGTCCGCAAGTTCTTTTACGTCCTTGACCATAAAATTATGTTTGGTAATGGGAATAGTAACTCCCGTAATGTCCACTTCCTGGAACGAATCCCTGCCGAGGAACGCCGTGCCTACGTTGCCCGTAATCGCGACGAGGGGAACGCTGTCCATATAAGCGGTTGCGATACCCGTTACGAGGTTGGTAGCGCCCGGTCCCGACGTGGCGATGACCACGCCCGTTTTTCCCGTTGCGCGCGCATAGCCGTCCGCGGCGTGGCTCGCGCCCTGTTCGTGACAGGTGAGGATCTGGGTGAGTTTGTCCTTTTCTTCATAAAGTGCGTCGAAAATATCGAGTATCGTGCCGCCGGGATAGCCGTAAACGGTGTCGATGCCCTGTTCTTCGATACACTTGACGATGATTTGTGCGCCTTTGAGTTTCATAAGTTTCTTCCTTCGGTTCGGAACGTTCGGGTAAACGATCCGACAACATATATTTACATATTAAATAGATTAAAGATAAGCGCCCGCGTCCTGCCGTGGAAGCGGTTGCTTAAAAACCATTATAAGACAAATATAAGGTTTTGTCAATACGCTTTTTATCCGTATTTGCGTATTTTATCGCGAAATTCGTTTTTCAGAATGCGAAAGACCAATGGAAAGCCGCGCCGGTGACTATAATTACCGCACAGTAAATGAGTATGGAAAGGGTATCCATTATCGTGGAAATGACCGGTGCGCTCATAAGCGCGGGATCGACGTGAATCTTTTTCGCTATGATAGGAAGCAAAGCTCCCAACGTCTGCGCTATGAATATGATCAGTATAAGGGAAACGCCGAGTATAAGCGAAACTTTGAGTACCGCGAAATTCTGATTGTAATCCGTCCACCAGTACATAAGTATAACGCGTACCGTATTCGCTACCGCAAGCATCGAAGAACAAATCAGCGCGATACGTCCTTCTTTCATGCTGACTTTGAAAAAGTCTTTTGTCGAGATCTGATCGAGCGCAAGCGCACGAATGACGGTAGTCGAAGCCTGCGAGCCGCAGTTTCCCGCCGTGCCCATAAGCAAAGGCGTGAAAGAATACAGGAAAGTAGTCAGCTCCTTTTCGAAACCGTTGATGACGAGTCCCGTGAAAGTAGCGCTGATCATGAGGAAGAGCAGCCATAATATACGGCCTTTCGCGTGTTTCCATACGGAAGTTTTAAGGTAAGTGTCCTCGATGGGCGCCATTGCCGCCATCTTGGAGAAGTCTTCTTCCGTTTCCTCTTCGATTATGTCCACGATATCGTCGACGGTGACGATACCCACGAGTCTGCCTTCGCTGTCGCATACGGGCATCGCGGTGAAGTCGTATTTTTTGAAAAGGCGCGCCACTTCTTCCTGGTCGGTGTTCGTGCGGACGATAATCACGTTTTCTTCCATCATGTCGCCGACTTTTTCTTCGGGAGAGGCGAGTATCAGCCTGCGAAGCGTTATCATACCGAGCAGTTTGCGCTGTCCGTCGAGTACGAAACAGTTGTTGACGGTTTCTTTGTCAAGCCCCGTTTTGCGTATGACGTCGAGCGCCTGACCCGCCGTATAATATTCTTTGAGATCGACGAACTCCACCGTCATTATGCTGCCCGCGCTGTCTTCTTCGTATTGAAGCAGGTGATTGACCGCGGCTCTCGTTTCGGGCTTGGTCTTTGCAAGCAGCTTCTTAACGACCATGGAAGGCATTTCTTCGAGCAGGTCTGCCGCGTCGTCGGCGTACAGATCGTCTATAAGTTTGCCGGCTTCGGTTTCCGAAAGCGCCGTAAGCATTTCCTGACTTACTTCGCTGGGAAGATATACGAATACGTCCGTTGCAATGTCTTTCGGCAGTATACGGTAGACTTTAAGAAGGTCTTCCGTCTTGAAGTCGTCGAGAATGTCCGCTATGTCTACTGGATTAAGTTCGACAAGAACGCTTTTGAGCAGTGCGAACTGTCTGGTTTCTGTCAGATACGAAATCGAATCCTCGATTATTTCCTTGGAACGCTCGTCGCCGTGAGCGAGCATTTTCTGCACCGCGAAAGGCGGCAGGTCTATAACGACGCTGCGGTCTTCTTTCTTTCCGTAAAGTTCGTCGAGGATACGCGCTATTTCGTATCCGTGCAGGCAGTGCAGAAAGCTGGTGTCGGGATCGTCGTTGGTTTCGCGTATAAGTTCGACGGCAACGTCTCTCGGAAGCAAGAGAAAAGCGTCGACGCGGTAATCCTCG
Source organism: uncultured Eubacteriales bacterium (assembly GCA_949292715.1). GTDB lineage: Bacteria > Bacillota > Clostridia > Christensenellales > Pumilibacteraceae > Protoclostridium. Next base: position 8,229 of record CASFAN010000092.1, read on the forward strand.
TCGATTTCGGTCAGTATGTCTTTGAGTCGGTCCGTCGAAAAAGAGGAAAGCAGCTTTTCCGCACTTTCCTCGTCGTTGTTTTTCAGAAAGTCGGATATTTTTTCGGCTGCTTTCGCGCAGTCCGTAATGTCGGTAAGCTTTTCTTCTTCAGCCATATCCGCCTCCTTCCTCGGTAAATATATCACGGTCGTAAAACCGATTCTGTTACATTATACAATCGTTTTTCGCTTTTTGCAACCGTTTGAGGGGTTTTTGATTCCCGTTTTCCTGTTTTGAGGCGGGGAATAAACGTCGGTTTGAATAAAATACCGCCGTTACCGCCAAAACAATTGATTTTATAATGCGAATGTAGTATAATCACTTGGTATGAACGATTCGTTTATCGGCGACGAGCTTTTTGATTATGCGGTAAGCATGCGCAGAAAATTGCACGCCTGTCCCGAGCTTTCGGGAAAGGAGTTCGTTACGAGCGCAATAATTCGCAGCGAGCTCGAAAGTATGGGTTATGCAGTCAAAACGGCGCATACCGGATTGTTTACCGACGTACGCGGACGCGGCTACGGCGCAAAACTCGCTTTCAGAGCGGACTTTGACGCGCTTCCCGTGCGCGAAAATACCGGATTGCCTTTTGCCGCCGATTGCGGAAACATGCATGCGTGCGGACATGACGCGCATACGGCAATGCTGCTTACGGTGGCGAAATATTTCGTTTCGCATCCGCCCGCTCACGACGTCCGTCTGATATTTCAGTTCGGGGAAGAAGGAGAAGGCGGCGCGCTCACTATGATAGAAGGCGGCGCGATTGAAGGAATAGACGAGATATATGCGTTTCATCTGTGCCCCGAAGCGGATAAAGGCGTATTCGCGACGACTGCGGACTGTGCGCTTTTTGCCGGAGTTATGGAATTCGACGTCTGCGTGAAAGGCAGGACTTCGCACTGCGCTTCCCCCGAAAACGGCGCGGACGCAATAGCTTCCGCCATGCGTTTCGCGACTGAGGCGAAGCTCGCGGTTGAGAAATGCGGCGGCGCGTTGATGCATACCGGCAAAATAAGCGGCGGCAGCGCCCGCAACGTGGTCGCAGGCGAAGCGTTGCTCGAATGTTCTTTCCGCTATACGGTAAAAGATCGGCTCGAAAGCGCGCGCGGGATATTCAAAGACGTGCTCGCGGAATGCGACGCGCGTTACGGAACGCAGAGCGGCGTGCGTGTAAAAACGATATATCCGCCTCTCGTGAATGACGCGTCTTGTGTTGCCCGTCTTTCGCGCGCGGTGAAAATTTCTCCTTCGGGAGGAAGGTTTACGGCGGAGGACTTTGCGTTTTATCTTGAAAAAGTAAAAGGATGCATGTGCTGGCTGGGTATCCGCGACGAAAAACATACCGCGCCTTTGCACAGCGATAATTTCGATTTTGACGAAGGCGTGCTTGCGCTCGGCGCGGAAGCGTTCGTAAAACTTGCCGATACGGAAGATCTGTAAGGATTTTCGGTCGGGAACAAATAAGCAAACGACAGGAGTTTATTATATGGAAGAAAACGTAAAATACGGTATAGGCGCGAAAGCCGTCAGACGCGACGAATTCACCGATTCTATAGTCAGCGGCTGGAGCGGTTTCAAAACCGCATGGAGCGGACAGTTCACGAAAGTTCTGATCGTGAGTCTGTTCTGCCTTGTGCTTGTCGCACCCGCGATTGCATGCGTTATAATAGCGGGCAATTATATTAATTCGATAGGCGCCACGGTGGCTTACGGCGCTTTCGACGGTATCGGATACGTTACCCCTTCCATGATAGCGGGCGGCGGACTCGATTTTGCCGTAGCGCTGGGCAACAGACTTTATCACGATTATTCGCTGGTGCAGTACGCATTGCTCATTCCGCTTCTGGCAGTCGGAGGCGTGGGAATAGGTTCTCTTACTTATACCGCGCGCATGGCTATGAACGGACAGCAGATTAAATCGGTCAGATTTTTCTTCCGCGGCATAAAATATACCTGGGCTGCGGGTATAACGGGCGGACTGCTTTCGGGAGCGGGGCTTTTCCTCGTAATGCTCACTCATTACAATTTCATGCTTTACGGCTGGTCGGTAGTGGGCAAAGTGTTCGCTCTTATCGGTGCGATATTGCTTTTCGTGTTGCTTTGCGTTTATTCGTTCTATCTCGTTACGCTTTCGGCTAACTATAAAATGGGATATTTCGCAAAACTGGGCGACGCGCTTAAACTGACGTTTCTGCGCCTTCCCGCGAACTTTGTTACCGCGATATTCGCAGGCATAATAGTAGGACTCGTGTTCCTGTTCGTGCTTTTGATGGGAAGTTCTTCTCTCGGCGCATTGCCTTGGGCGTTGCTTTTCTTCCTCGGCTTTTATGCGATATGCGCGATATTCGCGGTGTCTTCGCAGTCGGCTTTCGAAAAGTACATCAATCCGCAGTTGCTGAAACGCGAAACCACGTTGAAGAACGATCAGTATTATGCTGCTAAGCGCGAGCTTAAAAAAGAAATGAAAAAAGCGCGCGAAAACGCTGACGGAACCGCCGTGCCCGCACAGAAGAAGTCGGAGCCTGCGCGTTACGTCAATCCCAAAAAGAAGAAAAAGAAAACCGAAGGAAGCCCTTCTCCCTTTACTGAAGAAACGCCTAAAGAGGAAAAACCGAAAAAAGGCGGTTACACCGAAGCCGAGCTGGCAAAAATGGAAGAGGACAGAATCAAGGTCAGGGAATTGTCCGATAAAGACTTTGGCGATATCAAGGACGTTTCCGTATATGAGGACGACGGCGAATAACCGTATGCGCGTGTGATTTTCTGAGAGGATAAAATGTCCGAAAAGATTATCGAATTCGAAAAAACAGAAGACTGGTATATAAGACAATCGGAAAACTGGAGCAAGAGGGGCGATGCGATAAAATCGCTCCTCTATATCAATATGCCGAAAAGCGGCAGCAGGAAAGTAACGCTTCGCAAAGCCGCCGCATATTACGAGAGCGGCAACTTCACTCCCGCCGCGGAAATTCTTACGGATATGTACCGAAGCGGTGACAGATCGGGCGAAGTGTACGCGTTGCTTATAAAAACTCTGACCGCAATGTCGCGTTATCGCAGCGCGCTTTATTTTCTGAACGACGCTGCGGAAAACGGCGCGTTCGGTTTCGCGGATAAACGAAAGATAACGAACGTATCGGATTTTTATCGTGTGACCGGAGAAATAAAAAAGCGTTATCCGGATTTCAGATCGGCGGGCGAGGTTGCGGATCTCGTGTATCTTCTCGACCACGGAGTGGAATTCAACGACGAAACGCTTTTCGGAGATATGTTTTTAAGCGAAAAGGAAGTCGCTTGTCCCGAAACGCTGTTCAAGGCGACGGGTGTGCTTACTCCTTCGAGAATGGAGCCTTCTCTCGCGGACAAACTTCTCGGCGCCTGCGAGAACAACGTTTTTTCCGACAGCGGTATGCCGCGCTACGATGTTCTGAGCGCGGAAATAATAGCGCTTGTTTCGCTCGGAAGGACGGAAGAAGCGCGTATGCGGGCAGACGAACTGCTTTCTTACGATCTGCCCGAAAACGACGTCGATCTGCTTAAATGTTCGGAGGCTTTTATTGCCGCGCGTTGCCATGACGGCGCGCGCGAATACCTTGAAGAACTGGAAACCGTACTGCCGACGGAAACGGTGCTGCTCAAAGCGGCAACGGCAAATTACGCAACGGGCGATTATTTCGCCGCGCGCGACGAGCTTTCGCGCCTTCTTACCGTGTATCCGAACAATATTACCGCGCGCAGACTGCTCCGAATGCTTCCCGATTCGGATCGTGCGGAAACCGATGACGAGCTGCCTGCGGAAGAGCAGATTATATATTCGGACAGACTGCCCGCTGAGGACGAAAGCGAGGTAAGTCTCCGCGTGGAAAAAATGCTGAATTTCGCCGCAATGCGCGGCGGAATTCCCGAGAACGCGGATATGGAAAACAACCTGACGTACGTTTTGCGTTATGCGGACGACGAGTATGCGGATTACGTTTGCGAGGAATTGGCGCGAACGGGCATGTATACGGGGTTGCTTAAAAAATATCTGCTCGGAATCGAAGGCTCTCTCGAACGTAAGCGCGCGATTTTATACGCTTTCTGCGTATACGGAACTCTCGAAGACGATACGGCGGAGTTGTTCGTTTACGGCTATAAAAAAGTAACGATACCCGATTTTGCACGGGGAGCGAATAACGAAAGCCTGACGCGCGCATATTATTACGCTTACGCGACATACTGCGTATATGGCGATGTCGTGCCTGAAAAACTGAACGATCTGTTTTTCGCGTCCGCCGACGCGCTTGCGAAGTACGGCGAAGAAAACGGTTTTGTATTCGACGCCGCGGCGGCATTGATCGAAGTGTGCGGAATCGATTGCGTCTTCGGAGGTATGCTGAGCAAGAATATCGGTACCTTTGCGGATAGGAAAAAAACCGCAAAGTATGTGAAGATAATAGAAGAAGCGGCACATGTATCTGCCGCCGACGGAGGCGACGAATGAACCCCGAGAAACTTTTTCATGAATTCCTGCGTAAAAAAATATTGCAGAAAGGCGGCATGAAACCGTCCGAACTCGAAGACGCGGTAGGCAAGTATTACGAGGAATGGGAGAATACGCCTTGCCACGAAACCGACGGGCTTTCTCCCAAAGCGTATTACGAACGCATAACCGACGCGCGCCGACTTGTGCGGGAGCTTAGGGATTCTCTCGCGGACGGCGACGCTCCTCCCGTTATTACGGAGAGACTTATGCGTCTCGAAGGCGCGGACGACGCGCTTTGCGATCTTTTGCTCGACGGTAACGCAACCGAAAAAATCCGTCTTGCGGCGGCGGATCTGCTCAATGTCCGCGACAGCGTTCCCGTGGAAACGTATATCGAATGCGTTTTCGATCCGGATACTCCCGAAACTCTGCGCGAAACGCTTATCGGCAGACTGGAGAAATGCGGAGAAAAGACGGCGGAGCCTCTTTTGCGGCGTATAGACGAAACGGAAGGGGATGCGAAGACGGTGCTTGCCGAACTGCTCGTTTACTCCGGCGTGCGCGACGAACGCATATACGGATTTCTTATCGGGCTTGCCGACGATAAAAAAATATTGCCGTTCGCGCTGGATATGATAGGGCGCTACGGCGACGAAAGAGCGATAAAAAAGCTGACTGAGCTTGCGCGCACCTGCGATTATGCGGATTATACCGACATACGCAATGCGGTGGAAATGCTGGGCGGCGAACTGGAAATAACGCGCGATTTTACGGACGACGCTACATATAAAAAAATAAAGGGGGAAAAGAAATGAACTATCGTCCGCTCGTACTCGAAGACATACGCGGAAACGACGAGATAAAGGCACTCATCGATCAGCAGAGCAAGTATCTCGAAGTTCTCGGCTATACCGAACACGGAGTAAGACATATTTCTTACGTTTCAAAAACCACCGCCAACATACTTCGCGAAACGGGCGCGGACGAACGCACCGTACAGCTGGGGGAAATAGCCGGCTGGCTTCACGATATCGGCAACGCGCTTAACCGCAAATATCACGGACTTACGGGCGGTGCGCTTGCGTATAACGTTCTCGTTCGAATGCAGATGGATCCCGCGGAAGCCGCGCTTATCGCAAACGTGATAGCGAATCACGAAGAGGAAACTGGCGTCGCTACGAGCGCGCTTTCCGCCGCGCTTCAGCTTGCCGACAAATCGGACGCGCACCGTTCTCGGATAAACAAGCGCACTTACGACGAAAACGATATTCACGACAGAGTGAATATGTCCATAAAGAAAAATTACCTTGTCGTGGACAGGAACAAGGATATTATCCGTCTTGTCATTATCATGGACAAAACGAGCGCGCCCATGGAGTACTTGCAGATTTATATACCGCGCATGGCTATGTGCGAAAAAGCCGCCACTTTTCTCGGCTATACCTTTGAGCTTGTCATAAACGGCGTACTCATCAATCATCACAAACGCGTTCGCGGAAAAATGGTGCTTCGTTCTTCCGAACGCGAACTTTCTCCGACGGATTAATTTTTGTTTTTTTAAAAAAAGTTTTCGGGGCTGTTGCACTTCAAGTGCAGCAGCCCCGCCTTTTTTAGAAACTTAATAGCTATTTATGTTTAACGTTTCTGAATTAAAGTGTTGATTCGGGAGCGTTTTTTGGTCTGATATGCTGAAAAATTCAATCAGTCTTCGAGTCCCAGAATATAGTCGGTTGTTTCGTTGAAAAATTTTGCTATGGCAATTATTGCGGAAGCCGTAGGCTCGGTTTTGCCGAGTTCCCATTTAGCAACCGCAGATTGACTCAGCCCCAACTTGTCCGCAAGCTGTTGCTGACTTAAGTTCTTCGATATTCTCAGCTCTTTTATCTTGTCTTTGAACTCCATAATTACATTATAATAGATTTAAGTCTTAAATGACTTGACAAGTCTTATAAGACTTGATATTATGCTATTGTCTGAAAATAAATCAAATAAAGGAATAAAAGATGAAAAACAAAAAATTTTTCAAGTATGTCGTTCTGATTTGTCTTATTTTCATCATTGCGGCGGTAACGGCGCTGAGCGCGTGCGGTGTGTCGGGTGACAAAGGCGGCAATGAAACCGTTACCGTCACTTTTGACGCGGCTGGGGGAGAACTCGATCAAAATACTTTGACTGTCAATAAGGGAGAGTATATTGAGTTGCCCGAACCGACGCGGAGCGGTTATATTTTTGACGGGTGGTATTACGGAACGGGCGTTGACGCCGAACGGTTTACAAACACGACGCCGATATACGACGACATAACGCTGACCGCAAGCTGGATCGGAGATTTTACGGAAGGTCTTGCTTATGCGCTTAACGAAGACGGTAAGTCTTATTCATGCACGGGTATGGGTACCTATGAAGGAAATATCGTCAAAATAGCTCCGGATTATAACGGTCTGCCCGTTACCGCAGTAGCTGCAAACGCTTTTGCGGGAGAGAAGTCGATAGAAAAGGTGGTTATTTTCGATAACGTGGAAAGAGTGGAAAACAGAGCCTTTTCTTCGTGTCCGAATCTCAAAGAGTGGCAGTTCGGCAGCAGCGTAAAATATTTCGGTAACAGCGGAGGGAAAAGTTCCGGATCGGTTCCGAGCAATATCAAGGTGAATTATACGGGGAGCATTGCGGACTGGTGTAAAATAAACTTCAATGAGGCTTATTTGTTTTATCCGCACGGCACGCTGTATCTGAATAACGAGCCCGTTTTTGATCTGGTGATTCCCGACGGCGTTACTGCAATTAAGCGCGAAGCTTTTACGTATTGCAGTTCAATAAAAAGCGTAAGTATTCCGGACAGCGTTATGAGTATCGGAGACGAAGCTTTCGGAAATTTAAGTTTAGTGAAGGAATTGGTAATTCCCGACAGCCTAATAAGTATCGGTAGGTATGCGTTTGCGTACTGGTCTTCGCTTGCGAAGGTAACTTTGGGCAGCGGCGTTGCGAATATTGGAAACATGGCCTTCCGTGGTTGCAATAATTTGATTGAAGTATACAACAGATCGGAATTTGACATTGTAGCCGGGTCCGGGGAATACGGCGGAATCGGTTATAATGCAAAAAACGTTTATACCGACGAAGACGGACGGAGCAATATAATAAAAAACGAGGATTACATTTTTTATAACGACGGCGGCGAATATTATCTTATGGGGTATACCGGCAACGAAAGCGAAATAGAATTGCC
>CASFAN010000093.1 GCA_949292715.1 uncultured Eubacteriales bacterium
CCGGGAAAATAAATGCTGTTTTTTTCATTATGTTCTGTCCTCCGTTATGTAGGATCCCTTCACTTCGTTTTATCAGGAATAAAGCTGATCTTTTTTCGCCGCCGTAAACGAAAGCTCGCCCTTGGCGCGCAATGCGCCGTCCACGCTCGCTTTTACCGCGAACTTGTAAAGTCCGCCCGCCGCCATAAGCACATTCGCTTCGAGCGTAAGCGTATCCCCGGGCACGACTGCCTTTACGAACTTGAATGCGTCCGCTTTAAGCAGAACGTACACCGTATCGGGATCGGTCACGCTGTTATCCGACGGCTCTATTACGAGCGAGCAGAGCTGCGCGAGCGACTCGATAATGAGTACGCCGGGCATTACTGGCAGATCGGGAAAATGCCCCATAAAATACGGTTCGTTTATCGAAACGTTCTTAATGCCTTTTGCGTATTTATTAGGCTCGATCTCGAGCACTTTTTCCACCATCTGAAAAGGCGGACGCTGTTTTATTCTTTTATTTATATCGAGTATGTTCATTTCCGTACCTCGAGCGCATAAAAGCGCCGCATTGCGGTCAAAACGGCAGTCGCGCTTAAAGCGACAGACCGCCGTCAATGACTATCGTTTGTCCCGTAATGTAAGACGATTCGTCGGATACGAGGAACGCGACGAGTTCAGCCACTTCCTCCACGCTTCCGAGCCGTCCAAGCGGGATCTGCGTCAGGTATTCCTTTACTTTTTCTTCGGGCAGATGCGCGACCATATCCGTAGCTATAAAGCCGGGAGCGATCGCATTCACTCTTATTCCGTAAGGCGCAAGCTCGCTTGCAAGCGTCGCGGTCATCGAGTTTATCGCGCCCTTCGTTGCCGCATATACCGACTGTCCGGGAAGCGCCATTTTACTGCTGACCGAAGACACGTTGACGATCGCGCCTTTCTTGGCTTTGAACATTTTCAGAGTCGCCGCCTGCGCGCAGTAGAAATAACCTTTTACGTTTATATTCAGACTCTTGTCGAGAGAGTCGGGCGAAAGCATGAGCAGGAACGCGTCGTCCACGACGCCCGCGTTATTGACGAGCACGTCGAGCTTACCCAGCTCTTTAACCACCGTTCTGAACATTGCGTTCACGTCCGCGCGGTCGCCTACGTTAGCCTTGACCGCTATCGCGTTCACGCCGTTGGCTTTTATCGCGTCGACTACTTTCTGCGCCTCGGCTTCGTTGGAGTTATAGTTCACGGCAACGTCATAACCGAGACTGCCGAGTTTGAGGGCAATGCCTCTGCCGATACCTCTCGATGCGCCCGTTACGAGCGCGACTTTGTTTTCCGACATCGTATTCTCCTGTTTACGCTTTTTTAAGCACTATCGCGTTGTAACTTCCGCCCGCGGAAGCGCCGAGCGCAAGAACGTACTTGCCTGCGTCTTCCTTTATATCGCCCGAAAGCATGAGCGCCGCATGAGCGAGCGCAAGCGCGGACGATGCCGCACGGCCTTCGCCGCAAGCCTCTTTCACGCTTACTTTCTTTGCCGAAGCGAAATCCGCAAGCGCTTCTTTTTCAGCAGCCGCAAGACTTTCAAGACCGTTTGCACAGGTCATGACCGTAGTTATTTCTTCCGCTTTCACGCCCGATTCTTCGAGCGCGAGTTTTATGGCTTCTTTCAGCTTACCCGCACAGCCGTACTTGCCGAACTCTACGGGGCAATGAGCAAAGCCGCTACCGAGCACTTCGGCATACTTCTTCGCGCCGCGCGCGTCTGCGCTCGACTCGCGTTCGAGTACGAGCGTTACCGCTCCGTCGCCGAGTTTAAGCCCTGCGCCGATTGCGCCGGTCTTTTCATAAAGCATATGCACGGTTTCCGAATCTTCATCCGCGCCGATTGCGAGGATAACGTCGTTCTGCGTGGTGCGCAATACTCTTTCCGCAAACGCAGCCGCGGCAATACCGCTCGCCGCGCCGTTGGAGACGGTCACGTTATAACCTTTCACGCCCGCGGTGATCGAGAGATAACCGGGAGCCGCATTGTATACGGTATTCGGGAAAAGGAACGCGCTGCCCGACTGAGTGCCTGCGGCGATGATACCTTTCTGGAAATTACCGATATCCGTCTGCGGTCCGTCGGACGTACCCGCAACGATACCTATTTTCTTGGCGTTGTTTTCATCGACGGTTATACCCGCGTTTGCAAGCGCGCGCTTACCCGAAACGCAAGTCATCTGACTGAGCTTATCGAGCTTACGGTAGAAATTGAGTTTCATTCCGACCGCGTCGAAATCCGCTCTGTCAACAACCGACGTGCAATCTCCGCAAGTCTCGCACTTATGCGCCTGTGCGCCCGAATTCACGCTTTCAGCATAAGCCTCCGCGGTGTTTCCGAGCGGGCTTACGATGCCCATACCGGTGATATATATCTTTTCTTTGTTTGCCTGAGCGAGCTTTCTCGGCGCGTTTTCCTTTGCATAGATTATGCTTGCGTTGTTTCCGCCGAAAGCGTAGTTGTTGGACTGAACGTACTTGACTTTTCTTTCCGTGCCCGCATTTGGAACAAAGTCGAAGTTTCCCGCCTTTTCGCGCATAAGCTCTACGTCTTCGTCGGTATAACCGACAGTCGGAGGCACTATACCGCGCTCGATGGATTTTACGCACATTACGGCTTCCACGCTGCCCGCAGCGCCGAGGCAGTGTCCTACCATCGACTTAGTGGTGGAACAGCTTACTTTTCCCTTGCTGCCGAATACGCGAAGCATTGCTCCGAGCTCGGACGAGTCGTTGAGAGGAGTACCCGTACCGTGAGCGTTGATATAATCGACGTCCGAAGCGCTTATGCCGGAATTGGCTATGGAACGCTCCATTGCCGCCTGCATGCCTTCTCCCTCGGGATGAGGCGCGGTTATGTGATGAGCGTCGCTCGAAACGCCGCTGCCCAGCACTTCGCAGTATATCTTCGCGCCGCGCGCCTTGGCATGCTCGTAAGATTCGACGACGAGTATGCCCGCGCCTTCGCCGAGCGCGATACCTTTCGATTTGTTGAAAGGACGGCAGGGTTCATTATCCAGTGCATGAAGCGCATGGAAACCCGAATACGCAAGACTGCTCATCGGATCGCTTCCGCCCGCAAGCACTACGTCCGCTTTACCGCTGCGGATAAGCTCCGCAGCCATTGCGATACTCATAGTACCCGCCGCGCAGGCGTTTGCTATGTTATCGACAACGCCCTGTGCGCCGAAGCGAAGCGCAACGTTGTTTGCGATTGCGGAAATAGGCATTTTCAGCACGTCCGCGCCGCTCGCCTTATCGGGATCCGCAACATAATCGCGATAGAATTTTTCGATACTTACCGCACCGCCGACGCAGCTGCCGACGATAACGCTTACGCGCTCGGGAGCAGCCGAAACGTCGAGTTTCGCGTCGGCTACCGCCTCGTCCGCCGCCTTGATGCAAAGCGAGCTTGCTCTGTCCTCTCCGTCGGGCGTAACGAATTCGTGATTCTCGGCGCCGATATGCGTGTAGCACTGCGAATGCTCCACGCTCTTGACTTCCTTGATCCCGACAGTGCCTTTAAGGGCATTGTCGAAACACTCGTCCGCACTGCCGCCTATCGCGCAAATGAGTCCGAGTCCTGTGATTACTACTCTGTCGTCCATCAGTTCTGTTCCTTAAAATCGGGATGATTGACAATATATCCGCTGAGCGTGCGGATATTGGCAAACACTCCGTCGTTCACGCCCATGAGCGTAACGCCGAAAAGCTGATCCATACCCGCTATTATTTCCAGCGAATCCACGCTGTCAAGTCCGATACCGTCACCGAACAAAGGGATATCGTACGATATGTTTTCCCTGGGCAGCCGCAGATTGCTCGCAAGATAATCGATTATCTTGTCGGCAACCGTCTTTTGTCTTTCATCCATTATGATTATTTCTCCAAATGATTCATGACGTATGCGCTGAGCGTTTCGATGGTCTGGAAATGCTCTCTGTCAACGCCCATCATGGATACGCCGAATTCCTGGTCGATACCTGCGATGATTTCAAGCGAGTCTACGCTGTCAAGTCCGATATCGTCACCGAAAAGTTTAGCGTCATCCGTAAGATCCTCTGCGGGAAGTCTGAGATTCTCCACGAGAATGTTTTTGATCTTGTCTGCGATCTCTCTCTGTTTTGCGTCCATTTTTACTTGTCCTCCGAAAATTTTGCGGCGTTGCCGCTTTGTTATTGATTGCGCAAGCGTCGCTCGCGCCGTTTAATTGACCGTATCGATTATAACCTGCGTTTAAAATCAGACAAACGCAATTTATAATTTAACTTATATAATATAAGTATCTGCTTAAAACGGAATTTTTAATAAATCGTTTTTATTTTTTTACCGAGTTTCAGCACTTCTTCCGCCGTAACGTTATCGGCTTCCCTGAATGCTTCGATATCGACGCCCCAGCCGTCGTCAGCCATTACGGCATACATATCGGGCGGGAAAATATTCGCGCTTACCTTAGCATGCATTTCGTCGGAAAGAGTGCCTGTCCTGCCGTACTCCTCGCCCGCGTCCTCAATAATTTTAAGACGAGCGGAGCATCTGCGGTTCGCAACTTTCTTGGAAAAAAGTTCGCCCTCTCCGAGGAAAAGTTCGGTATAATTTCCGTCGCCGCAAATCATATTGAACTGAGCTCTTATCGCGTCGTAACTCTTGTTCGTCGGATAAAATCCGCAGGTGGAAATAAGCACCGTTTTATAATCGAGGTTGAAACGGGGCGGATGACCTCCGTTTATCAGATAGCTTTTCTGCCCCTGCATAAAAGGCGCAACGGTAGGAAGCTGTCTTTCGATAAGCGCTTTAAGCTTACCGGGTACCGAGTAATAAAAAAGCGGAAAGCTGTAAATTACCACGTCCGAAGCAAAGATTTTGAGCGTTACGCTGCGCACGTCGTCTTTTATTACGCATTTGCCCGGAGTATGCGACCAACAAGAGAAACAGCCGAGACAAGGCTCGACTTTAAGATTCTTTAACGTTACCGTTTCCGATTCGACGTCGACAACTCTTTTCATTCCTTCCACAAACGCTTTCGTCATTTGCAGTGTATTGCTGTTTTCCCCTCTCGGACTGCCGTTTATTATAAGTACTTTCAAAAGTATTCCCTCTCTTTTTACTTCTTTATAATTTTACAATATCGTATGTTAAAAGTCAATGCGATTATTTTTTCAGTCGGTCAATTAACTTGCCTTTTACCCCCGCCAAATTTCAAACGCGAGTAATTTTTATTAATTATTCGCTTTTATCTTAAAAATGCAATAAATAAAAAAATATAAGGCAAAACTTATCATGATAAACGGCAATATAATGCGAATTATCGCAAAAAATGTACTTTACTCATAAGTTTGCTTCGTCAAAAGCAAAAAACAACCATAAAAATATGAAATTGATATTATCGTATTATTTTTTGACAGACTACATATAGAACATTCTGTGCGCGCGGAATAAAATACCAATGCGATAAGGGAAGAAAACGATGAAATTTTCATCAAGGAGGCACGGATATGATCAGATTAGTAAAATGTATCACAGCCATGTTTCGGAATCAGATTAACAAGCATTACTTCGGGCGTAACAGCTGAGTAACGCAAACAAACACAAAAGTATGCCGCAGTGACGACGGATATCGATTTCGCGTAAAGTAAAGCGCGATAGCCCGTTCCCCCGTTCGTTCGCAAACAAGCAAAACGTCGGCACGCTTTAAAATATATAAACGCAAAGGAAAGACTTAAAAATTCATTAAAAGATGTCGCAAAACAAGACATAATCGTGCAATAAATTAGCGTGTAAAGTTCAAGACTTATTTTTTGCGGTATTATATAATATGCGTGTCGATAGGGAAAGGAAAGTGAAATCCTTTTGGAGGCAATAGCAATGATCAGACTTTTCAAGTATGTAGTTGCCGCTTTCAGTAATCAGGTTCACAACCACTACTTCGGCTGAAAATCAAATGAGTCGAAAAGCGGCAAATCGACCGAAACCTTCGGGTTTCATCAGAAAGGCATCAACCTTTCGCTCGGAAGACATTCTTCCCTTTAATTAGCCATCATCATTTTCCCCTTTTATATTTCCCCGCTCTGAACGTGATTCACGGTCAGGGCGGGGTTTTTTTTATTCTAATTATTCGCCCGAAGCGAATTACTCTTACCCATACTTTATATTTGTACGATATGTAAAAAACCCACGCCTTTCCGCGCGGGTTTTTTACAAGCCTGTGTTCAGCGCTCAAAATATAAGCGTGGGCAATGAGTTTTCCGTCTTGTGCTCCCATACCGGAACTTCCGAGCCGCCGTTAAGAGAATCGGCAAGAGTATAAAACTCTTCAATCGTAACGTGCTTTGTCGCACCTATATTTGTGGGTATGCCGAGTTCGTCATTGTACCCTACTGCGTAATCGACGGGGTTTTCCGCGAATGTCAGCCAATGTACGCCGGTGAGAGTAACTTCACCGGCATAACCGACGATTCCGCCGAGATACAGTTTACCGTTACGCGTTCCGTCATCGGGCGACACGATAATTATCTCACTTACCGAATAGCTGTACATTACCGTACTATCCGAATATAAAATACATCCTACAAGTCCGCCAGCATATACGGAACCATCCGACGTTACCGTCATGTCGCCCGTAGCATAACACGACGTAAAAGTACTACTGCTATAAAACCATCCCGCAAGTCCGCCGACATAAACATAAAACTTCGACGTTACCGTCATGTCGCCCGTAGCATAACACGACGTCAAAGTATTACCGGTACCGAAATCTCCCGCAAGTCCGCCGACATATACGGAACCATCCGACGTTACCGTTTTGTCGCCGTTTGCGAAACTATCGGATAAATTAAGACTTTCCGAAGCATAGCCTATGACGCCGCCGACATATAAGGTGCTGCTTGCGGTTATCTCCATAGTTGAATCCGAAGTCACGGTTATGCTTTCCTTATATCTCATATTGTACGATGTATAGCCGGCAATACCGCCGATATATGCCACACCCGAAACTCCGTCAGCTTTTACGGAAACAGCAGAAGAACAGCCGTTCAAATCGCCGTCCGCTCTGCCGGCAATACCGCCTACAAACACTTTGTATTCGTTTAACGGAAGGTACTCGAACTTACCGACAACACGGCAACCGGTAATACTTCCAAGCGAATAACCTGCTATCCCTCCGATATAATTGGAGCCGCATATATAAGCATTTTCAAGCGTCAAATTACAAACTACGCCAGTTTTTCCGACACAGGCAAACAATCCGGTATAATAAGAAATTTCGTTATATACGGTTAAATTTTTTATCGTATGCCCGCCTCCGTCGAACGTTCCTTCAAACATTACCTCATCCGAAAACAACGGAACAAAATTTGAATTTCCCGCTTCTATCGCAGTAAGAACAATATTATTTATTAACAAATAATGTGCATCGGGATATAACGCTACATTTTTTAGCTGTTCTTCTGTCGACACACGATATGGGTTTCGCTTAGTTCCGCTACCGCCTGCAAACGATATCGTATCGGACTTTTCAAACAGTGCCGTTAAAGTTAAATCACCGTTTATTTCCTTATCCGTTCTTTCCGCGCTTAACGCTCCGTCAGACCAGCCGACAAACTCGTAACCCTCGTCTGCCACAGCCGTTACCGTTGTACCGTTATTGCCTATTTTTACAGTCTGAATCGTTTCGCCTTCAATATGCCCGCCCTCTCCTGCATTATACGTCAGAATATAACTAGGTAACTTTTCAAACAGTGCCGTTACCATCATATCGGAATATACCGAACGCTCCGTTCTTTCCGCGCTCAACACTCCGTCAGACCAGCCAACAAACTCGTAACCCTCGTCAGCAACTGCGATTACGGCAGCGCCGTTATTTCCTATTATTACAGACTGAATCGTTTCGCCTTCGATATGCCCGCCCTCGCTCGCGGTATACGTCAGAGTGCAGGTAGGAAGTTTTTTGAACTCCGCTGTTACAGATAAGTCGGAATATACCGAAATTTCCGTGCGCCAAGGAACTGAAATACCGTCAGACCACCTCAAAAACTCATAACCCTCGTCAGCAACTGCCGTTACCGTTGTACCATTGCCGCCGCGAGTTACGGTCTGACTCGTTTCGCCTTCGATATGCCCGCCTTCTTCCGCAGTATATGTCAAAGTAAACTCAGAAACAGGTTCGAACTCCGCCCTGACATTAATGTCAGAGTTTACGTTTTTATCCATTCTTTGCGCGCTTATTACTCCGTCCGACCAACCGACAAATTCATAGCCGTTCTTCGGCACCGCCGTTACGGCAGCGCCGTCATCGCCTTCCTCTATGCGCTGAGTCGCCGTACCCTGTATAGTACCGCCCTCGCCAGCTGAATATCTGAGCGCATAATAAACCGTTTGAGGCTCGTCCGGTTCGTCAGGCTCTTCGGGTACATCCGGATTGCCCGCATCCGAAGGTATGAAGTTTTCAAGATTTCGGACATAAACCCCGTAATGCAATTGATAACCGTCGGTAACGTACCAAGAATATCTCATTTGTTTGCCGAAACCCGTATTTCCTTGCATGAGCAACAATCCGTCTTTAAGCGTATATGTACCGCTATGCCCCAAACCGACGTTTTCGGTGTTCATATAAGAATATGTGCCGTCGGGATCAAAGGTATAGGCTTCCGCTATCGAATAAGACGAATTATAGTTTATAAACATCTGCGAAAAATTGCCGTTACGCGTACTCATCAGTCCCGAATCGAAAGAAAGCACTATTCCGAGACTCAAAATGCAATTGTTTTCGTATACGGCAAAATTCAGCGGCGCGCCGGACACCCATGTCCCGTCGGTCGCAAGAACTCCGTTATCGTCGGAAAATTTATAAGTTTTTCCGCTCCAATTCAATTTATTGCCGCTTATGACGATGTCGTCACTGCCCGTCGTGCTGTAATAAGTGCCGTCATAAGCTGAAGTCCCGCCAAAACATGCGCTCAGACACACCGCCGCACACGATACAGCTATGACCGCAAACAATAAAAGCAATCTTTGTTTCATTCCTTTGTTCTCCGTTTTTATTGATAACGCAGGGCAAAAACAAAGGGCATGTCGTCAACCGAAGACACGCCCTGCATTGTATCTCCGACTGTTTGCGACACAAGTCAACCCAATGAGGTTAAAGAGATACGAAATGCCTATCGTACCTCATCGAGCTATTAACTTGTGTCGCATTCATAATATATCACACAAAACGGATAAATGCAAGAATTAATCAATGAATTTACGATTTTCCAAGCCAAACGACGTTTTCCGACAAACAATATAAAAACCGCGGCGCCGAGACCAAACCGGCGCCGCGGAAATTCACGCATAAATGCTTTTTTGATTTTCATTAAAAGAAGTCTTCGTTTTTATTGCAAACATTATACAACGCATAAGGCATTATGTCAATACTATTTGCAAATTTCACTTGATTACCGCAAAAATTTTGTAAGTTTTTAAGGAAAGGTTCGGAAAACCCATTTTTTCCAAAAAGGGGTTTTCCGAAAATTATAAAAAAATCAAAACATTATTTAAGTACGCCGCTGTCGGCAATTGCCTTGACTGCGGCTTCTAGCACTTCCACGGGCTTTACGAGCGCGAAACGGACATAACCTTCGCCCGAAGGTCCGAAAGAGGAACCGGGAGTACACATAACGCCCGCGCGTTCGATAAGCTCGCCCGCGAACTCCTCGCTCGTGCCGTGACCTTCAGGCACTCGCGCCCACACAAACATCGTGCCTTTGGAATCGGGTACGTTCCAACCGATACGGCGCAAGCCACCGCAGAGCGCGTTGCGGCGGCGTTTGTATTCCTCGCACCTGCGCTTGACACCCGACTTGTCCCCCGTCAGCGCGGCGACAGCCATTGCCTGCACAGGACCGAACATACCGAAATCGTACTGACTGCGCAGTTTACGGAACGCGCCCACTATCTCGGCATTACCTATAAGGAAAGATATACGCGCGCCTGTGGTATCGAAAGATTTGGAAAGCGAAAAGAATTCCGCGCCGACTTCGCTCGCTCCGTCGAACGCAAGAAACGAACCCCCCACGCCTTCAAAAATTATGTCGCTGTAAGCATTGTCGTTTATCACCGCAAAACCGTACTTACGAGCAAGCGATATCGCCTCCTCGTATACGCGCGGCGGAGCGATCGCGCCCACGGGATTGGAAGGATACGACAAAACGAGATATGCCGTACGTTTCAAAACGTCCTCGGGGATAGCCGAAAAATCGGGCAGAAAGCCGTTTTTCTCCGTCAAAGGATAATAGTACGGCTCGGCATACGCAAACAGCGCGCTCGTTTCAAAAGCTATATATCCCGGATCCGGGAGCAGCACCACGTCTCCGCGATCGGCAAGCAACATGCCTACGTGTCCCATTCCGTCCTGCGTACCGTTGCACGACGCAATCATATCGGCGGTAAGGCTCACTCCGTAGCGCGAAGAATAATACGCTATCACCGCGTTTATCATTTCGGGCGAGTCGAGCAGCGTGTATTTTATGTTCTCGGGATCGCTCATCGCTTTTATGCCTGCGTCGAGTATGTGTTTCTCGCAAGGAAAATCGGGCGTACCCACAAAAAGGTCGTATACCGTTTTTCCGCGTTTCTCCGCTTCTATTTTTTTAGCCGTCAGTCGGGTAAACACGCCCGTACCGAGTTTTTTCGTAAGTTCGGAAAATTCTCTCATTGTTTCTCCGTCGGCGCACTCCGCCGTTTCGTTGTTTTCGATATTTCACATATAGAATATCACTATCAAACGCGTTTTGCAAGTTTAACAAGGGCGAAAAAATACAAAAAATCATATACCAAACATACAAAGCCGTTATATTCCAAAGAAAAGCACGAACCGCATTTTACGGTCCGTGCTTTTCTTTGGAGATTGGTGAATGAAGCCATTAAGCTTTCTTGCTGTTTTTCTTCTTAATTATCGTTACGACCAACAATGCCGCAGACGCAAGCATAAGCACGCCGAGCACAACATCGATCGCGATAAGCGCCTTTTCCCACCACGAAAGCAATATCACTATTTCGTCGTCGGGAGCGATACCGTTCATTGCCGAACTGTTAGCTACGGTATAAAGCATTCTCTTTACCGATTCGCGAAGCGCATTGCAGAATGTCGGAGACTTCCTGTAACGATCGTCGGGTGCAAACTCGCCGGTAAACTGAGTGGAAAGTTTTCCGTCGAGTGCGTCGCCACCGGCGAGCACGGCAGCCGCAGAGCAACCGAATAAATTACCCGAATTGTACGTATCCGCTATATCCGTCCAACAGTCGGAAAGCGTGAATCCGTCAAAGCCCCATTCGTTCCGAAGCACGTCTGTAAGCAAGCCTTTATGCGCGCCTGCCCACACAACGCCGATGCGGTTGAATGCGGTCATTACCGCGTGTCCGTTTCCGTTTTCAAGGCTAAGCGGATATTCAAATGCCGTAAGATAATTTTCGCGAATAGTCTGTTCGCTTGCGAATACGCATACTCCGTGACGACCCGATTCCTGATCGTTAAGGGCGAAATGTTTGGCATACACATACATACCCTTACTCTGAATTCCGCGCGTTTCCGCACTGCATATAGTACCGGAGAGGAAGCCGTCTTCGCTATAATACTCGAAATTTCTTCCCGAGTAAGGGCTGCGGTGAACGTTGGCGCCAGGACCGTAAAGCCCCTGATAGTTTGCATGAAGCGCGTCAAGACCGATCTGCTGACCCATACGGTTGATAAGCTCGGTATTGAAAGTAGCTGCCATTACGGGGCAAGAAGGATATGCCATGCATTTAGCGGCATCTGCACCCATGAAACTCTTGGTAAGACCGATAGGTCCGTTTTCGTCAAGAGTAGCGGGTTTTACCACGGACTCAATCGCAACGGTATGATGATAACCGTCGGACGAAAGCTTATCCTGTTCTTCAAACGTCATCTGATCGAGAAGTTCGCCCCACATAGGATCGTCATATTCCTTACCGATGAACATAGCAAGCGTAAGACCGTTTTTCTTTCCGTACTCCGGCATAACCGCGTCTTCGTCCTCGACTATATCAACGGCGTCTGCGGTAGAAACATCTTTGACCATCTGAGAAGTAAACGACAGATTGCCGTAATTCGGATCCTCTATTTTAACAGGATATGTTCCCGTCCAGTCGCTTCTGGAAAGAAGTTTGAATTTGTTTGCCTGCGCGCCGTTTTCGTATATACGAAGATCGGCGTCATCGAAACGGTTGGTTATTTCGTTACCCGTATCATCGCTTACAGAATATGTTTCGGCATCGAAAGTTCCCTGCTTGTATTCCCATACCATATCGGAATCGCCAGCGGCAGTCATACCGTCCGACACGCTCTTGCCGAGTTTGGAAAGAATATTGTTCGTTGCGGAATGTGCGTCCGCGGCTACGGTCAGATAGTATGAACCGTCATCTACGATATAAGTCTTTTTATTGAATGCGTCATAAGAAGCAAAGGTTTCTTTGTCAACAGTAATTTTAAGCGTTTCGCTTGCACCCGGTTTTAATTCCTCGGTCTTGCCGAACCCAACAAGCTTTACGGCGGACTTTTCTATTTTATTTTCTTTGTCGTAAGTCGTATAAGGCGAATTAAGATAAACCTGAACGGTTTCTTTGCCGCTGTATTTGTCACCTGCATTTGTTACTTTTACGCTTACGGTGAATATGTCGTCTTTCTGAGATACCGTGAAATCGCTGTATTCGAAATTCGTATATGATTCACCGTGGCCGAAAGGATATGCCACGAGTTCGTTATAATCGAAATCGCCTGCGTTACCCTGATTCATGACTTTATCGAAATACCTGGTTTCGGTATATTTATATCCGAGATAGATATTTTCTTCATATGCGGTATATACGTCAGCGCCTATATCGTCGAGGGTCTTCCCGTCTTTCGCAAGCTGATCGTAAAGCGAAGAAGAATAAAGATCATTAATCTGATCGTCGTAATTTTCAAATCTCGTAAGACCGAAATTTACCATAACGGGCGTAGCGAGGTTATCGTTATAGAAAGTATCGGGAAGCGATCCGGAAGGCACTACGTCTCCGACAAGAATATCTCCGACAGCATTAATACCTGTCTGCCCGACGGCGCCTATCCAAAGCGCGGCGTCGACATCGTATTTATTTTGCGTAAGAAAATCGCATTCGAGCGAGTTGCATGAGTTTATAAGTACGATTATCTTTTTGAGCTTACCCTCAGACTTCCACTGTTTGAGATTGGTAAGTATTGCTTCTTCCTCCGCCGTCAAAGCAAGGAAATTACCGTCCTTACCGTCGTTTGCGGTATTGTTATTGGGGTCGCTGCGCGTTCCGAACGGGAAACCGTCGCGGTTACCCATAAAGTCGGTATTCGTTCTCGGAAGATCGTTGTCCTCGCCGCCTACTCTGGAAAGCACCATGATAGCGGCATCGTTATATCCGCCGGAATCCGTAACAGAGTTTTTCACTTCGTCGGTATACAGATTCCACGGCGCTTCGTTGACCATATAACGACCAGTCTGGAAAAACGATTTTGTCTCACGCTGATACTTGGGACCTTTCTGATAACCCATATAACCTATAAGTTGATCGTTAATATAAGTTTCGTTGAGATGGTTATAAAACTCTATGAGTTTACTGTTTACGTCCAGTCCTGCAGAAGTAAGACCTTGCTGTAATGTAGGGGCAGTCTTGGTATCGACGCCGCCGCTACCCGTACCGCCGTAGCAAAGGTTAATCGAAGAAACGCTGAACGTGCTTACTTTGGAGCCTTTTGCGAGAGGAAGCGCGTTTGCTTTATTGAAAAGCAACGTTGCGCCTTCTGCCTCGACTTCCTCGCCAAGCTTATAATCGGCTTCTTTGAGCTTATTGTTGTCATAATAAGCGTCTTCGCCGTTCTTAGCACGCTGCCCTGTCCACGTCTTACCTTCAAGGACATAGGGCGACTTAAAGTACTCGGTTTCCGATATATCCGTCTCCTCGGCAGTTATAACTTTATAAGTTATTACGCCGAAGTATGCGTCGATAACGGACTTGTAGGACTCTGCAATTGCGGTACCGACGATCATCGCAACAAAAAACACAGTAAAGATGCTCGTCAAAACTATCCATAATCGCTTGTGTTTGAACATTTTTCTTCTCTCCTATTATATTTTTTTTGCCGCTTCACGGCTCACGAAGAGAATACAATACATAAATATAGCCCGCAACATAGTTGACGTAAATTAAGAATGGAGAGACGTAAATTAAAAACCCGTTCCGGAAATAATCCGAAACAGGGTTCTTTAATTTAATTATCGACGATATTTTTCCCTTTCAGCGGAATAAGAATGTCGAGATTGAATTTGTTTTCTTTTGCCGCAACATTCATTTCTCCGCCGTATTTTTCTGCCACGCGCTGCATACTCTTCATTCCGAAACCGTGATATCCTCTGTCATTTTTTATAGTCACAGGTAATCCGTTTTCTATTTTAAGTTTGCCGTCGAAGCAATTCTCCACATGAATAATGAGCATTGCGCCTATATTGCGAACTACGATACCTATACATCTGTCATTTTCATCCGGAAGTCTCGACACGCTTTCTATCGCATTGGACAAAGCGTTTCCGAACAGCGAATAAACATCCATCTTATCCATAAATTCCACCAGTTCGCCTTTTACCATGCACGTCATTTGTATGTTTTTACTCTCGCACAGAAGTTTTTTTTCGGTAAGGATGACGTCAAGAACGTCATTACCTGTTTTTACAGCCGAGTCATAAATCATAATCGCATGTTCGATTTCGGAAATATTTTCTTCAGAAGCATCCTTTCTTAATGCTGAAATCTGGTGTTTTAAATCGTGACATTTTATGTTTATCAGATCTATCGTTTCTTTACTAAGCTCATACTGTTTCCGTTCTTGCCTTAAAAGCTCTGACATACTTGCAACTTCATAGTGCATTGAATCGTTTGCCGTCATTTCAAACTGACTGTTAAGCACCAACATACAGCTTAAAATCGCATATATCGCGCCCGCAACGGTGAATAACATACTTTTTTGAGCAACGTCGTTGGTCAACCGAGACATTCCTATACAGACAACTATTACCGTCAAAGAAAGTATTACTTTCCGAATATTGTTGCCGTTATATATGGCGTTAGTTGAATGACGTCTTATGAAAAGAAAATATACTGACAAATATACGGCTACATATACAGCGCCGCTCATTAAAAGATAAAACAACGTGCTCCATTTCCCATACGAAAATATCGGAATCAAACCTATAAGCAATGAAATATTGCGCGCAATGTGTTGTGTAGCGTAAGCTCCCGAACAGCAGAAAAGCACCTGAGGCAAAGATTCTTTATAACTAAAAAACACACAGGCGATAGTCATTACGAA
>CASFAN010000094.1 GCA_949292715.1 uncultured Eubacteriales bacterium
CGCCGCTTCCGGGCGGGCAGATGCAGCGCGTGGCGATCGCGAGATCTATAGTCAACGAACCCGACATCATACTTGCCGACGAACCCACGGGCGCGCTCGATTCCGTCTCCGGCGTACAGGTCATGGAGCTGCTCAAAGAGATTTCCGCGGAGCGGCCGGTCATAATAGTTACGCACAACGAGCAGCTCGCGCGCGAATACGCGACGCGCTCGGCAACGGAGAAACTTTCACTTCGCGCACTTATACCGTCGACGAATTGCTCGGTCTGCGTTACAGGCTCACTACCGATTCCGACTACTATTACGTGGATAACGACGGGAATTGGAATAAATTGACCGACCGCATGGTCGGCGATCTTATCGCGATAGAATGGTGGCACGTGGTGATGATGATACTGATAAGCACGGCGTTGTCGGTGATAGCGGGCTTTATACCGAGCCGTATCGCTTCGCGCAAAGACCCCGTGACATGTCTTAGAACCGAGTAAACGTTAGTCAAAAAGCCGCCCCGATGAGGGCGGCTTTTTTACGCTTTTTATTATTATTCGAGCTTAGTCGAAGGCGCTTCGGCAGCCGCAGCTTCTGCGGAAACTTCCGGTGTGCCGGAGTCGGTCTCGGTTTCCGTGTTCGCAGTCGTAACGGTAGGATTCAATACTCTTTGAACTTTTTTGACGGCGTTTTTGTCTGGAAGCAGAACCGACTTTTTCGCAAAGAATATCGTTCCGAATACCGCTAGTGTCAGTATCGTCAGTATGATGCCCGATATGATCGAGCCGATGAAAGAGAACAGGCTCGTGAGAAGGCATACCGCAAAAAGACTGATGAAAATTATGAACTTCTTTTTGTCTGCGGTGACGGGCACTTCTTCTTCGATGATAACGGGTTGCTCCTCTTTCTTTTTGATAGCGGCGGCTTTATAATCGGTAATTTGTCGCGCGGTAACGCTTTCTTTGTCGATCTCCGGTTTTTCTTCGTTGTATTTTTCCGTTCTGATGAGGTAACGTTTCAGCGCGAAATCTTTTTCCGCTTCCGTAAGCGTTACCGGGAAATCGGGGTATCGGCTGTGGATCTCCGCTTTTTTCTCGTATGCGGCAAGCGACAGTTCCGCGAGTTCGTTTTCCATTTCTTTTTTGATACGCTCTTTCTGCAAAGAATAGTATTCTTCTTTGATCGCTTCGTGCATATTGTCCGCAAAAGAAATTTTCTGTATAACAATATTTGTTACTTCTGCGCCGAACGGGGCAAGTACGGCATTCAGATTGTCGCACAGTTCGGCTTTTAATTCGGTGTATTTACCGCACAGAGCATAGAAACCTATTCCGTTTTCGTCCAGGAAATTTTGTAGAGTATGACGGTATTCGGTATTGACGAGATCCGACAGGGCTTCCAACGTATCGGGAAGATTTATCGAAGCTACGTCTATATCCAGAAAATCGAAAAATTTACAAGCGTTTTTCAGTTTTACCGAGAAGCGCACCTCGCTGAGAAGCGCGGCGGGAATATGTAACTCTTTATCGAAATAATATACTTCTTCGCCTTTATGCGAAACGTAGTTAAAAACGATGACCAGTTTGCCGTCGAGGCTTTTTCTGAGAGTGAAAGCGTCGCCGTTCCACTTGGAAGATGTCGCATTCAGCCTCTGGGCAAAGAATATCTGCGCGATCTTATCGTAATACTGTTTTTCGGTCAGGTATATAAAGTTGCTATAGCTTTGATTTATCGCCAGCTCCAGAATGGCTTTGCCGTTCGGAGCGTCCTTGTCGAGCGTAGCGAGCAAAGACGGTCTTTCCGAGATCAGTCTGACAATGGCTTTATTGTCGACAGGGGTTTCCGGGTTCAGACTTCCCAACGCCTGTTTACCCGATAATACGTTCATACACGTTTGTCTGATGTCTTCGGGGAATGTATCTTTGATTTGATTGTCCATAATTTAATCTGTCCTCCTTAAAATAAATAATTACTGCACATTTTACAAATGCCGTCGTTTTTTTTGTTGGCGTGACCGCAAACGGGACAGATCACTGCGTCGTCATAGCGTTCAGCTGCCTCAAGCAGACGCTTAAGTTCTTTTGCAGAGATTTGTACTTGATCGTTTGTGTCGGATTCAGGCTTTTTTCCCGAAAAATCTTCCATAAAACATAACCTCCTTAACCTATTGTTATTTATTTTATAATAATTCTATGATGAAGTCAATATGGTATGATTAAATAGTACTTTCAACTTATTTATCTTGAAAACGTGCCGATCTGAAATAAACCTTCGATAGGGTAAAGCATAATAAAAAACCGT
>CASFAN010000095.1 GCA_949292715.1 uncultured Eubacteriales bacterium
GCGGGACTGTATTATATGCAGGAGCCGTCCGCAATGCTTCCGATAGCGTATGCGCCGATAGAGCGCGGTATGCGCGTGCTTGACATGTGCGCGTCGCCGGGCGGCAAAAGCAGTCAGGCGGCAATCAAACTCGGCGGCGAAGGACTGCTCGTCAGCAACGAGATCGACAGAAAACGCGCGCTCGTGCTTCGCGAAAACATAGTCACTCTCGGCTATACAAACACCGTAGTTACGAATATGCGCCCCGACGCGCTTGCAAGAACGTTCGGCGCATACTTTGATGCGGTTATCGTCGACGCGCCGTGCTCGGGCGAGGGCATGTTCAGAAAAGAAGAACAGGCGATACTCGACTGGTCGCCGCAAAACGTCAGAGCGTGCGCCGCGCGTCAGCGAGAAATTCTCATAAGCGCCGACGAGTGCCTGAAAGAGGGCGGATTGCTCGTGTACTCCACTTGCACGTTTTCGCCCGAAGAGGACGAAGAAAACGTCGGATTTCTCACCGAAAACGGCTATGAAATATTGCCGTGCGACGTCGAGGGAGCAGTGTGTAAAGGCTTCGGGTATAAATTCTATCCGCACAAAACGTCGGGTGAGGGACAGTTTTTCTGTCTGCTCCGAAAAACAAAGCCGTCGGGTGCGCCGAAACGTCTGCAAAAATTGCAGTATGCGGGCAAACGCGAAACGGACGCGATAGCCGAATTTGCGGATATAAGCGGACTTAAAATCGCACGAAAAAACGGCATGCTTTTCGTTCCCGCAATAGACGCGGATATTCCTTGCCTCGCGAACGGCGTACTGCTTGCGGAAACCGAACGCGACGGACGGCTTACGCCCGCGCATCAGGCGTTTACCGCATTCGGCAATCGCTTTCGCCGCACCTTAGACTTGCCGTCCGATGATCCCCGCATATCCGCATATTTGCGCGGCGAGGAAATAGCGGGCAACGTCAAAGGCTGGTGCGCCGTTTGCGTCGACGGTCATTCGCTCGGCGGCGGCAAAGGCAGTAACGGCGTTATTAAAAACCATTATCCGAAACATTTCCGTAATATTGCGCACCATTAACATTACCCTGACGTAAAAAAATGAAACGTGTTTAACGCGTTTCATTTTTTTACTGGGTTGCGCAATATGTATTCGCGCTTGCGGATTTTTTTCGGTCATAACGTGCATTTTCGGGTTGCCATAGGGTCACCTTATGGCAACCGCTATCGCTTCGCTCGCTCCGAAAACGCGCGTTCTACCTCGAAAATCTCTCCGCAATCGCTGCTTTCTCTGACTATGAGTGACTCGTTCTTTTTTATAAAGTGTTTAACCTTATAAATAAGCACGAGTATATACAAAGAACATAAGTAGCGATTGCGGAAAGAATTTCGGATGATAAGGCGTGTTCTTTTTAGCCGGCGCAAGCGTGCGGCCGCCGCTAGGTGACCCTGCGGCGGTAAAAAACACGCCTTTGCGCCGAAAAGATCCCGCAAGCGCGGGTATGTATTGCGCAACCCAGCGAAAGAAAAACCGCGGAAGGTTTTTCTTTCGCGGCTGGGTAGCGTTAGCGGTGCGCAAAATTAAGGAGTAAGCACGAATTCACTTCGGGCGCACGACCTTCTTTTGGAGCGCGAGCGGTGAGCGAGGGCGACGGAAGGGGCGGGAAACAATGCAGAGCATATCTTACGATATGCGAACATTGTTCCCCGCGTTTATCAGGCGGGCGAGCTAACGCACCAGCGTTAGCGTGGTTTGCCGACGAATACAAAAAGCACTTGAAAGCTGTCGGCTTTCAAGTGCTTTTTGTATGAGACGGTGCGGAGCCCCGCCCGCCGAATTAATCCTTTGGCGTTCGCGCTTATATGAGCGCGCTCTCTTGTTATATTTCCCGCTTGCTTCGCGCGCGCGAAATATAACAATCGGCGCGAAGCACAGCGTTAGCGGTGCGCAATAAAAACTATAACTCCACGCGGGATTCTATTGCGCGGGAAAGCGTAACCTCGTCGGCATACTCTATATCGCTTCCCATGCTTATTCCCTGCGCTATACGCGTGACTTTTACTCCGAGCGGCTTTATAAGCCGTGCGATATACATTGCCGTCGCTTCCCCTTCCACGTCGGGATTGGTCGCGATTATTACTTCTTTTACGCCGTCCAGCCGCGCCAGCAATTCTTTTATGCGGATATCGTCGGGACCTCTGCCGTCCAGCGGAGAAATCGTGCCGTGCAGAACGTGATAAACTCCGTTAAAACAGCGCGATTTTTCCATTGCCGCCACGTCTTTCGGATACGTGACCACGCATATGACGTCCGAAGAGCGTTTCACGCAGATATCGCACACGTCCTTTTCCGTAAAATTACCGCACTTTGCGCAGTAATGCACGTTCTTTTTCACGTCGGCAACGGCGCGGATAAATTCTTCCGCGTCCTCTTGCTTCATATCGATAACGGCATACGCGTAACGCATAGCGGTTTTTGCGCCCACTCCCGGAAGACGGGAAAATTCGTGGGCAAGTTTCATTATACTGTCCGTCATAAGCTTACATAAGCCCGCCCGCACCCGCAGGCATGACCTCGTCTTTCATTTCCTTTGCTTTTGCCGACGCGTCGTTATACGCCGCGATTATAAGATCTTCGAGCATTTCGACATCGTCGGGATCGACCGCTTCGGGCTTGATCGAGAGCGCGCGGAGCGCTCCGTTACCGTTTACGGTCACCGTTACGAGTCCGCCGCCCGCGCTGCCGTCTATCTCGGCGTCCTCCAGCTCCTGCTGAGCTTTTGCCATCTGTTCCTGCATTTTGCGAGCCTGCTGCATGAGAGACTGCATATTCATTCCGCCGCCGAAGCCGCCGAATCCTCCGTGTTTTGACATGATTTTCCTCCACTGTCCGCTTGGACGGATATCTTTTTATCGTTTAACGTCTTACGCTTCTGCCTTTTAAGTCGACGTAAGAAATTTTCAGTCCTTTCGCGCTTTCCGCGATTATATCGAGTATGTTTACCGAATCTTCGGGAAGTTTTTCGACTGCCAGCCGACAGTCGCCGAGCGCCGCAAGTATACCGTTCACCGTTTCGGAATTTTCCGCAGAAGCAAACACCGAAAAAGAACCGCTGTCCACATAAACGGTAAAAATTCCGTCCGCGAGCCTCACTCTGCCGTCCGACAAATCCGCATATTCTCCGAACAGCCGCATCTCCCCGCGCATGCGCAGTTCGTGCCTTATATAGCCCAGCACGCGCACCGCCGCGGGATCGTCTCCGTCGCTTCGGAACGTTTCTTCTTTAACCGCCGAAAAATCCGCTCCGCCTTCCGAACCGCTCTTCTGCCGCGTATTCCTTTGCTGCGGCGCGCCGCCCGCCGACGGCGTACCGCTACGCTTTGGGAAAGGTTCGTACTCCCCCGTCACACCCTCGCAAAGCGACAAAAGCGCGCTTTCGAGGACGATACGCGGCGAAGTCGAATATCTGAGCTCCGCCTCGCTTCTGCCCGTTTCGCGTATGAGCCGCACGAGAAAGGAAATATCCGAACGTGCGGCAAGCGCGCGCATACGTTCAAGCGATCCCTCGCTCGCCGTCACGTCCGACTCCGCTCCGGATTTTATCAGTATAAGATCGCGGGCAAACAACGTAAGTTCGTGAGCAAGCGCGGAAGCGCTTCTGCCCGCGGCGGCAAGTTTTTCCACCTGCCGAACAACGCCGGTTACGTCGGAAGCAAGCACTTTTTCCAGAAGCGCCGCGGTATCCTCCGTTTTTCCCGCGCCCGTCAGTTCGAGCACGAGATCCCCGGTCAGCTTATCTCCCGCGCATATGCATCTGTCCGCAACGGACAGACAGTCTCGCACGCTGCCTTCGCCCAGTCTCGCAATATGCCGCACGGCGCTTTCGTCCGCGTTAACGCCTTCTTTCGCAAAAATATCCGTAAGCAGCGCGGCAAGCTTATCCTCGCTTACCAGACGGAAGTCAAACCGCATACAGCGCGAAAGTATAGTCGCCGGAAGTTTATGCACCTCGGTGGTGCAAAGCACGAAAATCACATGTGCGGGCGGTTCTTCGAGCGTTTTGAGCAACGCGTTGAAAGCGCTTACCGACAGCATATGCACTTCGTCGATAATGTATACTTTATACTTGCCCGCGCTCGGCATATAGTCCACGTTTTCACGCAGTTCGCGGATCTTGTCCACGCCGTTGTTCGACGCTGCGTCCATTTCCACAATGTCGAGATTGCCCGGGCGCGAAAGAGCGACGCAGGCGGGGCATTTGCCGCAGGGGTTACCGTTTATCGGACTCTGACAGTTTACTGCACGCGCGAATATTTTGGCGCAAGTCGTCTTACCCGTACCGCGGCTGCCCGTAAAAAGATAGGCGTGCGAAAGCGCGCCCCTGCTTATCTGATTTTTAAGCGTTGCGACAATGACGTCCTGACCTATCACGCCGTTAAAATCGGCGGGACGGTATTTACGATAAAGCGCGGTTTTCATAAGTCACACTCTGTTCGTTTTACGGGGTAAAAACGCGCGCGGAAAAACCCGTGCGCGCGGAAATTCAATTTCTGTATGCCGCCAGTCCGTGCCACACGGTCACCGCGACAAGCGCTATCAGCGAAGCCATTCCGACGCCGACGAAAAGGCACTGCAACAGACCTATTTCTTCGACAAACTTAAACGTAAACACCGTGAGCGTCACGACCGCCGCCACCGCCATAACGGTCAGTATAAGCAGAAACCAGAATTTGATCTTCATATTATCCTTTATCATATTATCAGTTTCCTTGTTTCGTATCCGTTTTATTATATACGCCTCCGCGCGGCTTGTCAAGCGTTGGCGCGGAACCGTGAGATCAGAACACGTCCGACTCCCCTTCTTCCGCTTTGAGGAGCACCATTCCGACGTCTTCTTTGCCGTCTTCGCCCACCGCCGCGGGTTTTTGCTCCGCAGGCGCGGATACGGGCGCGTCGAAATCCGTGAAAGACACATGCTCGCCTACCCAGCGCAGTTTTACCGTGCCGAGAGGACCGTTTCTGTGCTTACCGACTATCAGTTCCGCGACGTTTCTGTCGGGCGATTGCTCGTCGTTCGCGTGTTCGCGGTATATGAAAAGTATGATATCCGCGTCCTGCTCGATCGCACCCGATTCACGAAGGTCGCTCATCTGCGGACGGCGTTTGTTCTTTTCGCTTTCACGCGAGAGCTGAGAAAGCAAAAGTATAGGCACGCCCAGCTCCTTTGCCGCAAGTTTCATCATACGCGAAATTTCGCTGACGTCCTGCTGACGGTTTTCCGTACGCTTTCCGCTGCTCATAAGAGTAAGATAGTCGACCATAACCAGATCGAGCCGCTTCTGTTCGCGTTTAAGCCGACGGCATTTACTGAGAATGTCCATCGGAGTGGTAAGCGACGTGTCGTCCACGAATATCTTGGACATACACAGCGACGCGCGCGCGTTGGTGATTTTGCGCCATTCGTCCGCGCTCTTTATCTCGCCCTTGCTCATTTTCGCAAAATCGACCTGCGCGAGCGAACATATCATACGTTTTGCAAGCTGCGAAGCGGGCATTTCCAGAGAGAAAATCGCGCATACTGCGGGCTGTTCGGTTTTACTTGCCTCTCCGTCGCGTATATGCGCCGTGGCCACCTTACCCACGATATTCATACCTATACTCGTTTTACCCTGACCGGGACGTGCGGCGATTATGACAAGATCGCCCGCGCCCAGACCGCCGAGCAGGTAGTCCAGATCACGGAAGCCGGTAGGCAAACCTTTTTTGGACTTGGGATCGCGGTAAATCGCGTCGAAGTCCGCCACCGCTTCGTTGACAGCGTCCTCGAACGGCATAAGCGCGCTGACGCCCTGCTGTTCGGCAACGTCGGATATTACTTTTTCGGCGTATTGAAGCGTTTCGAGCGCGTCCTCTGACGCATAACATTTTTTGAGTATGTCATTCGCGGCGGTCATAAGCTGACGAAGCTGCGAATTTTTCTTTATTATCTCTGCGTGAGCCTTATAATTGGCGGACGACGCCAGAAAGCCCGAAAGCACGCTGATATACTGAGCGCCGCCGACGTCGGCAAGTAATCCCATGCCGTCAAGTTCCTGCGTGACGGTAACGAGGTCTATCGGACGATTATCGTTCCAGATACGGCTCATCGCACGGTATATGTTTTCGTGAGAACGGTAATAGAAATCTTCCGCGCGGACGGAATGCATAATTTCTATCGGCACGTTTTCGTCTATCATCATACAGCAAAGCAAAGCCTTTTCCGCTTCGTCGCTGTGAGGAGGCACCTGCCCCATAACGTTAGGATGCCTGTCCAGTTCCTTTTTGTTATCGCCTGCTTTCATCGCGTTTATT
>CASFAN010000096.1 GCA_949292715.1 uncultured Eubacteriales bacterium
CGTTTGCGGAAAAACGGAAGGCGAAAAAGCAGCTCATGAAAAAACGGTATCCGTATCCGCAAAATATTCTCATTACGATGTAGGTCACGTATTTACGACAGAAGATTTCTTGGTGACGGAAAGTTGCGAGTGCGGTTACGATGGTTCACCGGAGGTTGAAATAACTGCCGGCGGCATTGCGACGGTAGGCGGAGCTGTTACCTTGATTGTAGATGGAAAAGAGTTTAAGGTAAATTATGCGTGCGCTATTCAGGTGGAAGATAATAACTTGGTTACCTGGAATAACATAGGCGACATAAACGATCCGGCTTCTGTAGAGGTAATGACTAAGGGCGATGACGGTCTGTGCGACATAGGCAACGGAGAAATTGCAATAGTCAATAACGGCGGATTCAAAACCGCAAGTAAGGACGCTGCAACCGCGGATAAATCGATGGTGTTCAAAATCGATGCGGCAACCGCGGGAAAATATTCGCTTACCATAAGAATTGCGAACGGAAGTTGGGACGATAACACGGGTGTCAAAAAAATGCTCGAAAGCGATCTTACCAAAATTTTCGATCTTTATGTCGGCGATAATAAAGTCGAGATGGCAAGTGACGCGATCATTCCCGGATGCGAAGGCTCGACAGGCTCTATGGATAACTGTTATCAGACATTCTACGATGTTCATCTTGCGGATGTGAATCTTGCCGACGGAGAAAATACCATCACACTTAAACTCAGCGTCAAAGACGGCGCGGTAGCCAGTTCGTGGGGAGATTATGCGGATTTCAAAATCGATTATCTGCAGATAACGGAAAAAGCTTAAAGAATGTAATCGATAAAAAGCATACAACGGAGGGCGCGGGTGTCTGCGCCCTCCGTTGCCGCTGAAATAAAATATTACCGAAGACGTAAATTCTCTTGACAATCGGCGCTTTATTATATATAATACCTAATGAACCGCTCGCGACGGGTCTTTTAATATGCTTTTCGGCAAACCCGCGGTCGCGGCGGAAACATCAAGTGAAGGAGGACTCAAATCAAAATGTACGCAGTTATAGTAACCGGCGGCAAGCAGTACAAAGTAAGCGAAGGCGACGTCATCGAAGTGGAAAAACTTGCGGGCGAAGCAGGCGCGGCAGTCGTATTCGAAGCTATCATGACCGTTGACGGAGACGTTGTAAAGACGGGTAAGGAAGTCAGCGCAAAGGTAAGCGGCGAAATCGTCAAACAGGGCAAGACCAAAAAGGTTGTCGTGTTCAAGTATAAGGCAAAGAAGAACGAACGCGTAAAGAACGGCCACAGACAGGCGTTCACAAAAGTGAAGATCACCAAGATCGCGTAAGGTTATATAAGGAGATATCGAAATGAATATATTCGCATTCAAACCGCTTGTTCTCATGGCTCACAAAAAGGGCGGCGGATCCACCAAAAACGGCAGAGACAGTAACGCACAGCGCCTCGGCGTAAAAAGATATGCAGGTGAAAAAGTACTTGCGGGCAATATCCTCGTTCGTCAGAGAGGAACGAAGTTCCACCCCGGCGTAAACGTCGGTATCGGCAGCGACGATACGCTTTACTCCAAGGTAGACGGCGTAGTTAAATTCGAACGCTACGACAAGACCCGTAAAAAGGTAAGCGTTTATCCCGCATAATAAAAACGTCAAAAACGGTGAAGGGCAGATTCTTTCGCCGTTTTCGTTTATTCTCAGGACGGATTATGAAAATAACAAAAGACAAAAATTCGATTGTCATAACGGATCCCGAATGCTTTTCGGTTAAAGACACGCTTGAATGCGGACAGGTATTCCGTTTCGGGCAAAGCGACGGCGGATATGTTCTGCACGCGTCGGATAAAGTCTGCAAGATTACGGAAAACGGATGCGAAATAAAAATCATTACCGACGATCCCGATTTTTTCTGCCGCTATTTCGCGCTCGACGTCGATTACCCCGCGCTTAACGAAAAACTTTGCGCGTTCTCCGAGCTTGCCGACGCGGCGCAAGCAGGCAAGGGCATACGTCTTCTTCGGCAGGATCCTTTCGAAATGATAATTTCTTTTATTATTTCCGCAAACAACAATATTCCGCGCATAAAAGGGATAATAGGCAGGCTTTGCGAAAAAGCGGGCAAAAAACTGTCTGAAGGTTACGCTTTTCCTTCGCGCGAAAGCCTGCTTGAACTTTCCGTAGAAGATTTTGCTGCGCTCGGAGCGGGTTACCGCGCGCAATACCTCTATGAAGCGTCGCGGACGGTTACCGATGAGTTTATAGGGGAAGTGCTTGCCCTTCCGACCGAAGACGCGCGCAAAAAACTTCTTACTGTAAAGGGAGTAGGTCCGAAGGTTGCCGACTGTATAGTCCTTTTCGGTCTTGGCAGGGGCGATTCGTTTCCCGTCGATACGTGGATTAAGCAATCGCTTTCGACCGAAGAGCTCGATACACCCCAGAAAGTGCATGACTACTATATGTCGAGGTACGGAGAGCTGTCGGGACTCGCTCAGCAATACATATTCCATTACGCGCGTAATCTCGGCTCGTTCGTAGGAAAGGTTAAATAATAACATTAATTATTATAAGGCGCAGGGCTGTCGCACTTTTAAATGCAACAGCCCTGTGCTTTATAATATAACAGTATCGGTTTTATTACAACATATAATCAAACACAAAGCGACTATACGAATTAAAGCTTAACGTCGGCAACATATTCTTGACTTTGACGCGCTTTTTTATTATAATAAAAGAATGTTCAGAGCTTACGACAAAGACGGTGATATTTCTTACAGTATCGGGGCTTTCCCGACGGTGGAGCTTATAAAAAAGCGTAGGGAAGATCTTATTGCCGTTGCGCTTTCGTCAAAACTGAAAATGACGGACGAACTTGCGGAAATACTCGCCGGCGTAAGCGATAAAACAACGGTCGACGACAAGGCTATCGCACGCGTTGCGAAGAAAGGCAACGTGTTTATGGTCGGAGCTTTCAGAAAACGTTTTGCCGCGTTCGGTGAAGGCGAGCACGTCGCGCTTGTAAGACCTTCGGACGACGGCAATCTCGGAACCATAATGCGTACAATGCTCGGTTTCGGTTTGCGCAATCTTGCGGTTATCGACAAATGCAGCGCGGACGTATACGATCCGAAAACCGTACGCGCGTCGATGGGAGCGGTGTTTTCGATGAATATTTCGCTTTACGGGAGCTGGGAAGAATACGCCGCGGCGCATAAAGAGCCTAAATATCTGTTTATGCTCAGACCGTGCAGTCGCCCTATAACGTCGGTGGAAAAGCCCGAAGGCGCTTTTGCGCTCGTGTTCGGGAACGAAGCGACGGGACTTCCTGACGAATACGCGGCGTTCGGTACGCCGGTAATAATAAAACATACGGATATGATAGACTCGCTGAATCTGCCGCAGGCTGTGGCGATAGGCGCATACGAATTTACGAAAAAGAACTTTACGGAGATAACATAATGGATAATCGTCAGACGGTGATCGTCCTCGACTTCGGAGGACAGTACAATCAGCTTATCGCGCGCAGAGTGCGCGAATTCAACGTATATTGCGAACTTCTGCCTTATACGACGCCGACGGAAAAACTGCTTGCGAAATCCCCGATAGGTATCATATTTACGGGCGGACCGAGCAATATTTTCGAGGAGAACGCTCCGCGCGTGGAAAATGCGCTTCTCGAAGCGGGAGTGCCCATACTCGGAATTTGCTACGGCTGTCAGCTAATCGCTCACATGACGGGCGGCAAAGTAACGCAGGGACCGCGCGAGTACGGAAGACAGACTCTTACCGCAGGCGAAAGTAAACTGTTCAAAAACGTAAAGAAAACTTCGCTTTGCTGGATGAGCCATACAAACTACGTGGAAAAATTGCCCGAAGGTTTCAAAGTGACCGCTACGACTCCGACTTGCCCCGTCGCGGCAATGGAAAATGCGGAGCGCGGACTTTACGGTGTGCAGTTTCATCCTGAAGTTATGCATACCGAGGAAGGGAACAAAATTCTCAGGAATTTCCTGTACGAGGTTTGCGGCGCGAAGGGCGACTGGACAATGGGCAACTTCGCGGCAGAAACAATAGCGAAACTTAAAGAAAAGATAGGCGACAAGAAAGTGCTTTGCGCGCTTTCGGGCGGAGTGGACAGCGCGGTTGCGGCTATGCTTGTGCATAAGGCTTGTCCCAATCTCGTTTGCGTATACGTCGATCACGGTCTTATGCGTAAAAACGAAACACAGGAAATCGTGCGCGTGTTCCGTGACGAGCAGGGCATGAACCTTATCGCCGTGGACGCAGGCGAGCGTTTCCTTTCAAAACTCAAAGGCGTGACCGAACCCGAAAAGAAACGTAAAATAATCGGAGCCGAATTCATAAAAGTATTCGAAGAGGAAGCTAAAAAAATAGGCGCCGTGGATTATCTCGTGCAGGGTACTATATATCCCGACGTTATAGAGAGCGGACTGGGCGCGAGCGCGAAAATAAAGAGTCACCACAATGTCGGAGGGCTTCCCGACGTAGTCGATTTCAAGGAAATTGTCGAACCGCTGCGCGATCTTTTCAAAGACGAAGTGCGTGCCTGCGGTTTCGAAATAGGTCTGCCTGCGTCGATCGTGCTTCGTCAGCCTTTCCCGGGTCCCGGACTCGGTATCCGCATTATCGGAGAAGTGACTGCGGAAAAAGTAAAGATTTTGCAGGACGCCGATTATATCTATCGCGAGGAGATAGCCAAAGCGGGGCTGGATAAAGAGATATGGCAGTATTTCGCCGTTCTTACCAACGTGCAGACCGTCGGAGTCATGGGCGACGAGCGCACTTACGATTATGTCTGCGGATTGCGCGCGGTAACGAGCGTGGACGGTATGACCGCCGATTTCGCGCGTATTCCTTACGAAGTGCTCGAAGTTATTTCATCGCGTATCGTAAACGAGGTCAAGGGCATTAACCGTATAGCTTACGACGTAACGAGCAAACCCCCCGCAACGATAGAGTGGGAATAAGAAATATATTGCGCACCGCGCAATATATTTCGCGCCGATTGTTATATTTCGCAAGGGGCATTAAGATAACAACTTAATGCCCCTTGCTCATATAAGCGCGAGCGCCAAAGGATTCATTCGGCGCCTCGGGGCTCCGCACCGTCTCATACAAAAAGCACTTAAAAGCCGTCAGCTTCTAAGTGCTTTTTGTATTTCGTCGGCAAACCACGCTAACACTATGCGTTAGCTCGCCCGCCTGATAAACGCGGGAAACAATGTTCGCATAAATGCTCTGCATTGTTTCCCGCCCCTTCGTCCTCGTTCGCTCACCGCTCACGAGGGAATCAAAGGTCGTTCGCCCGAAGTAAATTCGTGCTCACTCCAACGCTTTATATTGCGCACAGCTAACGCTACCCTGACGTAAAAAAATGAAACATGTTTAACGTGTTCATTTTTTACTGGGCTGCGCCTCGAAATCTTCTCGCATCTACTGCTTATTATTTTCTTTACATCTCGTGCTTTTGGGATAAGGTTGTATATTTTATGGTTGTTTTTTACAAAACAAAGCCGAATATTTTACGCATAATTGATTTTAAGTTTCTTGGAAGGGGGTGCGGGGTGCCCTTCTTTTCAAAGAAGGGCACCCCCGCAAAACACTTACAAAAAAATTATAATAAAACTTGTTTGTTATTTTACGATCGTACCTTCGGCTATATCCGATTTTCCGGCGTCAATGTCTTCGAAACACTTGTTTATCGTTACTTTTCCGCCGCTGACGGTAAGCTGTCCGTCCGCGTTTATGGCTTTGTTGCCCGTGGACAAGGCGACTGTACCGCTCTTTATAAATATTTCGCTGTCCGAATGTAAAGCGTCGTCGTTCGAGTTTACGTCGACGGTGCCTCCGTCGATATAAACCAGATATCCTTTCCATTCGATGTCCGTGCCGCTCGTGCCCCAGTCGATTGCGCCTGCTTTTATGCCTTTGCCCGAAGCGGTTTCGGCCGTTCCCGAAGTAACGCTTTCGGGAGCTCCTCCGCCTGCCGTTATGTTCGTGTTGCCGTTACCCGTAATGTATACGAAGGTATCTGCCGCAATACCGTCTTCGGTCGATACGGCTTTCACTTTTGCGTTTTTGAGGTATACGAAACCTCCGTCTTTATATGCCGGGGAAGGCGCAACAGTCGCTTCGTCGTATGCGTCTATTTCCGCATGAAGTCCGTCTTTGTCCGCTTTTATATCGAGTGTAGCGTCGATTACGGAAATCGATTTTGCTTTGATTCCGTTTTTCGTAGCGTCAACTGAAAGGGAACCGCTGCCGTTAATCACGAGGTTTCCCGTGCAGTCTATCGCGTTGGAGCCTGCCGTGTTCGAGTTGGAAACAGAATTATTGCCGATAAGCGTTATAGTCATGTCGAAAGTGCTTTCGATGACCTTTTTCCCGTTGGTAATGTTTGCACCCGAAAGATAGAGAGTAACTCCGTCGCAGGATACGGTTATTTTACCGTCGAACGACGAGTCCACGTAATAATTGCCCGGCTGACTGAGCGTGCTTTCGGCGGTGACGTGAGTCGCTTCCGAAGGAATCGTAGCCGCTCCGCCGCTTATGTCCTTTACCGTTTCTATCGCGGCTTTTGCATTGTCGCTTGCGTCGCCGTTACCGTTTCCGCCGCATGCGGTAAACGTCAGAGCCGCAACGATCAGCGCAAGTATTAAGACGATTACGGCTTTTAATTTTTTTGTTTTCATCTTTTTTTCTCCCTTTTAATTATTTCCGATTTCCGCCCGAAACGTAAACTCGGTAAAAATCGAATAAAGTTGTCGTCAATTGTCCGCAAGCAGTTTTTCCGCGTTTTCGTAAAAAATCTTACGGAGTTTCTGTTCGTCGCGGCATGCCGAGCGCACGAAATCCGCTGCGGTTTTTATAATCCGCCACGGCGAATCGCTGCCGAACAGCAGTTTGTTTTCGTCAAAGGTATCGAGCAATTCCGCAAACTTTTCTCTCGTGAATTGCGTTTCCGACAATGAAGTGTCTATATGGAACGGAAGCGCGCGAAGCGCGTTCAGTTCTTCGTCGTTTATCCCGTAACCGCCGAAGTGCGCAAGCACCGTTTTTTCGGGATTTAGAAAACGCATGATTTTTTTAAAATCGGACGGGTAACAGTCGAGCGCGGAAGGGTATATTCCGGGTTTTCCGCAATGGAATAACGTTATCAGTCCGCAGTCCGCCGCCGTTTTATAAAGTTCGACGGCGCGTTCATCGTCGAGTCTGAAATTTTGCAGCGGCGTGTGAAATTTGATTCCTTTCGCGCCTTGCGCCGCATATTCTTTTACAAGCGCGACTGCGTTGCGGCTGAACGGATGGACGGAAACGAAAGGTATCAGCTTGTTGTTTTCGTCCGCGAGCGAATGAAGAAATCCGTTGACGGTCTTTTCGTGATCGGGTCTGCCGCATACGGGCAGAACGACGGCTTTGTCTATGCCTGCTTCCGCAAGCGCGGATTTAAGTCCGCGGTAAGTCCCGTCCGACCTTTCCGTGCGGACGTCGTGGACTGCTCCGAGCGCTTTAACCGCAAGTCCGTCCGGATAGCAATGTGTATGAAAATCCGTTATCATACCTTAAACGAATTTTAACTTATTTTGCGCCGCTTGTCAACAGAAAGCCGTTATGTTTTCCGCTTCGTGTTGACACGGGCGGAATAAGGGGTTATAATAATAAAAAACAACACTGAAAGGAGAGTATTTGTGAAAGTATTAATGATAAACGGAAGCCCGGACGATAACGGTTGCGTACGCGCCGCTCTCGGTATAATAGCCGATACTCTTAAAGAATGCGGAGTGGAAAGCGAAATAGTAAACATAGGCAAAAAGCCGATAAGCGGCTGTATAGCTTGCGGTCAGTGCAGGAAAAGCGGCTCGAAACGCTGCGCGATAAAAAACGATATTGTCAACGAATTAATAGAAAAAGCGGAAAACGCCGACGGAATCATCGTGGGTTCTCCCGTGTATTACGCTTCGCCGAACGGCAGCATAGTCAGCCTGCTCGATCGTATGTTTTACGCTCACGGCGGTTATCCGCACAAACCCGCCGCCGCGATAGCTTCGGCGCGCCGCGCTGGAACGATAGTCACGGTGGACGAACTGAACAAGTATTTCACCATGTCGCAGATGCCCGTAGTTTCTTCGACTTACTGGAACGAAGTACACGGTTCGCGTGCGGAAGACGTATACAAGGACGGGGAAGGCGTAGCAACCATGCGCAATCTCGCTTACAACATGGCGTGGCTGCTTAAATGCATCGAATGCGGCAAGGCGAACGGCATACTTCCGCCCGACTGCCCCAAGCCCGAAAGAACGAATTTCATAAGATAAGCAGGTCTGCGATTATGGGAATAAAAGACGTTTGGCACAAGATAAATAAAGATAATTGGGACAGGAAAGAGTATTTCGATCATTATTTTTATGAGAACCCTTGCACGTACAACGTAACCGTAAAAATCGATATTACAAATCTAAAAAACAAATCGTACAGGCTTTATCCCGTTATGCTCTACTGCATTACGACATTGTTAAACCGTCATGCCGAGTTCAGATACAGTATAGACGATGACGGAGTAATCGGAATTTATGACGAAATGATACCTTGTTATACGGTTTTCCATAAAGACGACAATACATTTTCGGATATTTATACGAAATACAGCAGTAATTACAAAGAATTTCTTGCGGCTTACGAAAAAGACGTTTGCGATTACGGGAATAAAAAGGGAATGTTTCCTAAACCCGACATGCCGAAAAACGGAATACCCGTGTCCATGATTCCCTGGCTGTCTTTTGAAAGCTTCGACTTGTCGGCGAAAAAAGGGTACGACTACCTTACTCCGATCTTTACAATGGGCAAATACAGCGAAGAAAACGGAAAGTTCGTACTGCCTTTTTCCGTGCGCGTACATCATGCCGTATGCGACGGTTTTCACTTGAGCAGGTTTATCGGTGAGTTACAGGAATTTATAAACGAATTATAGTAAAATATTCATGTAAATAATACGGAAAAAGCGACTGCGAAAAAATTCGTCGGTCGCTTTTTCCTTTGAGCTTAGTGGTCTTATCCGTTGCGCCTTGCGGCGCGGTTTTTACATCGTTTCGTGGAATGTGCGCTTAATGACTTCCGCCTGTTGCTCTCTCGACAGTCTGCGGAAATTGACGGCGTATCCCGAAACCCTTATAGTAAGCGTAGGGTATTTTTCGGGGTGATTGTAAGCGTCGATAAGCGTTTCGCGATTGAGAACGTTGACGTTGAGATGATGCGCTCCCTGCGCGAAATATCCGTCGAGCAGTCCTACGAGGTTTGCCTTGCGTTCGGCTTCCGTTTTGCCGAGCGCGGTCGGAACTATGGAGAACGTATTGGAAATTCCGTCCTGGCAGATACCGCGGTAAGGAATTTTCGCTACCGAGTTGAGCGAGGCGAGCGCTCCGTTTTCGTCGCGGCAATGCATGGGGTTAGCTCCGGGAGCGAGCGGTTCTCCGATCTTTCTGCCGTCGGGAGTGGTACCCGTTTTCTTGCCGTACATTACGTTGGAGGTTATCGTAAGCGCGGAAAGCGTGTGTTTGGCGCCGCGGTAAAGTTTGTGTTTTTTGAGTTCGTTGGAGAACGCCGTGACGATGAATACCGCTTCGTCGTCCGCGCGATCGTCGTCGTTGCCGTATTTGGGGAAATCACCTTCGGTTATGAAATCCACGGCAATGCCGTTTTCGTTACGGACGGGGCGCACTTTCGCATAGCGTATTGCGGAGAGGGAATCTGCCGCGACGGAAAGTCCCGCAATACCGTAAGCGCACAGGCGGGTAACGGAAGTATCGTGCAGAGCCATCTGTACAGCCTCGTAAGCGTATTTGTCGTGCATGTAATGAATTATATTGAGCGTATCCGTATAAAGCTCCGCAACATACTTCATGACTTTGACATAGTTTGCGCGAACTTTTTCATAGTCCAGTACTTCGTCGGTTATCGGCTCGATACCGGGAACTACTTTAACGCCCGATTTTTCGTCCACGCCGCCGTTGATGGCATAAAGTAAAGTCTTGGCGATATTGCAGCGCGCGCCGAAGAACTGCATTTGCTTGCCCACCTTCATTGCGGATACGCAGCAGGCGATAGCGTAATCGTCGCCGTATATGGGGCGCATTACGTCGTCGTTTTCATACTGTATCGAGTCGGTCTTTATGCTCATTGCCGCGCAGTAAGACTTGAATGCGGCGGGAAGTTTCGAAGACCACAGCACCGTAAGGTTGGGCTCGGGCGCGGGGTTGAGGTTTGTGAGCGTATGAAGATAACGGAAAGAAGTTTTCGTTACCATGTGTCTGCCTGCGACGGTAACGCCGCCTATCGACTCGGTTACCCATGTGGGATCGCCGCCGAACAACTCGTTATATTCGGGCGTTCTGAGATGACGTATAAGGCGCAGCTTTATTATGAACTGATCTATAAGTTCCTGAGCGCCCGCTTCGTCGAGCAGTCCGAGATCCATATCGCGCTTAATGTAAATATCGAGGAACGTCGACGTACGGCCGAGCGATGTAGCCGCTCCGTTGTTTTCTTTCGTTCCCGCAAGGTATGCGAAGTACAGGA
Source organism: uncultured Eubacteriales bacterium (assembly GCA_949292715.1). Classification (GTDB taxonomy): domain Bacteria; phylum Bacillota; class Clostridia; order Christensenellales; family Pumilibacteraceae; genus Protoclostridium. Next base: position 10,587 of record CASFAN010000096.1, read on the forward strand.
ACTGTACCGCTTCGCGCGCGTTTTTCGCGGGACGGGAAATATCGTACCCGTAACGCGCCGCCATGCTTTTGAGCTTGCCGAGAGCGCGTATCTGCTCGCTCACTTCTTCGCGCAGACGGATACGTTCTTCCGTCATCGGGCCGTCGAGCTGCGCAAGGTCTTTTTTCTTTTCGTCGACGAGATAATCTATGCCGTAAAGCGCAACGCGTCTGTAATCGCCGATTATACGCCCTCTGCCGTAAGCGTCGGGAAGTCCCGTGAGCAGTCCCGCGTGCCGCGCAAGGCGAGTGCGCTCGGGATATGCGTCGAATACGCCCTGATTGTGGGTTTTGCGGTATTCCGAAAACTTTTCGTCTATGTCCGGATCGAGTTTATAGCCGTACTGTTCGAGCGCGGTTTTTGCCATGCGCGTACCGCCGTAAAGGTTGACGATGCGTTTGAGCGGAGCGTCGGTCTGCAATCCGACAATGACTTCGTTGTCCTTGTCGATATAACCGGGCGCAAAGTTGTCGATACCCGAAACGATTTTCGTTTCGACGTCGAGTATGCCTTTTTCAAGCTCTTCGGCAAGCAGAGCTTCGCATTTTTTCCAGACGTTCTTTGTCTTTTCCGTAGGCGGAGCGAGGAAACTTTCATCGCCGTCGTATGCGCTGTAATTTTTGAGTATGAACGAGCGCACGTCCGTTTCTCTCTGCCAGTTGCCGGGTTTAAAACCCTTCCATTCTTCGTAAGTGTTCACGATATTCCTCTCCGTTAATTGAAAAATTCTTTTTGCAGTTTTCCGCAAAGCTCCGCGTCCATGGGTTTTACTCCTTCGAGCGGGTAACGTATTCCCATAGCCGCGTATTTATGCACGCCGAGAACGTGATAGGGAAGCAGTTCCGTTTTTATCACGTTCGGCAGCTTGTCCGTATAATCCCTGACCTTTTGCAGATGTTCGCGCCCGTCGGTCAGTCCGGGAACGACAACGTGCCTGACGATAAGCGGCAGACCCGCCGCGCGGCACGCGTCGACGAAATTTTCCGTCTTTTTTATATCTCCGCCCGTAAGCGTTTTATAACTTTCGGGATCGCAGTGTTTTACGTCGTAAAGTACGAGATCGGTATATCTGAGTATTTTGTCATAATCGCCGAGTCCCGCGCCCGCGGTGTCTATGCAGGTATGCATGCCTTCCTGCTTGCAAAGCCTCAGACATTCCGCGAGAAATTCAGGCTGCATCAGCGGTTCGCCTCCCGAAAATGTAACTCCGCCTCCCGTGGCTTTGTGATAGGGGGCGAACCTCTTTATTTTTGCGACGAGTTCCGCCGCTTCCGTGAGTTTTCCTTCGCCGAACGCCCACGTGTCGGGATTATGGCAGAATTTGCACCTCAGCGCGCAACCCTGAAAGAACACCACTGTTCTTATGCCGGGTCCGTCTACCGTACCCATACTCTCTATGGAATGTATGTATCCTTTCATACAGCCGCCCCCTCGCGTTTGCGCTTATTGCCACGCAGGATTTTTGCGCAAAATAATAAAAGCCGCGCAAAACCCCGGAAAACACCCAGACGGTCGGCGACTCTCGCTTCATACTCCGTGCGGTGAACTCCGCTTATTTCCGTCAGTCGTATGAAGTACTTTATATATACACTATATATTGTGTTTTGTCAACCCTTTTGGCGTAAATTTTTTCAATATATTGTGATTTTGTCGGATTTGCAATGTTTTAATCGCAAAATGCGTTCTTTATTCCGTTTCTTTGCCGTTCGTCTCTTCGAGCAACGCTCTTTTGCGCTTTGAGATAATACGGGGAAGCATGACGAAGAACGTAACCGCCGTAGTGATCCCTGCGAGTATGTCCGCTATTCCTTCGCTGTAAAATACGCCGGAAACACCGAACGCGAGCGGGAGCAGGAAACAAAGCGGAATCAGCAGAATGATTTTCCGCAGACAGGCGAGAAATATCGAAAGTTTTGCCTGCCCGAGCGCAACGAGTACGTTTTGCAGACTCATCTGCGCAAAAAACATAATCGTACCCGCCATGAAAAACGGCGTGTATTTTTTTATAATAACGGCTACCGAAGGCGAAGCGTTGAATATATAACCGTAAACCTGAGGCGTTATAAGCGACAGCAGCCACATGGAAGTGCTGTAACACAGCGCAACGAGGGTGACTATGCGTACGGCTTTTTTTATACGATCGAAATTCCCTTTGCCGTAATTATAGCTTATGAGCGGCTGAACGCCCATACCGAGCCCGTTTAGCGGCAGGCAGATAATCTGTACTGCGCTGAGCATTATTGTCATGGCGGCGGTGTAATCGCCGTTGCCGCCCGAATACATTTTAAGGTTCACGTTGAAAACGATCTGTATCGCGCTCTCCGTAACGGACATAATAAACGGCGAAAGTCCGAGCAGAAGTATTGCGCCCGCTCTTTTAGGCTCGGGAAGAAAATATGCGGGGCGAAAACGGAACAGCGAACTTTTTCTGAAAAAGAAACACACCACCCATACCGCGGAAACGCCTTGCGATATTATCGTGGCAAGCGCCGCGCCTTTAACGCCCATTCCGAAAGCGAAGATGAACAGGGGATCGAGCGCGATATTCAGCACCGCGCCTATAAGCACGGTAAGCATTGAGGTTATGCTTCGTCCCTGCGTGGTAATGAACGGGTTGAGACCGAGCGACATCATCACGAACACGGTACCGAGCGCGTACATGCCGAGGTAATCTCTTGCGTGCTCGAAACATGAGTCGGGCGCGCCGAAAAGCGTAACGAGTCCGTCGCGGGCAAGCGTAACCCCGATCGTAAGCGCGACGCCGAAAAACGCGAGCATTATAAAACCGTTGTTGAAAATTTTTTCGGCTTCTTCTTTACGCCCTTCGCCCGTGCGAATCCCAGCGAGCGGCGCTCCGCCCATACCCACGAGGTATGCGAAAGCGCTTACAATAAGCGTAATGGGGAACACGACGCCCAAACCCGCGAGAGCGTCCATTCCCGATCCGGGTATATTGCTTACATACATTCGGTCGACAAGGTTATAAAGCAGATTTATGACTTGCGCGACCACGGCGGGTAGCGCGAGGCGCGCAATCAGACGTCCGACGGGGTACGATCCGAGATCGATGTTTTTTTGTTTTTTATCCGTTGCGTTTTCCATTTCCGAAGACAGTGTCGCTTCCTTTCATTAAAAATCATAATGCAAATAAATAAAGAAAGTAACCGCGCTAACGGAACTTTCTTTATTTTCAGTGATATGCACTTGTAAAATTATCTTGCCGCGATAACTTCGATTTCCACAAGCGCGCCTGCGGGAAGCGCGGATACTTCGACGCACGAACGCGCGGGCGGAACTTCTCCGAAAAGCGTGGCGTAAATAGCGTTTACTTTGCCGAAATCGGAAATGTTCTTTACGAATACCGTAGTTTTAACGACGTCTTTTTCGGTGAGGGAAGCGGCGGCGAGCAGCGCTTTAATGTTAGCGAGTACCTGATGCGTCTGACCTTCCACGTCCTGCGCGACTATCTTGCCGACGGCGGGATCGATGGCTATCTGTCCCGAAAAGAATACGAGACCGTTTACTTCCACGCCCTGGCTGTAAGGACCGATAGGGGCGGGCGCTTTATCCGTAAGTATTGTCTTTCTCATAATAAATCTCCTTTATTCAGCCGCGGCGGCTTTCTCCGAGAACTCTGAGTCCGCTTGCCGTGAGCGCTTTTGCAACGCGTTCGCTGTGTTCGCGTCCGCCGACTTCGCAACCTATGTGCAGTATCGTTTCGCCGAATTCGAGATCGGCGCTCATTCTGTCGTAAGTTATGGATATGACGTTTGCATTCTGCTCGGCAAGTATGTGCGAAACTTTTTCGAGCATACCGGGACGGTCCTGAAGCTGAATGGAAAACTCGATCTTTCTGCCTCTCGATACAAGACCTCTGTCGATAATCTTGCCGATCGTGGAAACGTCGATATTACCGCCCGAAAGCAGACAAGCCACTTTTTTGCCTTTGACGTTGAGCTTGCCCGAAAGGAGCAATGCAAGGGAAGTCGCGCCTGCGGGTTCGACGACGAGTTTCGTGCGTTCGATGAGGTGTATTATCGCGGAAGCGATCTCTCCGTCGCTGACCGTCATTACGTCGTCGACGTATTTGTTTATAAGCTCCATTGTGATGTTACCGGGATTTTTGACGGCGATACCGTCGGCAATGGTATAAATCACGTCGGTGCATATATGAGTTTTTTCTTTGAAAGAAAGCGCGATTGCGGGTGCGCCCGCCGCCTGTACTCCGATAACGCGTACGTTGGGGTTAATGGATTTGATTGCGCACGCAACGCCGGAAAGCAGTCCGCCGCCGCCCGCGGGTACGATAACGTAATCGAGGTCGGGGACTTCTTCCATCATTTCGATGCCGAGAGTGCCTTGTCCCGCGATGACGTCTTCGTCGTCGAACGGGTGAATAAACGCCGCACCTTCGGTTTTTTCGATTTCAAGCGCGCGGTTATACGAATCGTCGTAATAATCGCCGTAAAGCTCCACTTTCGCGCCGTAGCCTTCGGTCGCTTTTATCTTTGCGATAGGGGTGGTTTTGGGCATGACTATCGTAGCTTTCATGCCTTTGGACGAAGCTGCGAACGCACAGCCCTGCGCATGGTTGCCCGCGCTGCATGCGACAATGGATTTCACGCCGCCGAGCTCTGCGAGTTTCGCTATTTTGTTATAAGCTCCGCGAACTTTGAACGAGCCCGTTTTCTGCAGGTTTTCGCATTTGAGATAAACGTCGCCGCCCGTCATTGCCGAAAAGGTAGACGAATGGTCGAGCGGATTTCTTTGTACGACGGGTGCAAGCCGTCTTTGTGCCTCTTTGATATTGTCTAACGTCATAATATATAAATAATATTCTCTTTGCCGCCCTTTGTCAAATATTTTGGGATAACTATCCGAATTAACCCGCCTTGACAAAATCGGTAAATCGTGCTATCATTCGTTTATTATGGGAACAGTAACCGAAGTCAGCGTGCAGAAAAACGATAAATCGCGCGTGAACGTATATGTGGACGGAGAGTACGCTTTTGCGCTCGAAAAACTGACGGCAGCCGCGCACGGACTCAAAACGGGCGCGGAAATCGACGAAAAGGCGGTGCTTGCGCTCACCGAGGAAAGCGAGTGCGAGCGCGCTTTTAAGCGTGCGGTGGGTTATATCGCGCGGCGTATGCGAACCGAAGCGGAAATAAAAAATTATCTTTCCGCCAAAAATTTTTCCGAAACCGTGATTGCGAAAACGGAAACCAAACTCAAAGAATACGGCTACCTCGGCGACGAGGAGTTTGTGCGCAGCTATGTTTCGGTATACGGCGACAGGCGCGGCAAAAAGCGCATGAAAAGCGATCTCGAGCGTATGGGCGCAGACGAAAAAACAGTGGAACGCGCGCTCGGAGAACTCGGAGATCAGCGGGAAGCGGCAAGGACGGTTGCCGAAAAATATCTGCGTACGCATACTTACGATTACCGCAAACTTTCGGCGCATCTTGCGTCCAAAGGTTTTGAGTGGGAAGACATAGCCGCGGTGGTGCGCGAATTCGGTAAAGGCGGTGAAGAACTGTGAAAGGCGTTTATAAAACGGAAAGTGTGAGAAGCGCGGAAAAAGCGGCGATAGCCGAAGTAGGGGAGGACGCTCTCATAGAGCGTGCCGCGGCTTGTCTTTATGCACGCATAAAGCGATTGCCGCAAAAGCGCATAGTTGTTTTTGCGGGCGGCGGCAATAACGGAAGCGACGCGCTGTCGCTTGCAAGACTGCTTGTCGCGGACGGGCGCGAATGTAAAATTTATCTTTGTGCGCAAAAGCGTAACGCGTTCGTCGGAGCGCGTATAGAGGCATTGCGTGCGCTCGGCGCGGATATGACCGAACTGCAAAACGTCGACGGCATAATCGTTACGGAAAACGATATCGTCGTGGACGGGATGCTCGGCATCGGTTGCAGCCGTCCGCTTGTCGGCGTTATGGCGGAAGCCGCGCAAAAGATAAACGCGAGCGGAGCATACACTATAGCCGTCGACATTCCGAGCGGGCTTGACTCAGACACGGGCAGACCTTACGGCTTGTGCGTCGAAGCGGATGAAACCGCAACGTTCATCGCCGTTAAACAGGGACTTCTTATCGGCACGGCGCGTTCGTATTGCGGCAGGATAACGCTTTATGAAATCGACGTGGATGCGGGCGAGCCCGATTATTATATTGCGGAAGAAAACGATCTGCGCCTGCCTCCGCGCAAAACGGTTTCCAATAAGGGCAATTACGGGAACGTAAGGATAATCGCGGGCAGTCCGACGTTGATCGGTGCGTCGATGCTTGCTCATGAATCGGCTTCCGCCGCGCTTCGTGGAGGCGCGGGGTATGCCGTACTTTGCGTGCCGCGCAGTCTTGCCGCGGTTTATCAGTCGCGCGTTAAAGAAGAAATGCTTTACTTTATGCCGGACGTCGACGGCATGATCTCTTACGACGAAAACGCGATATGCGACGTCATGCGCAAAGCAAGCAGTATAGTTATCGGAATGGGAATGGGGAAAAACTCCGACCTGCCGAGAATCATAAACTATATTGCGCGTTCTTTTGACGGTACGCTTGTTATAGACGGAGACGGACTGAACGCGCTTGCAGGCGATCTTTCGATTGTAAAAGACCATAAAAGCCGACTTATTCTTACTCCGCACGTCGTTGAATTCGCGCGGCTGTGCGGCGACGACATCGGATTATCGGTCTTGCCGGATACGGAAAGGACGGCGGAGCTTGCCCGCAGACTTAATGCGGTAATAGCAATGAAGAGCGCGACGACGGTTATCAGCGACGGCAAAAAAACGTTTATCAACCTTACGGGTACTCCGGCAATGGCGAAAGCGGGAAGCGGAGACGTGCTCGGCGGACTGACGGGCGCGCTTGCCGCAAAAGGCGATCCGCTGATGAGCACGGTACGCGCGTGTTACTTCTTCGGCAAAGCGGGCGAGGCAGCGGAAAAAGACCGCGGCGAAACGAGCGTACTCGCAAGCGATATAATAATAAAGTTTTCGGACATTCCCGATCGCGCTGTGTTTATTTAACACGACGAAAAACAACGGTTTATGTATTTGTATTTCTTGCAAAGCCGAGAGAGATGAGGATCGCGCGGTCCACTCTCAGCATCGTTTTTTCGTCCAGGCTTCCGAGTTTTGCTTTCAGCCGTCTTTTGTCGAGGGTTCGGATCTG
>CASFAN010000097.1 GCA_949292715.1 uncultured Eubacteriales bacterium
CGGACTGTCAGTATTTTATTGAAAAGACTACGGACGGTTATACCACGTCTACGGGAGTGCGAAAGCTCGATCGCGAAGGAATGATCGACGAAATAACGAGACTGTCAGGTGCGGGTGACGTTACGGAAAACGCGCGGAAAACGGCTGAAGAACTTAAAAAGTGGAGCGACGATTATAAAAAGGAATTGGAAAGTAAAAGATAAATTATTTTAAAAGACAACCGACTAAAAACGTGCTGTAATTATTGCGGCATGTTTTTTTAGTTAGATAGGATCTCCGAGACTTAAACTCATCGTACATATCAACTTTCGGAGCAAAAACGATAGCGAAGCAAGTGCATACGAATGTTTCGGTAACGAGTTTACGTTGGACGAAGGCTTGCGTGTTAAGTCAAAACTTCGCAAGGTATGAAAAAACCGCCCCGAAGCGGGGCGGTGGGATTTATACTTAAAGTACATAAATCGCTTAAGGAATGATATATTGCTTTTCTACATTCTCCTGATCTGTACTCAAAGTATATATCAAGAAAACAAATATGTAAACCCTTTTTAATAAAAAAATTCAAAGGAGAAAAAACGCATTTGTGCAAAAATGCTTGCATACTGACTTTCGCAAATTGTAAAAACTGTTAAAGTTTGTTTGTCGGCATAATACCCGCACAAACGTAACTTAATAAGATTATGGGCAAAATCAGGATTAAAGCACTTATAGTTTTTATAGCGGCAATGGTCGCTGTTTTTAACGTTAACGGCTATTCAGTAGTATTTGCAGAGGAAAACGAGGTATATATAGGCGGTTTTCCCGTTATTATCGAAATGTACGGAGAAGGCTTGATTGTAACTTCGGTTACGAGCGATTATATCGTCGAAGGTACTCTTGCCAAGGGGGATATGATAAAAGAAATGAACGGTAAGGCGGTGAGGTGTGTAAGCGACGTTACTTCTCTCCTTAACGGCGGAGGATTGCGCGTACCCGTGGAGTTGTCTGTTTGCCGCGGCAATTCGGAAACGGTAACAAAAATAATGCCCGAACTTGACTTATGCACCGAAAAATATATGCTCGGCGTTACTTTTAAAGAGCAAATAAGCGGGCTCGGTACGGTAACGTGCATAAAAAAAGACGGAAATTATTGCGCGCTCGGTCATTCGATAACAGATCCGGAAACAGGCGCAAGCTCGGAAAAAGCGGGCGGCTATATATATAAATCTGAAATTATCGGAGTACAACGCGCTACGGCGAATAAAGCGGGCAGATTGATAGGCAAGTGTATAGATTGCAGAAAACCCATAGGCACTATTTCAGGCAACGGGACTTTCGGACTTACGGGCGAGTACTACGGCGGCGGAAGCGGAGATTTGTATTCGGTGGCGGACAGGAACAGCGTAAAACCTGGGAAAGCTCAGATTTACGCGGACGTAGACGGCGAAAGAAAGTTTTACGATATAGAGATAGTAAAAGCGTCCAAACAATCGGACGCAGCCGAGAAAGGGCTTGTGATAAAGGTTACCGATAAAGATTTGCTGCGTGCAACGGGCGGAATAGTGCAGGGTATGAGCGGGAGTCCGATTATACAGAACGGTGAACTTGCAGGCGCCGTTACGCATGTTTTTACTAATGACTGCACGCGCGGATACGGGGTATATGCCGAATGGTTTCTGACCGCATAGACATACTATGCCTGACATAACACATCTGAAATAACTGTTTTTTCTGTTTAATCGCATAAATCTGCATAAAACGGCATAATTTTTGGTATGTCGTCATTAAGCCTTAAATATTATATCACGGCGCGTCTGGACAGAATGCTCCACTTTATACGCTGTAATCTGAGATGCCTGATACTGTTTTCGTTCGCGCTTATATTCGGTTTGGTAATGGGGATATTGTCTTCATTGAAACCCATAGATCCGCTGGAAGCGCTAGACAGTGCCAACGGCGGTATTTACGGTCTGATTGTACATGCCTCGTTTGCAGGGTACATATTTCCGTTGTTGATTTTCACGATTGCCGTTTTTTGCGCTTTTTGCTTTGTAGGCAGGTATGCGTATTCGTTTTTGCTTACGGTGGCTTTTACGGTGCTTGTAGGATTTTTCCAAGGCGCGGTGATAGTGCTTGTCTTGCGCTCCTTTGGCTTGCTTGCTTTGCCTTTCGTCATATTTTACGTATTGTTATCTTTGCTGCGAGATCTTCTTCTGCTGTCATTCTTTTGTATCCTCGCCGAAATTGCCGCCGAAAAAAGAAAATACGGTTGTTCGGTACCTTTTGTAAAATTACTGCTCAGAATTTTACCCATAGCGGTATTAACGCTTGTCGTGTGCCTGATTCAGTCGGTTTTTCTTATATTGTTTTCTTTTTTTCTCTGATTTTACATAATTTTCTCTGTTTTTACGCAAAATGCTTTCGTGGAGGATATTTGCGTAATGAAGAAAATAAAATTGTTGACGATAGCCGTTTGTGCGGCGGCGATTATTGCGTTGTGCGGCTCGACGGTAACTATGGTATCCGCTGCGCAGGCGCCGGATTTTTCCGCACCGTCTGTCGTTCTTGCGGACGCGGGAACGGGTACCGTTTTATTCGAGCACAACGGTAAAGAGCATCGACCTATAGCGAGCATGGTCAAAATAATGACTTTGCTTCTTGTTTTTGAAAATGCGGAAAGCGGAAACATTTCGTATGATGAAAAAATTACCGTAAGTGAAATTGCGGCTTCCATGGGAGGCAGTCAGGCGTTTCTCGACGCCCATGACGAGTATCTTTGCGACGATCTGATAAAATCCATTGTCGTTGCGTCCGCAAACGATTCCTGCGTTGCACTTGCGGAACGGATAGCGGGTTCCGTGGAAGGGTTTGTGGCATGCATGAACGAAAAAGCGGCAGACCTCGGCATGAACGACACGAATTTTGTTAATTGCACGGGTTTGCCTGCGCCGAATCAGTATTCATGCGCATATGACGCGGCTATAATGTTTTCAAATCTTATAAAGCACGAAAGATATTTCGATTACGCTAACGTTTGGATGTTTGATTTTCATCATCCTTCGGGAAGAGATACCGTTCTTACGAATACAAATAAGATGATCAGGTCTTACGAGGGGTGCGACGGCGGAAAAACCGGCTTTACGAACGAGGCAATGTATTGCCTCAGCGCTACGGCAAAAAGAGGCGATACGCGTCTTATAGGAGTTATAACGGGAGCCGATACGTCTAAGAACAGAAACGCGGAAATGTCTAAGCTGTTTGATTTCGGATTTGCAAATTACAGCACGAAACAGGTTATTTTTGCCGGACAGGAACTTGCGGAAAGGCTAGAAGTCCCTTCGAGCAAAGAAAAATCGGCGGGTATCGCGCCTGCGGCGGACGGCTTTTATCTTACCGAACGGGGAGCGGAAAAGGAAATAAGTTATGTCTGCGAATATGATGAAATAGCCCTTCCTCTTGCCGCGGGAAGCAAAATAGGCAGAATTAAAGCGATCGCAGACGGCGTTACGGTTGCGGAAAGTGATCTTGTAACAACCGGCGACCTCAATAAAATGACTTATTTCGATATTGTGGGCGAACTGGTTAAGGGAATGTAACACGCAAAAGCGGTTGACTAATTGTTTTATAAATGCTATACTTGCCGTACGGGTGGAAAATCCGTACGGCAGGAGTTTTTTTATGTCTTTTGTAATCAGCGTATGGAACAGCACGGAAGATATCGTACTTGTATTCGTCGCGTTGGCGGCATTTTTGCTTGCCGTATATTTTGCAATTATTCCTCACGAAATAGCGCACGGACTTGTGGCTAAGTGGAACGGGGATCTTACGGCTAAAGTAAACGGCAGACTTACGCTTAATCCTGCGGCGCATTTTGATCCGATCGGGTTTGTTATGCTGCTTTTTATGGGATTCGGCTACGCAAAACCCGTGCCCGTAAATCCTTATAATTTCAAAGTTCCGCGCAGGGGACTTTTTACCGTCGCTATTGCGGGTGTGGTTTATAATCTCGCCGCGATGATAGTAAGTTGCTTCTTTCTTGCCCTTACGATATTTATCGGACAATCGTTGCAGATAACTTACGCTTATTATTTCTTTTACTGGTTCTTCTATCTGAGCGCTTCGATAAACGTTATGCTGTTCTTGTTTAATCTTCTGCCGCTCGGACCGCTTGACGGGTTCAAGATAATAGAGGCTTACGCTAACCGCGACAATTCTTTCATATCGTGGTTGAGACGTTACGGCGTTTATATACTTGTCGCGCTTTTCGTTATACATTTCGCCGTTTATTACATCGGAGCTTACGGAAGGCTTGAATTTATAAAATACTTTGACTTGCTCGGGTTGTATCTCGATTGTGGAACAATGGGTATAGCGGGCAGTGTTCAGTCTTTGTTTAATCTTATGTTCGGATTGCCGAGCGGATTCGAACTATTCGGGGTTGTTTGATAAATGGTTGACGATGAAATAAAGGATTATGAGCTTGACGAGGACGCGCTCGAAAGCGAAAGCGGTTATCGCGTAAAGCTTGATATGTTCGAAGGGCCGCTCGATCTGCTTTTGCATCTTATCAAACGTGCAAAAATACGTATCTGCGATATTTTTATTTCGGATATTACGCGGCAGTTTCTTGAATTTATCGAGGAAGATATCGATAACGTGGATCTTGACAAAGCGTCCGAGTTTCTCGGCATGGCGGCGTATTTGCTGGAAATAAAAGCCAAGGCTTTGTTGCCTAAGCCGGAAGTTCAGAAAGAAGACGCCGACGAAGATGACGGAAGCGAACTTATACGGCGGCTGGAAGAATATGAACTTTATAAAAAGGAAATGGACAAGCTTAAAGAGCTTGAAACTGTGGGCGTAAGGTTCCGCGATCCGGATATTACGGTAGGCGACGAGCGTACCGTGCTTAAAGACATGACGATGGAAGGTCTTTTTGCGGCGCTTAAAAAGCTTTATGAAAAAGCGGAAAAGCGGTCGTTGGACATAACGCCCAAGGAAATAGTACGCGATCCTTTCACTGTGGAAGAAAAACAGGAGTTTATAAAAGAAACTCTTTCCGAGAAAAAGAAAATGCATTTTACCGAACTTTTCGGGGAAGAGCCTACCGTGAACGAGATCATTACTACGTTTCAGGCTTTGCTTGAACTTATGAAGCTTCAGTTTCTCACTGCGGAGCAGACGGAAGTTTTCGGCGATATAAATCTTATTAAACTGTAACGGGACGATAAAAATGGATATAGAAAAAATAGATTATGTGCTTGAATCTTTGCTTTTTGTTTCGGGAGAGGCACTCAAAACGGAAGACATTGCCGCTGCGCTTGACTTGCAAAAAAGCGAAATAAAAGCGGCAGTGAAACGGCTTAAAAGCAAATACGGCGGAAAATGCGGTATTCATCTCATGGAATACAACGGGAAACTTCAGTTCGGTACAAATCCTGCGTATAAAGAGGAAGTCGCGACCGTACTTAACCCGATAAAAGAAAAGGAACTTTCCAAGGCGACTCTCGAAACAATTGCGATTATTGCTTATAAACAGCCCGTAACAAAGTTGGAAGTGGAATCTATCAGGGGCGTTAACTGCGATTATACAATGCAAACGCTTATCAATCTCGGAATGATTGAAGTCGTCGGCAGAAAAGAGGCGATCGGTAATCCGAAACTTTACGGCACGACGGATGAATTTCTTAAAAGATTTCAGCTTGAAAGCATTGACAAACTGCCTGATTACGACGATTTGCTTCGCAGTATCGAAGAGCTTAAAAACAGGCACGTCGAAAGCGATAGTCTTTATAATCAGTTTGAGATTCCCGATGAACAACCTCCCGAGTTTTTGCAAGGGGAGAATGTGGAGAAAATAGAGCTTCCTCTTGAGGTCGCGGCCGCTACATTGACTCCTTCTGCGGAGGAGAATATGAAATCGTCCGATAAAAGCGAACAGGCTTAAAAATTACTTGTTGTAATGCCGTAAACGATTACAAATTTCACATAAAATTTAATAATTTCCGAAAAATACCGACAAACTAATTCTATGTCGGTATTTTTGGTTGTTATTATAATAACGATTTCGTTTTTGGGAAGCGAATTGCAGTCGTCTGTAATTGCGGAAAGCAACTCTCCCGAAAAAGTATATCTGAGAGTTTTTCTTTTCGGAATCAGTCTGATAAAAATGACGATAGAAGTAGCTCGCTTAGAACCGGAAAACGCGCGTCTTTATCTCAGAATAAACGGAAAACTCGTAGGGATTTCACTTACGCCGGACAGAACGGACAAGGATTCTATAGTAAACTATCTGACAAGCCCGTTGATGAAAGCGGTGGACATTAAGCATGTGGATATTTGTGCGGAAATAGGAGTGAAAAACGGAAATTTCGCGGCGGTAATGATTGCGGAAATGCTGAGAGCGATATATTGCGCGTTTACTTCCTTTATAAAAAGCAAACAGGTTTTGTCGGAAAAACACAGAATAACCGCCGACGGAAGAGAAAACAGGCTTTTTATAAGCTTTTTCGGGATAATAAGGGTTACGCCGGCAAATATTATATATAGTTTATTTGCTGCTTACGCGCGCAAACTGCGATTTATGCGTAATGCTGAAAGGAAGGTGAAGTATGATACTTAATACAGAACAAAAGCCCGTTGAAAGAGTGCTCGATACCGCTTTTACCAAAATCAGAACCATAGTCGATGCGGATACGGTTATAGGGAAACCGCTTGTGCTTGACGACGGAACGGCGATTATTCCTATAAGCCGTGTGACGATGGGGATGTTGACCGGCGGGGGCGAGTACAGCGACGTAACCGGAAAGAGCTGTGAATTTCCGTTCGCGGGAGGCAGCGGCATGGGCGCGTCGGTAGTGCCGATTGGATTTCTTATAAGAAACGACGAGGGTTTTAAGCTGTTGAGATTAACCGATAAATCGGTGTTCGATAAAGCGTTGTCTTTAATCCCGGATCTTACGGAGGCAATTACAAATGCGCTTAAAATTAAGAAATAATATATGTTTTATGTCTGTCATAGTAGCGTTGTTGCTGTGCGTTTCCTTTAATTTCCGATATTTTAAGGCAGACGCTCAGACATACGGCACATCCGCCGCAAGCGCTATAGTGGTTGAACGCACTGGCGGTAAGGTATTGTACTCAAAGAATGCGGACGAAAAACGTCCGATAGCCAGTACTACAAAGATATTGACAGCGCTTACGGTTTTACGTATATGTAAAGATCTCGAAGAAACCGTAACCGTTCCCGACGAAGCCGTCGGGGTGGAAGGAAGCTCGATTTATCTTGCGCGGGGCGAAAAGCTCAGAATAATAGATATGCTTTACGGACTCATGCTTCAGTCTGGTAACGATTGCGCCGTAGCGCTTGCCGTTACGACTGCCGGAAGCGTTGAGAAATTTGCTCGCCTTATGAACGATACCGCGCGTGCTTCGGGCGCTTCGAATTCCAATTTCGTAAATCCGCACGGATTGCCCGATTCCGATCATTATTCTACGGCTGCGGATATGGCGTTGATAGCTTGCGCCGCAATGAGAAACGATGTTTTCCGTGAAATAGTCGCTACTAAAGTTTATAAAGACTGTACATGGAAGGATCATGAGTATAACAGAACAATCAACAATAAAAACAAGATTCTGTCAATGCTCGAAGGCGGAAACGGCATAAAAACAGGATACACAAAAGCTGCCGGAAGGTGTCTGGTGTCTTCGGCGCAGCGTAACGGAAAAGAGGTTATTTGCGTAGTGCTCGATTGCGGACCTATGTTTGAAGATAGTTGCAAACTTATAAATGCCGCTTTTGAGGAGCTGGAGAAAGACGCTGCCGCCAAAGAATAACGACGCTGAACGAATTAAAGTTACTATATTGCGGAGCTTGCGTCGCTTAACGCAACATCCCCGGCGTAATTTATGTAAATCGGCGGTCAAACGTTTGCAAAACGTCGGATTTTAATGTAAAATATACCTGTTATGAGAATAAACAGATATCTTGCCGAATGCGGTCTTGCAAGCCGCAGAAAATGTGAAAGTTTCGTGCTTGACGGCGAAGTCGCCGTAAACGGAAAAACGGTAACCGATCTTGCGACGCAGGTAGGTTACGGAGATGTTGTTACCGTCGGAGGGAAGAAAGTCAATCCGCCGCGTAAACATGTATATCTGATCGTCAACAAACCAAAGGGATGCGTAACCACCGTTTCTGACGATAAAGGAAGAAAAACCGTAATGGACATAGTGCGTTCCGATTATCCCGATACGCGTTTGTTTCCCGTAGGGAGACTGGATTACGACACGGAAGGTATGCTTATATTGACGACCGACGGCGACTTGTGCAACAGACTTACTCATCCTACAAGCGAAATAAAGAAAGTTTATAGCGCCCGTGTGGAAGGTGAACTGAGCGAAAGCGAGCTTGCGAGAATCAGAAACGGCGTCGAAATAGACGGTAAAATGACTAAAAAATGTTCTGCGCATATTTTGAAGTATGATAATAAAACCCGGCAGACAACCGTGGAAATAGCTATAAGCGAAGGCATGAACAGAGAAGTGCGCAGAATGTTCGAAGCGATAGGAAAGAACGTAGCGTTTCTTAAGCGCGTCGCCATAGGCGACCTGCGCATGCGCGGCGTGGACAGAGGCGGTTACAGAAAACTTACGCCGGGCGAAGTGGAATATCTGAAAAATGTCTGACGGCGTAAAAATTTTGCGCATACCCGACTTATACTATAAAGACTGTTTGTATAACGCGTCGGTTGAGCAAAATATATAAAAATATGGAAAACGGCATTTTAATTTGCTTGTTTTTCATTTTTTTTTAGTGTATAATTTTGATTGAAAAAATTACTTGGAGGTATTTACATGAGTTCCGGATTAAAAAGTGCGCTCTCATCTTATGCGTCGGCTACGAAGAAAGTCCGTCAGACCGTAAATTCGGTCATAGATGAAAATTCTTTCGTCGAACTTGACGCGTTCATGGGCGGAGCGAACGAGCTCGGACAGATAAGGGGCGAAGGCGTTTACTGCGGACTTGCTTCCGTGGATGACAGAGATGTCGCGGTTGTCGCGATGAATCCCGAAGTCTTCTCCGGAGGTATATCCAAACGCGGCGCGGAAAAGATCGTTCGTCTTGTAAAACGCGCGTGTGACGCTTCTTTGCCGCTTTTGACGTTCATCGATTCCGCAGGCGCGAGAGTGCTTGAGGGCGTGGACGCTCTTTACGGTTATGATCTTATTCTTAACGCGTATTCCAAAGCGTACGGCAACATTCCCGTAATTACCGCGGTGACGGGCAAGTGCTTCGGTATGACTGCCTATCTTGCGGGACTTTCAGATATGTTTGTATGCGTGGAAAAGGCAAAAATATCTACGTCAAGTCCGCTTATTCTCACGGGTGACGATACGAAAGATTGTTCCGGAGCAAAGAATCATTATAAAACAAGCGGTGCAGTTACCAATCTCGTTAAAGACGAAACCGAACTTCGCGGAATTATAATGACCGCGCTCGAAGATCTTTGCGACGTCGTTTCGTATTCCGAAGACGATCCGAACAGAGTTTGCGAAAAACTTTCCGCTCGCAGTTCGGTAAAGGATGTGCTTGCGGAAGCGTTTGACGCGGGCAGTGTTCTCGAACTTCGCGGCGGTATAGCAAAAGAAGTTACGACGGCTTTCGCAAAACTTAACGGAATAACCGTAGCTGTCGTGGGCGTGGACGGAAGACTTTCCGCAAAAGGCGCGGCTAAGATCACCGATTTTATCAATACGGCAGATAACGCGGGTATTCCCGTCGTAAATCTCGTTAACAGTACGGGTATAATCATCGACGCAGGACAGGAAAACTGCTGTCTCATCAGAAACGTAAGCGATATGATTTACGCTTACAATAATATAAGCGTTCCCAAAATCGCGCTTATTTGCGGCAAAGCCATCGGCGCGGCTTACAGCGTATTGGCGTCCAAGACTTCTTGCGATTACACTGTCGCATGGGATGTTGCTGTAATTTCTCCGATGGAAAAAGACTCCGCGGCATATATGCTTTACGGCAAAGATATTGCGCGTGCGAAAGATCCCGCCGCTGCGGAAAGAAAGTTCGCGGCTAAATATTCGGGCGAAAATTCCGCTATGACCGCGGCTGAAAAAGGATATGTCGATACGGTAATCGTACCTAATCATTCCAGACAGTATCTTATAGCCGCGCTTCAGACAATGGTCAAGAGGTGAGCGTATGTTGATCTCTTCAGCGGCAGAAACTACCGAAGGCGTTTTCAATCAGTACACTGCCGGCGAGTTTGGCCTTTACAGTATAATAGGCTTTTTAATCGTCATTGCAGTGCTTGTAGTACTGATCGTTTTGCTCATCGTATTTTCTAAGATTCTCAATGCGGTCACTTCCGTTAAAGTGACAAAGAAGAATAAAGAGGTTAAAACGGAAGATATGGCAGTCGTTGCGGACGATACCGAGACGGTTGCCGCGATAACCGCCGCGCTTATGGCATATTACGATGTGCAGACTACGGCAGACGGGGAAGACGATGATCCCGTTCCGTTCATTATCAGATCCATTAAAAAAATTTGACGGAGGAATAAACAAATGCGTAAATTCAATGTTACCGTAAACGGTAAAGCTTATAGTGTCGAAGTAGATGAGGTAGGCGGCGCTTCCGCCCCCGTAGCGGCTCCCGTTGCAGTACCCGCTGCAACCGCGGCTCCTGCCGCGCCCGCTCAGGTTAAACCTGCCGCGCCCGCAGGCGGTACGGCTGTTAAATCGCCTATGCCCGGCGTTGTCAGAAAGCTTGCATTTGCAAACGGCGCTGCCGTTAAAGCAGGTCAGCCCGTTGTCGTGCTTGAAGCCATGAAAATGGAAAACGACATTGTCGCTACCGCTGACGGAACAATTACTTATACCGTAGAAGTCGGCGCTAACGTGGAAACCGACGCGGTTCTTGCTTATATAAAGTAATTTCGGGAGGATAGTTTAATGCTTGAATCCATAGTCTCATCGGGCGAACTCGGAGCAAACCTCGGCGAGAGTATGATCAGTCTTTGGAACAGTACGGGTTTTGCACAGTCCAGCTGGCAGGACTACGTAATGCTTCTGATCTCGTTTGTACTTTTCTATCTCGCGATAGGCAGAGGTTTTGAGCCGTTGTTGCTCGTTCCCATAGCTTTCGGTATGATGCTTGCAAACATACCGGGAGCGCACGAAATACTTTATGCGGAGCCTGTCGTAAAGTATGTTGAAACTGCCGAGGGAAGCGGTTTGTTCCACACGGAAGTCGTTTCGACCGGCGGACTGTTCTATTACTTGTCTAAAGGCGTTGAATGGGTTATATTCCCGCCGTTGATTTTCCTCGGAATAGGCGCTATGACCGATTTCGGACCGCTTATCGCTAACCCCAAGAGCCTTATAATGGGCGCGGGCGCGCAGCTCGGCATATTCGTTGCGCTTTTCGGCGGATACTTTATTTTCGGTTTGTTGGGCGAAAACGCTTCGCTTGCTGCGTCGGTTGCGATTATCGGCGGTGCGGACGGACCTACCGCGATATACGTTACCACGAAACTCGGAGAAGCCGCAAATCTCGGCGCAATTTCCATTGCCGCATACTCTTATATGGCGCTTATCCCTGCAATACAGCCTCCGATAATGAAGTTGCTTACGACAAAGAAAGAACGTCAGATAAGAATGAAGCAGCTCCGCACCGTATCGAAAAAGGAAAAAATCATTTTCCCGATAGTCGTCGTAGTACTTTGCGGACTTATACTTCCGGACGCGCTTCCTTTGCTCGGAATGCTTATGCTCGGCAATTTGCTTAAAGAAAGCGGAGTTACCGGCAGACTCGCCGATACGGCAAGCAACGGACTTTGTAACGTCATTACGATATTGCTCGGTACTTGCGTCGGTTTCAAAGCCGTTTCCGATACGTTCCTTCAACCGCTTACGCTCGGCATCATCGGACTCGGTCTTGCCGCATTCATGTTCGGTACCGTCGGCGGCGTGCTGATTGCTAAATTCATGAATCCGTTCCTCAAAGAAAAGATTAACCCGCTTATCGGCAGTGCAGGCGTTTCTGCGGTTCCCATGGCGGCGCGCGTGTCGCAGAGAATGGGGCAGAAGGAAGTTCCCGACAACTATCTGCTTATGCACGCGATGGGTCCCAATGTGGCGGGAGTTATCGGTTCTGCGGTTGCCGCAGGTATACTCATAGCTTTATTCGGCTGATAAAATCAAGGAGAAATCATTATGGCTAAAAGACCGGTTAAAATAATGGAAACAATACTCCGCGACGCGCATCAGTCTCAGGCGGCTACCCGTATGAGACTTGATGAAATGCTTCCGATCGCGGATAAACTCGATAAGATAGGTTATTATGCTCTTGAAGCATGGGGTGGCGCAACGTTTGACTCCTGCATACGTTTCCTCGGCGAAGATCCGTGGGAGAGATTGCGCGCGCTCAGAAAGGCAATACCCAATACAAAGCTCCAGATGCTTCTTCGCGGACAGAACCTTCTCGGCTACCGTCATTACAGCGACGACGTTGTTAAAAAATTCTGTGAACTTACCGTGAAAAACGGTATAGACATTCTTCGTATATTCGACGCGCTTAACGATATTCATAACCTCGAAACGGCAATCACCGCAACGAAAGAAGCGGGCGGTACCGTAGAAGCTGCTTTGTCGTATACTACGGGTCCCGTGTATTCTCCCGAATATTACGTAAAACTCGCAAAAGAGCTCAAAGCGATGGGGGCGGATATTATATGTATAAAGGATATGGCAAACCTGCTTCTTCCTTATGATGCTTACGAGCTTGTAAAGAAGATCAAAGACGAAGTGGATATGCCCGTACACCTTCATACTCACAACACCGCGGGAATAGGCGATATGACCAACCTTAAGGCTATCGAAGCCGGTTGCGATATAGTCGATACCGCTTTGTCGCCTCTCGGAAACGGAACCAGTCAGCCTGCTACCGAGCCGCTTGTAGCTACACTCAAAGGCACGGATTACGATACGGGTATAGATCTTAAAAAGCTCAATGAGCTTACCGTATATTTCAGAGGAGTTGCCGAACGTCTTAAAAACGACGGATTCCTCAGCGAAAAGGTGCTCAAAGTCGACGTTAACGCGCTTATCTATCAGGTTCCCGGCGGAATGCTTTCTAACCTTATCAACCAGCTTAAAGAGCAGGGTAAGAGCGAGAAGCTCGAAGAAGTGTTGCAGGAAGTTCCCCGCGTGAGAGCAGATCTCGGTTATCCTCCTCTTGTTACTCCCTCCAGCCAGATTGTCGGAACCCAGGCGGTTCTAAACGTAATCTGCGGAGAAAGATACAAAATGGTTACCAAGGAGACCAAGGGCGTCGTTCGCGGCGAGTACGGTAAACTGCCCGTGCCCGTTTCCGATGAAATCGTCAAGAAAATACTCGGAGACGAAAAGCCCATCAAATACAGTCCTCACGATCTTCCGCCCGAACTCGATAAGCTTCGCGACGAACTCGGAATGTATTATGAGCAGGAAGAGGACGTGCTTACTTACGCACTTTTCCCGCAGGTATCCATGCCTTTCTTCAAGGCGCGTTATGCGCGTAAGCACGGCGTCGATATGTCCGTATTTGACGATAAGAACCAAGTTCATCCCGTATGAGGATACTTATAACAAACGACGACGGTATCGAAGCCGTCGGCATACGTTCGCTTGCGGACGTACTCGGCGAAAAACACGAGGTATACGTTATCGCTCCCAAAACGCAGAAGTCTGCGGCAGGGCACGGAATATCCGTTCATACTCCGATAACGTATACCCGCCTTTCGGCGGGCAATTGTAAACTTCGTATAGCCGCAGACGGTACGCCCGCGGATTGCGTCAAACTGGCAGTTCTGTACTTTATGAAGGACAGGCTGCCCGATTTGGTTATTTCGGGTATTAACGAAGGCAGTAACATAGGCAGCGACGTAATTTACAGCGGTACCGTGAGCGCCGCACTTGAAGGCGCTTATATGGGCTTGCGCTCTATAGCCGTTAGCAATGCGGACAGGTATTTTAAAGAGGGTTACGGATTTGCCGCAAATTTTATTTCGGAAAATCTCGATAAATTCGTTTCTGCATCTTTGCCTCGCTTTACCGTGCTGAATATCAATTATCCTCCTGTAAAGCATTGCGGAATTGCCGTTGTCCCCGTCGGAATGAATATGTATTCGGACAGTTTTTCCGAAGTGGAAGAAGGAGTTTTGCAGATAAGCGGGTTTCCCGAAACGGAAGGCGCGGACGAGAATACCGACATAATACAGATAAGAAAAGGAAATATAACCGTTTCTCCCGTCAAGCTGGACAGAAACGATTACGATTGTCTTGAAAAACTTAAAAAGGAAATTATACTGTGATCAGAACGGCGATAATCGGAGGCGGCGCGGCAGGGATAGTGGCCGCTGCTTTTTGCGGAAAGACGGCGGATGTAACGCTATTCGAGCGTAACGAAAAAATAGGCAAAAAAATTTATATTACAGGTAAAGGTCGTTGCAATCTGACAAACAATTGTGCGCTTTATGAATTTTATCCGAATATCGTACACGGGCAGAAATTTATGATTAGCGCGCTTACCGCTTTTCCGCCGCAGTCGCTTATGGAGTTTTTGGGAACCTACGGTCTACGTATGAAAACCGAAAGAGGCAACCGCGTGTTTCCAGTTTCCGATAAGTCGAGCGACGTTATAAAAGCGTTGGTACGAGCCGCGGAAGAGTCAGGTGCGGACATAAAGCTCAATACGCGCGTATTATCGGTAAAAAAAGACGGAAACTTTAAGGTTCAAACGGATTCGGGAAACTACGAATTTGACAGGGTAATAGTAGCGACGGGCGGAATGAGTTACAAATCGACGGGGAGTACCGGAGACGGGTATGAAATAGCGCGTTCTTTCGGTCATACGTTGACGGAACCTCGCGCGGCGCTTTCTGCGATAGATCTTAAAGAGGACGTTAAGGATTTACAGGGATTGTCGCTGAAAAACGTTCGGGCAACGATAAAAGCAGGCGGAAAAGAATACTCCGAGTTCGGGGAAATGCTTTTTACCGATTGCGGAGTAAGCGGACCGGTTATTCTTACGCTCAGCAGTTTTATTAACCGTTACGATATCGGCGGGAGTACGCTTTATATAGACTTCAAGCCTGCGCTTTCGCCCGAAACGCTTGACGAAAGACTTACGAGTGATTTCGGAGAAATGCGTAATAAAGATCTTGCGAACATATTGACTTCTTTGTTGCCGAAAGCCGTAATTCCTCACGTTCTGTCTCAATGCGGAGTTTCTCCTTATGTAAAAGGACATTCCGTCACAAGGGAAATGAGGTACGCTCTCGGCTATTGCGTGAAACATTTGCGTTTTACCGTAAAAGGTCTTGCCGACATAGATCGGGCTATCGTTACGAGCGGCGGTGTGGAGCTAAAAGAAATAAACCCTTCTACTATGGAAAGTAAACTTGTGAGCGGTCTGTATTTTGCGGGCGAAGTTCTCGATGTAGACGCGCTTACGGGCGGATATAATCTCAGTTGCGCTTTTGCAACCGGAAGATGCGCGGGTATTGCCGCGGGGAGACAGTAATGAAAGTTTATGCAATAAGAGGAGCCATAACGGTAGATTGCGATACTGCGGATGAGGTGACGCGCCGTTCCGAGGAACTTATAAAAAAAATAGTCAGTCTAAATAAATTCGATTATGCGGTAAGCCTTGTCATTTCCACAACGAAAGATATAACTTCCGTTTATCCGGCAAAAGCAGTCAGGGAGTCAGGAATAATAGACGTTCCGTTGTTTTCGTGCGTAGAACCCGATATTACGGGCTCGCTTCCGCTGTGCATAAGAATGCTTCTTACGGTTTGTTCGGAAAATGACGATGCCGTAGCGCGTCATTCTTACTTGAGGGGCGCATCGGTGCTCAGAAAGGATCTTTCAGATGAAAATTTATAATATAGCAATAGACGGACCTTCGGGTGCGGGTAAAAGTACGGCTGCGCGTTCGCTCGCCGCTAAGCTCGGTATAGCTTATCTCGATACGGGTGCGCTTTATCGTGCCGTCGGACTTAAAGCAATGCGTTGCGGTTGGGAAGAAAACGACGCCGAAGCGGAAAAGAATCTTAAAAATACGGATATCCGCGTTGAATACGAAAACGGTAAGCAAATAGTTTATCTTGACGGCGAAAACGTTTCGGAAGCCATACGCAGAGACGAAGTGTCGTCGTGGGGCAGTCGGTTTTCCGCATTGCCTTCCGTGCGCGCAGCACTGCTCGGACTTCAACGCAAAATATCCGGCGAATATTCGTCGGTTCTTGACGGCAGGGATATAGGTACTTGCGTGCTTCCGTTTGCCAAGTATAAATTTTTTCTTACCGCTTCCGTTGACAAACGAGCTTTTCGCAGGTATAATGAATTAAGAAGCAAGGGAACGGAAGTGCAATACGACAAGGTGAGAGCCGATATAGAGGCACGCGATTACCGCGATATGAACCGTGAGGTATCTCCGTTAAGAAAAGCCGACGACGCGATTGAGATTAATTCCGATAATCTTGATGCGGAAGAGGTAGTAAATAAAATGCTTTCATATATTTCGGAGTAATGAGCAGCGTACTTAAAAAAGAAAAATACAGAAAAGCAATCGATAAAAAATGCAATTATAAAGCATGGTTCGGATTTTTGAAAGCCATGCTTTTCCCGCTTTTGAAACTTTTTTTGCCTGCGCGTGCGCTCGGAAGAGAAAATCTTCCGACAAAGGGCGGTTATATTCTTGCTTTCAATCACAGAAGTTTGCTTGACGCGCCTATGGCGTTTTCCGCTATTCCGGGTTATTGGCATTTTATCGCAAAGGAAGAGCTTTATAATTCCGCAATATTGCGATGGCTTTTACCCAGGCTCGGGGTAGTAGCGGTTAACAGGACGAATATAGATCTTTCCACGATCAGAAAGGGAGTCGATATTCTGAAAAAAGGCGAGGTGTTGGGAATATTCCCCGAGGGAACGCGCAATCTTGCAGACGAAGAGGATTCTATGCTCGAAATGAAGAACGGAGCAGCTATGTTTGCCGTGCGCGGAAAAGCCTGCGTCCTTCCCGTATACATTTATCGAAGAAC
This sequence comes from uncultured Eubacteriales bacterium, assembly GCA_949292715.1. Classification (GTDB taxonomy): domain Bacteria; phylum Bacillota; class Clostridia; order Christensenellales; family Pumilibacteraceae; genus Protoclostridium. The sequence goes on from CASFAN010000097.1 coordinate 17,080, forward strand.
TAAATTTTTCAGGCGCAGTTACGTTTATATCGGCAAACCCATAGACGTGGCGTCTCTTATAAGCGGACCTTTGACGAGAGAAAAACTCGATATATGCGCTTCCGCAATAACCGAAGGAATGGAAGCCGCTCGCAATTATCTTAACTCGGTAATGAAAGAAAAACGCTACGGTAAAGAGCTCAGAGCGGAAAAGAAAAGAATGAAGATTCGTCGCAAAGCTGAAAAAGCGGAAGCGAAACGCTTGAAAAAAGAAGCGTTGAAGCATAAAAAAACTGCTGAAAGCGGTGTGGAAGATTCGGATAAAGGGGAATAACTTGACTATTTATAAAGCGGCAAATCTCGGGTTCTGTTACGGAGTAAAAAGGTCGATATCTCTTGCACGAGGCAATTATCGGAAGCCCGTATATACGCTCGGCGAACTTATACACAATTCCGTGATAGTAAACGCGCTTGAAAGAGAAGGGATAAAAGCCGTTAGCGACGTTGATGAAGCCGTTGGCGGAACTCTTGTCATCAGGTCTCACGGCGCGCCGGCGGAAAGTATCGAGAAAGCTAAGAAGGCGGGACTGGATATAGTAGACGCAACTTGTCCGTTCGTACAGAAAACAAGAAAAATTGTTTCGGAAAAGTATGCCGAAGGATATAAAATTGTGATTTTCGGAAAAAAAGATCACCCGGAAGTAATCGGAATCAATTCGCTGTGCGAATATTCGGCGTTTATTGCCGATGAAAATTTTGACGTTTCGGCGCTTGACGGATACGAAAAAGTGTGTGTGGTAGCGCAAACAACGGCGTCTGCGCAAAAATATTCAAATATAATCGATAAATTTGCAAAAGATAGATTAAAAACAGTTGAAATATTTGACACAATTTGTTATACTACACAGGAACGTCAGTCTGAAGCGGACTCTTTGGCGCGCAAATGCGACAAAATGCTCGTTATCGGCGACGTCAAAAGCTCCAATACGCTGAAACTTAAAGATATATGCGAGAAGCATTGTTCCGCATATCTGATAAGTTCGGTTGAGGATATGGAAAGAATAAAATTTAATGCCGACGATAAAATAGGCATCGTCGCCGGCGCATCGACCCCTGAGGAGTCGATAACGGAGGTAATTCAATACATGGGCAACAACTACACCGAAGCACAGAATGAAGAATTTCTGCAAGCGGTCGACGCCGTTGGAACAAACGGCAAACTGAGAGCTGGTAAGCAAATGAAAGTTACGGTTACTCGCGCTGATGAAAAGGGCATAACCGTAAATGTCGATATGAAGATAGACGGTTTCATACCTGCCGAAGAAGCTACGTTGGATGATACTTACAACGCTGCCGATTATCCCGAAGGAACGGAACTCGAAGCGATCCTTATGAACGATAAACCGGTTGACGGCGTTTATCTTTTCTCCAAGAAAAAAGTAGACAAGATCAAAGAAGGCAACAAGATCGTCGAAACCATAAGAAACGGCGAGATTTTCGAACTTGTCGTTGAACGTGATACCAAGGGCGGTTTGCTCGGTCATCTCGGCACATATACGGTATTTATACCTGCTTCCCAGATAAAGGAAAAATACATTCATAACCTTGAGCCTTATAAGGGCAAGACTCTCAGACTTACGCAGCTTGAAATCAACGATGAAAAGCGCAGGATAGTTGCAAGCCAGAAAGTTATACTTGAACGTGAACGCAAGGAAAAGGAAGATATATTCTGGACGAATGTAGTGCCCGGCGTTATCGTTAACGGCAAGGTAAAAGGCATTTCCAAGTTCGGCGCTTTCGTAAGCGTAGACGGTTTCGATTGCCTTGTTCATATCAGCGATATTTCCTGGACGAAGTTTAAGTCTATCGAGGATATACTTCATGTAGGCAAAAAGTACGATTTCGTCGTTCTTAAAGCCGACAGAGAAAAGGGAAAGGTATCTCTCGGTTACAAACAGCTTCAGAAGCATCCTTTCGATATTGCAGTTGAGAATCATCCGGTAGGATCCGTATTTACCGGTAAAATAACTTCTATTTTGTCGTTCGGCGCGTTTGTGGAAATCGAACCCGGCGTTGAAGGTCTCGTTCATGTTTCCGAAGCTTCGAACACTTATGTAAAGAATATCGAAGATATTTACAAAGTCGGCGATGAAGTGGAAGTTAAAGTTCTTGCTATAGATTCCGAACAGAAAAAATTCACTCTCAGCGCAAAAGCTTGTATGCCTGAGGCTGCTGCCGAAGAAAAAGTTAAGCCCGAAAAGAAAGAATCCAAGTCTCGTGCGCCCAGAAAGAAGGACGCGGAGAAAGATGCCGATGCAGAGTGGAGCGAGGACGCAGGAAACAATCCTTTTGCCGATCTGCTCAAAGATCTCGAAGTCAAGAAATAATCGACTTAATTCAAAACCGTTGTCGGAAAATCCGACAACGGTTTTTCGTTGTAGCTTTAGCGAAAAATAAACCACCACTTAAAGTGGTGGAATTAAAATCTTGAAGATACAAGATAAAACCTCCTGTGGTATAATAAGAAGCGGAGTAGTCAGCCGCAACAAAAATTACCACAGGAGGTTTTATGAATAGTGACATAAGTAGTTTAGCACATTCCAAATGGAATTGCAAATACCACATAGTGTTTGCACCGAAATAT
>CASFAN010000098.1 GCA_949292715.1 uncultured Eubacteriales bacterium
TTTTAGTCAAAGCAAACAGCGATTGCGGAGAGATTTTCGGATGATAAGGCGTGTTCTTTTTAGCACGCACTCGCGTGCGACCGCCGCTAAGTGACCTTGCGGCGGTAAAAAAACACGCCTTTGCGCCGAAAAGATACCGCAAGCGCGGATATATATATGGCACACGCCTTTGGCGAGCGTTAGCGGTGCGCTGGTGTAAAAAAGACAACCGATATTTCGTATGAACGGTAAAAAGCCTTCTGCCAAAGCGAGCAGAAGGGTTGCAGATTGCGTACTTTCAAATGCGAGGACAAGGGAGTTTACTATATCGTAAATGACCGAAGTCCGAGACATGAAGAAAGGGCGCAAGATGCGCCCTTATCCTCGCTTTGGTCGAGGCGACGTGACTCGAACACGCGACCTCATGGTCCCGAACCATGCGCGCTACCAGACTGCGCTACGCCTCGACATTCGGCAAGCGATCACGCTTACCGACAGCTTGTATAATATAATATATTTATGCGGTTTTGTCAAACGATTTTCCGCCGTATGCCGCGTAACCGACATAAATTGCGGAATCTCTTATCTGATGCAACCGCACTTATACCGCAAACACGCGGCTTACAGCTCTTTTTCGCAAAGCGCGAGCGCGGCGGCTATCGTATCGTCCATATCGTAATACTTGTACATACCCAGTCTTCCGCCGAAAATCACTCTGCCTTCCGCGTCCGCAAGCGCTTTATACTTAGCGTACAGCGCGTCGTTACGCTCGTTATTTACGGGGTAATACGGCTCGTCGCCTTTTTTCCATGTCGCGGGATATTCGCGCGTGACAACGGTTTTGGGCTGTTTGCCGAACTCGAAATGCTTATGCTCTATTATACGGGTATAAGGCACTTCGTATTCGGTATAATTGACGACTGCGTTACCCTGATAGTTTTCGCAATCGAGAGTTTCCGTTTCAAAACGCAGACTGCGGTATTCCAGCTCCCCGTAACGGTAACCGTAATATTCGTCTATCATACCCGTAAACAAAACTTTGTCCGCAAGCGCGTCAAGCTCCGCCTTGTTTGCGAAATAGTCGACGTTCAGCCGCACTTCCGCACCTTCGAGCATTTTTTCGCAGATTTGCGTATAACCGCCCTCGGGAATACCCTGATATCTGTCGTTGAAATAGTTATTGTCGTAAATAAAACGCACGGGAAGACGTTTTATTATAAACGCCGGCAATTCGGTAGCACGTCTGCCCCACTGTTTTTCGGTATAACCCTTGACGAGTTTTTCGTAAATATCCCGTCCGACAAGCGACAGCGCCTGCTCCTCGAGATTTTTCGGTTCGCCGATCCCGGCTTCTTTGCGCTGACGTTCTATTTCCGCTTTCGCTTCGTCGGGCGTTATAACGCCCCACATCTTGGAAAACGTATTCATATTGAACGGCATATTGTAAATTTCATTCTTATATCTTGCGACGGGGCAGTTTATGTAATTATTGAAACGCGCGAAACGGTTTACGTACTCCCATACTTTTTCGTCGGAAGTATGGAAGATATGCGCTCCGTAAACGTGAACGTTGATACCTTCCGTTTCGCGGGTATAAATATTACCTGCGATATGATCGCGCTTATCGATTACAAGCACTTTTTTACCTTTCTGCATTGCTTCGCGGGTAAATACAGAACCGAAAAGTCCCGCGCCCACGATCAGATAATCATACTTTTTCACTTTCGCTCTCTCCTGTTTCGGTTATATTATAGCCGATTTTCTTTACAAACGCAAGCAAAAGATATAAAATATCACTATGCGCAAACCTATGAAAAAAACAAATCACGGCAGAATCGCGGAAATCTCTTTGCTTATACTCTTCTCGGTAATCGCGGGCGTTTTCGCAGGTACGGCAGTAACACTTTATACCGTCTGTACGGGCTACGGCGAAAAATGCTCCGTTGCCTGGTATAAGGCGTTTTTAAATCTTCCGTATCTTATACCTCTGCTCTTTCTTGCGCTTTGCGCCGCGGCGATAATCGTCGGAACGGTAATAAAATTCATTCCCATGGCAAAAGGCAGCGGAGTACCGCAGGCGGAAGGAGCGGTTCGCGGAGCGTTCAGACTTAAATGGTTCAGGCTTATGTGCACCTCTTTCGCGCTTTCGCTTTCCGCGGTTTTTCTCGGAATGAGCGCGGGCAGCGAAGGACCGAGTATTCTGATAGGTGCGTGCGCAGGTAACGGAGCGGGCACGCTTGCAAACAAGAATTCGCGTTTCACGCGCTGTCTTATCGGCGGAGGAGCGTCTACGGGACTTGCCGTCGCGTTCAATGCGCCGCTTACCGGTTTTTTGTTCGCTGTCGAGGAAGCGCATAAAAAATTCACTCCCGAAGTAATCGTATCCGCGTTGTTTTCCGTACTTTCCGGAGTTGCGGTCAGAAACGGAATACTTACTTTGCTCGCGCTTGCCGATCCGTCGTTTACGGTTTCGTCGGCGTTCGCCGCTTTCGAACTGTCGGGCGCGGGTACTTTTGCCGATACGATGACTGTCGCGGGGATTTCGCTCGTCGCCGCGATAATAATAGGTCTGCTCGGCGTCGGGTTTTATTACGCCGTAACGGGCATGCGCAAAGTTTTCGCAAAAATTAATTTCTTCCGCGGCACGGGGAGAATGATTATACCCTTCGCTGCTGCAGGCGCATTCGGACTTATTTCAATCTACGAAATGGGCGGCGGTCACAGCCTTATAGAGGCGCTCGGCACGCACGGCGGAACGGAAAGCATGTCGGTAACGCTCAATTTCGCTTCTCCGCTTATCGCCGCGCTTATAGTGGTGCTTGTACTGAAATTCGCCGCGTCGGTACTCAATATGGGCGCGGGCGTTCCCTGCGGCGTGTTCATTCCCATGCTTGCCGTCGGGGCATGCGCGGCAGGTATTTTTTCTCAACTCGCGTTAAATATCGGCATGAACGCCGCATATTCGGACATAATCGTTATGATAGGTACCGCGGCTTTCTTTTCTGCGGTAGTAAAGGCTCCGCTCACGGCGACTGTAATGGTATTCGAGCTTACGGGCAGTTATAACTTCAACCTCATATTTCCCGTAGCGCTCGCGTCCGCGGTCGGATATACGATCGGAAGACTTTTCCGTACCGAACCGATATACGACGTACTTCTCGAAGGATACGCCCGTGAGTTCGGCGAAAAAGGAGAACGGAAAGAATTTACCGTATCCGTCGAAAAAGGCGGGTTTGCCGCAGGGCGGAACATCCGCGATCTGATGTTGCCCGTCGGCGTAGCGATAACAGCCGTAAAACGCGAAGAGAATAACCTTACGCCTCACGACGATCTCGATCTTGCCGAAGGCGACGTAATAACTCTGAGCGCGAAAGCGGAAAACGAAAAAGAAAAATATGACGCGTTATACTCGCTGATAAACTAAGTATTTTATATTGTAGTAAAACATATGCTTTTCGGCTATAACAAACGGAGCTGTTGCACTTACAAATGCAACAGCTCCGTTTTATTACACATATTTTTATAGATTTATTCCGTCATAACGGTTGTGTTTTCGTACTTGCTTTTACGGGTAATAAGACGATTGAATATTACGTAAGCAAATACCGTAACGCATGCGGCAAGCAATATTATATCGAGCGCTATCAGTATTCCTTGCCATGTGGGAATTATTCTTTCTATGTCGGAATTTTCGGTAAGACCGTTCATCGCGCTCGAGCGCACTACCGTATAAGTAATGTTGACGGAAGCTCGCTGCAATGCGTTCACGACAGCGGGCATCTGTAACTGCTCCGCGCTAAGGCGCCAGAGCACGCTGTTTGTATTGAACCACAAATCGCTGCCTGCGCAAAGCCCCGAGGCTATGTCCATATGCGAACCGCCGCCGAACATTGCCTGATCCGTCATTACGCATCCGCAGAACCCCCATTCCCCGCGGAGCACGTCTGTCAGCAGTCCCTTATGAGCGCCCGACCATACGGTACCGACGCGCGTGGCGGAAGTCATTACCGCCGTCATTCCGCCTTCTTCAACCGCTATGCGGAAAGGTTCGAGATACAATTGACGTATGGTCTGTTCGTCGGCAAAAAGAGCGGCGCCCCACTTATTGGTTTCCTGTGCCTGCAAGCCGAGGTTTTTACCTATCGCGTATCCCATTTTATTGCGAATGCCGCGCACGAGAGCCGCCCCGATCTTGCCGCAAAGCAGACTGTCTTCCGAATAATTTTCGTAATTTGCTCCGCCGTACGCCGTACGGTGAATGTTCAGTCCCGGGCAGAATAAGCCCGTTACTTCGGAAGCGAGCATATCTTCGGACATACACTTGCCCAGTTCCGCAACAAGTTCGTCGTTAAAAGTAGCGGCGACTACCGGCTGCGTCGGATAAGTCATATCGCGCCCGCCGAGCACGTCTTCCGAAACTCCCGTCGTTCCGTAACGGCTCTTTGTTTCGGGTAGATTTATCGTTTCGAGCGCAAGCGTGGAATAACCGCCCATGCGTACGAATTCAGACATCTCGTTTACCGTAAGTTTTTTGATAAGCGCATAATAGCTCGGGTCGTTGTATGCTATATCGTTCTGTAACAGATAGAATGCGGAAAGATTTTTATTGGCTTCGTCCGTAACTCCCGTTTCGGGCATTTCGCATTCCGCTTCTTTATACGAATCGTCTACCGCAAGCGCAGTTACCACTTCTTTTGGAGCGTGCCAGCTCCCTTCCGCATATGCGGTTTCGGGAAAGGTTTCAGCCCAGTTCTTTCGCGAAAGCCGAACATACGCGTCGTCATATGCGCTTATATCCGCCGCCGAGAAAACAGATTCTTCGGACGGCTCCTCAGCCGCCTCGTCAACGGCGGGCGGCTCGGGTTTCCTTTCCTCAACCGTAACGCTTCCTGCAAGATCGGCGTTTCCTTTTCCGCGCATCAGTTCTGCGTTTACCGTCGTTTCGGGATCTTCGGCTTTGAGAGCAAGTATATTATTCACGGCATCGTGAGCGTTTTTGCCCGCGGCGAAATAATACTCCCCGCCTTCCGTTATATACGCGTCCGTCGTTTTATCGTAAACTCCGAGTTTATCAGCGCTTATACGAACAGTCACGTTGGCTGTATCGCTCGGTTCGAGCACATCGGTCTTTGTGTAACCGACAAGTTCGACCGAAGGTTTCTCTATGCCCGCTCCATCGTCATAAGCCGTATACGGCGACTGCATATATATCTGAACGGTTTCTTTTCCCGCTACATCGCCGGCATTGATAACGTTAAGACGTATTTCGTAAGAATCGTTCTCCGAAACGTATCTTACGGAAAAATCGGTATATACGAAATGCGTATACGATAATCCGTAACCGAACGGATAAAGCACTTCTTCGGCATAATCGAAATCATTTATATCCGCCCCGTCTCTGCCGAGTACCGTATCTTCATAACGCGTTTCGTAATATCTGTAACCGACGTATACGCCCTCCTGATAGACCATATATTTATTGCCGTTTGTCACTCCCGTGGACGGAACGATCGAATAATCGCCGAGATTCGACGTAGAGGGCGCGCGAAGAAAATCGTATGCGTAAGTATCGGGAAGTCTGCCCGACGGATTGGTGTAGCCGTTAAGCACCCTTCCTATCGCATACGTTCCCGTCGAACCGGGATTTCCCACCCAAAGCACGGAGTCTACGTCCTCGTTGTCCGCAAGCGAACCGAGCTGCATGGGATTTGCGGAATTGATTATTACCACTACGTTTTCGAAATATTTTGCGGCAAACGAAATCATCGCAAGCTCTGTTTCGTCCGGTTCGAGATAATAATATCCCGTATCGAGTTTTTCGCGGGGCAAGTCGGATCCGGTAAGTCCGCTGCGCCCGATAACGACTACCGCCGCGTCGCCGTATTCTCCGAAAGAAGAAATCACTTCGCTGCCGTATTCGCGTACGGGTACTTCGTTAATGGCAAAGGACGATGCCGACGCGTTCGAAGTACCGTCGGCAGGCACCGATCTTCGATAAGAATATCCCGCGCCCGAAGTATAAAATTTTCTGAGCGTCGGGTTTACCGAGAAACCCGAATCGGTCAGTCCGTCGGTAAGCGAAACGCGGGATTTTACGGAAGCCGTATCGCTTTGCGTTCCCCCGTACAGAAAATCCTCGCTTCCTTGCCCGAACAGGCTTATTTTCGCGCCCTTAGCGAGAGGCAAAGAAGGAACCGCGTCTTCTCCCTCTCCTATCGTTTCGTTTTTAAGCAGCACTATTCCTTCGCTCTCTATATCGCGACAAACGGACTCGTCGCGTATACGAAGCTTCGCGGGCGAAGAAAAATCGCTCGTATAGATAGGTTCGCCCTTATTCACGATCTTCGATGTTTCCTGATTGAAAAACGAAGATATACCCGTCGAGAAAATAGACGTTATAATAGTCGCTACGATCATGAACACCGCAACGAACCCGCTCACAGAGCACAGCACCACAGTTTTTCTGACGGACAGTCTTTTCATAGTTGTCTCCGTTCAATTATAATACCACGCTTCGTGATTTTAGTCAACCCCTTTTTTCGCGCGCATATTATCACAGAATATTTTTACGGCAGATACTCGGACATACGGATAAACGCACGGCACGGAAGCGCATACGATCACAGAATATTTTAATAATAAATACCTCAAAAAACTTTACACAAAATTAAATATTTGTGTTATAATGTAGATATGTTCAGGATATTAATTGTCGAAGATAACGAAAATCTGCAAAAACTGTATTCCGCGATACTTAAATCCAACGGGTACACCACGCTTTCCGCATTTAACGGCGAGGAGGCGCTTAAAGTCCTCGAAAAAAACCACGTCGATCTTATGATACTCGACGTTATGATGCCCGTAATGAACGGTTACGAGCTTACGGATATTCTCCGTCAGGGCGGAAGCGAACTTCCCATTCTGATGATAACCGCGAAAACGGCACGCGAAGACAAACGAGAAGGATTCCTCGTCGGTATCGACGATTATATGACCAAGCCGGTGGACGAGGAAGAAATGCTGCTGCGTATAAAAGCGCTGCTCCGCCGAAGCAAAATAGTAAGCGAAAGAAAGCTCGAAATAGGCTCTACCGTTCTGCACTACGACAGCTTGACCGTTGACGACAAAAACGGTTCGGTCACTCTTCCGAAAAAAGAATTTTATCTTTTGTATAAACTGCTTTCCTATCCCGGACAGATTTTCACCAAGTTTCAGCTTTTAGACGAAATATGGGGATTCGAAAACGAATCGGACAATACGTTGAACGTTCACATAAACCGTCTTCGCAACCGATTTGAAAACAACGACGATTTCGAAATCGTTACGGTTCGCGGAATAGGCTTCAAAGCGGTGAAAAAAGCCGCGCTTAACGAAAGCAAATGAAAAACAAAAAACAGATAAAAAAGCGCAGTAAATTCTATTCGCTCACTTTCCGTATAGTATCGTATATGTTCATCCTGATGCTTGTCACGATGACGATTGCGATAACGCTGATGGCGATATTCTATTATTCGGGTATCGTCGATTCGGGTACGGCGCCGGCGATAAGTCCCGTTTTGCTCATAATCATACTTATACTGATAAGCTCGCTTATAGGGTGTCTGCTCTCCGTCGCGCTTTACAGCCTTACTTTCAAAGACCTTAACGAATTCCAAACGGCTATGGGGAAAGTCGCGCACGGAGATTTCAGCGTTTCCCTGCCCGAAAACGACGACGGATACATGCACGACCTTAACTGCGGTTTCAACGCCATGGTAAAATCGCTGAAATCGATAGAAACCCTCAAAACGGATTTCATCAGCGATTTTTCACACGAATTCAAAACGCCGATAGCTTCGATATACGGTTTTGCAAAACTGCTTAAAAAAGGCGGGCTTACCGAAGAGGAACGGCTCGAATATATAGATATTATAATTACCGAGTCTAACCGTCTTACCCGTCTTGCGCAAAATACTTTGTTTATGTCGCGGTTGGAAACGCATGAAACCGTATACGAAAAAAAGCTATACAGCCTCGACGAGCAATTGCGTAAATGCGCGTTGATGTTTCAGTCGGAAATGGACGCGAAAAATATCGACCTTTCATTATCCGGCGAAAGCGTTCAATACTACGGCAACGAAGACCTCGTCCAGCAGATGTGGATAAATCTTATAAGCAACGCAATCAAATTCACCCCCTCCGGCGGCACGGTGGAAATATCCGTCACGGAAACGAATAACCGCGTGATAGTAAGCGTGCGCGACAGCGGAATAGGAATGAACGAACAAACAAAACAAAAAATATTCGACAAATTCTGGCAGGGCGACAGCTCGCGCGCGGTAGCCGGAAACGGATTGGGACTAAGTATCGTAAATAAAATATTGCAGCTTACGGACGGAAAAATAGAAGTAAAAAGCAAAGAAAACGAAGGCTCTGAATTTATTGTCACCCTTCCCAACGATATCCCCGAAGAAAAAAGCGACGACGGCAAAAACGATCCTTCCGCGCCTTCAGGGCAAAAACTTCCCGTATTCCGCCTGTTTACGCCAAAACCGAAAAAGCCTTCCGACGGTAAACCGATACAAAAAACGAAATGACAAAAATAAAGGAGCGAAATTTTTGTGAAATTTCGCTCCTTTGCTGACTTAACGCAACAATTCGATATTTTATCTTTTATCGATCGGCGTATATTTTTTGTGAGTGCCGACATACATATACGCGGGACGCATGATTTTGCTGGAATTGATAAGCTCTTCCATGCGGTGAGCGCTCCAACCGACGATACGCGCGACTGCGAATATCGGAGTAAACAGCTCCATAGGAAGTCCGAGCATCTGATAGCAGAATCCGCTGTAAAAGTCAACGTTGGCGCACACGCCCTTATCGGACTTGCGGCGATCGGTCAGAAGTTCCGCGCCGATCTCTTCAATCGCCGAGTAAAGCTCGAATTCGTCAGATCTTCCCTTTTCCTTGGAAAGTTTTTCCACACTGTTACGGAACACTTCCGCTCTGGGGTCGGATATCTGATAAATCGCATGACCGAGTCCGTAAATGAGCCCGCTGTTGTCGAACGCTTCCTTGTTGAGAATTTTAGTAAGATACGCTCTTATTTCGTCGCGGTCTTTCCAGTCGGAGACGTGGCTCTTGATATCGTCGAACATACGGCATACTTTGATGTTCGCGCCGCCGTGCTTCGGACCTTTAAGCGAGCCGATAGCCGCCGCTATCGCCGAATAAGTATCCGTACCGGTGGAAGAAACAAGACGCGTCGTAAACGTGGAATTGTTACCGCCGCCGTGCTCCGCGTGAAGCACGAGCGCTATATCGAGTACCCTCGCTTCGAGATTGGTATACGTGCTGTCTATTCTCAGCATGTGCAGTATATTTTCCGCCGTGGACAGCGAAGGATTGGGATCGTGAATAAAGAAGCTGTTGCTGTCCGACTTGTAATAAGCGTATGCCTGATAGCTGTAAACCGCAAGCATGGGGAAAGTCGCTATAAGGTAAAGGCACTGATTCAGCACGTTCGAATACGAAAGATCGTCGGCCGCCTTATCGTAGGAATAAAGCGTCAGCACCGAACGCGCCATTGCGTTCATTATATCGACGCTTGGCGATTTCATTATGATGTCGCGGAAAAACGATACGGGAAGGCGCCTGTACATCGAAAGAAGTTCTTTAAAACTTGCAAGATCGGTCTTATCCGGAAGTTTTCCGAAAAGCAGAAGATAAGTTATCTCCTCGAAACCGAAACGCATCGTATTTCTTATATCCGAAACAATGTCTTTTACGTTATATCCACGGTAATAAAGCGCACCGGGACAAGGCACGAGCTTCCCGTCCTTTTCCACGTTCACCATAACGTCGGAAATTTCCGTCAGACCCGTAAGAACGCCTCTGCCGTCGGGAGCGCGAAGTCCGCGATACACCTTGTAATCGGAAAAAAGCTGAGAGTCTATGGTAGAATTCTGTTCGCAAATCGAAGTCAGTCTTTTGATTTCAGGAGAATTTGCTCCGCTTATTATTGCCATAGTCTTATACCTCCTTGCATGGTTTTTTCGATCGGATAAAAACGGGAAACCGCTTTTCGGTCAAAAAAAGCGCGGCTTAAAAACACATCGCCCGCCCTTACCTCACAACTTATATGTAACGAATTACGCGTACATTTTAACATATCAACGAAAAAAACGCAAATGTTTTGAGTTTGTATGTATATTTTTATTCAACAGGGGTATAATCCGCTTGCAAATAAAACGGAGGAACCCTGTAAAATGAACAAAGAAACCAAACAAGTAAACAAAAAACTGTACATTATACTGCTCGCATGTACCATCGCCGCAATCATAGCCATAGTAGCGATATCGCTGGCAGTAGGTCTCAGCGGTACGGACAAGCCGCAGGATCCGATTGGCGGAATCGATACGCCCGAAGACCCCGACGACAAACCCGAAGATCCGGATGATCCCGACGATCCTGACGAACCCACCGTTACCGTTCCCGAATACGGCATGCCAGTCGCTTCTTATACGCTCGGCAAACTTTGCAGTCTGGACGAACTGATATGGTCGGATACTCTGCATTGGTATGCTACCCACAACGGTACCGATTTCCTTGCTGAAAGCGGAACGGCAGTCGGTGCGGTTTACGACGGAGAAGTAACCGAGGTCAGATACACAACCCAGGACGGATATACCGTGACGGTAGCGCAGACGGACGGTCATACCGCAGTATATAAATCGCTCGGCGCGGACGTGTCCGTAGAAGCCGGCGACGTACTCTCGACCGGCGACGCCATCGGCACCGTATCGGATTCGATGACCAGCGAGCAGAACGACGGAGCGCACCTGCATCTCGAAATACTCGACGATAAAGGCAACTATGTCGATCCCCTCACCCTTCTTCCCGAAGGCACGGACAAGTAAATTATTGCGCACCGCTAACTTTTTAGTTGCGCACCGCTAACGCTACACTTGCGTAAAAAAGAAAATGCCGACAGGCATTTTCTTTTTTACTGTGTTGCGCAATACCATTTCCGCGCTTGCGGACTCTTTCGGGCGGATACGCGCAAAATTTCCCTCGTCACCGTAAGGTAGACTTCGGGGACGTGCGGAGGCTTTGCCTCCGTACAAATTTTGCGCGTCTGCGCCTCGAAATTTCTCCGCAATCGCTGCTGTCTTTGACTATGACAGCTCGTTCTTTTTCTATAAGGATAAACACTTTATAAATACACACGAGTAATTGCAGAGTACGGCAAGCAGTAGATGCGAACGGGTTTTGCGTGTGGCAGACATTTTCTTCGGAGCGAGCGAAGCGGAAGCGGGCGCCATAAGGTGACCCTATGGCGCCCCGAAAAAATGGCTGTACGCGGAAAAGACGTCGCAGATACGGGTATTGTTGCGCACGCGAAGCGAGCGTTAGCGGTGCGCAATATAAAATATAACAATCGGCGCGAATAAGCGCGGCGCGCAATTTATTTTGCGTTTTCCGCCATTTCTCTGTAAAGTTCTATGTACTTCTTCGCGCTTGCCGACCACGACCAGTCCTCTGTCATGGCGCGCCTTACAATCGCCTTCCAACGCTCTTTGTCGCCGTAAGCCTTTATCGCGCGCACGGTGGCATCCGCAAGCGCTTCGCCCGTATGTACGGGGCACACAAAGCCGTTGCCTTCCTCTCCTTCGTGCACGGTATCGTTAAGTCCTCCGACATTACGGACAACGGGGATTGTGCCGTAACGCATCGCCATCATCTGACCGAGTCCGCAGGGCTCGCTATGCGAAGGCATCATGTATATATCGCCTGCCGCAAACAGTTTCTGACTCATGTCTTTATTAAAAGCGATTATCGCGCGTACCTTATCGGGATACGCCGCCTGCATATCACGGAAAAATCCTTCGTATTCGGGTTCTCCCGTACCGAGCAGAACGAACTGAACATCCTCTTTAATTATCCGAGGCATCGCCTGTTTGAGTATATCGAGACCCTTGTGCCATGCAAGACGCGTTACCATCGTTATCATGGGAACGTCCTCGCGTTCGGGCAAGCCGATCAGCTTCTGCAAACCCGTTTTGTTAAGCACTTTCTTTTCATAGCTGTCCGCGTCGTAATGCTCGAAAAGCGCGGGCGCGGTGGCGGGATTATACACCACGGTATCGATACCGTTGACTATTCCCGTCAGCTTATACTCAAAACGTCTTACGGCATCCTGCAATCCGCAGGCATGCTCAGGCGATTTAAGTTCTTCGGCATAAGTGCGCGAAACGGTGGATATCTTGTCGCTGTATGCCATGGCTCCGAACATAAGATTCACACAGCCGCCCCACTCGAGAGTGAAATACTGATTGCCGGGAATACCGAATACGTCTTCGAGCAGGTGTCCGTCGTACTTTCCCTGATACTCTATATTGTGAATGGTGATAAGGTTCTGTATGTAGCTGTAATCGTCCCCTTCCGCATACATATAATAAAGTTTATAATAAATGGGAACGAGCGCCGTATGCCAATCGTTCGAATGCAGTATATCGGGTTTGAAATCCATATACGGCATAAGCTCGAGTACCGCGCGGCAGAAGAACGCAAATCTTTCCGCGTCGTCGTAATACCCGTAAAGTCCGCCGCGTTTGAAGTAATATTCGTTATCGATAAAATAATGCGTAACGCCGCGATAAACGTACTTGAACAATCCCGCATACTGACTGCGCCATGCCACGGGTACGTTTATGTGACAGATAAACTCGAAATCCTTTCTGTACTGCTGCCCCACGCATTCGTAAAGAGGCGTTACGACAGCCATTTCCGCCGTGCCGAGTTCGTTCACCGCAACGGGAAGCGAGCTTGCCACTTCGCCGAGTCCACCCGTCTGCGAAAAAGGATTGACTTCCGCGCTTACGAGCAGTATGCGCAGTTTGTCGTTCTTTTTGCGCGGTTTAGCTTTCGCTACGGCTTTGCGCAGCGCTCTCTTTTTCACGGTTTCGTCTGTTTTACGAGCTTTGGTTTGGGTTGCCATATATTACTTCACTCCTTTATTTTCTTTTCCGTTTTTTTCTTTGACGCAGCCGAAGCTGAAGAACTTTTTCTTTTTCCCGACGAGGTACGTTTCTTTTTTGCGGGACGCGGAGCGCACGGAGGCGCAATGAAAATATAACCGCTCATGTTTTCAATGTCCATAACGAGGCTGTCCGTCTTGTTCCTGCTCGGCACTTCCTCGCTCTCTATCTCCACGGGTACGGTATCCCAACCGTAATAGGACGTTCTGAGCACGCGGGTGTACTTACCGGGACTTACCGGCAGTCTGTACCCCTTCCAGTCACAGGGCGCAAAGTTGAGAACCACGAGCGCGCGGTTGCCATTTCGGTCGCGGCGTTCGTAAATAAATACGTTAGCTTCGGCGTCATCCGCGACAAGCCACTCGAAACCGTCCCAGCTGTTTTCTATTTCGTAAAGCGCGGGTGTCGTCTTGTAAATCCAGTTAAGTTCTTTAACGAAACGCTGCAACCCCTGATGCTTGGGGAATTCGCAAAGCAGCCAGTCGATGTCGCGCTGCCAGTTCCACTCGCTCCACTGACCGAGTTCGCACCCCATAAACAGCAGTTTTTTGCCGGGATGAGTGAACATATACAGCAGATAGTTCTGCACTCCCGCAAATTTAAGGTCGTAATCCCCGGGCATTTTGTTTATCAGCGAGCCTTTGCCGTACACCACCTCGTCGTGCGAAATGGGCAGGACATAGTTTTCGCTGAACGCGTATGCCATAGAGAACGTCATCAGATTGTGTTTATAATGGCGGAAATACGGATCGGCTTTGACGTACTGCAACGTATCGTTCATCCAGCCCATATTCCATTTGAAATTGAAACCGAGTCCGCCCCAGTCCGCGGGACGCGTAACCATAGGCCATGCGGTGGATTCTTCCGCTATCATAAGCACGCCGCCGAAATGTCCGAACACAGCGGTATTGAGGTATCTGAAAAAGTCGATCGCTTCGAGATTTTCCCGACCGCCGTATTTGTTCGGTTCCCATTCCGTTCTGCCGTAATCGAGATACAGCATGCTAGCGACGGCGTCCACCCGCAGTCCGTCGATATGGTACTTTTCAAACCACATCATGGCGTTGGACACGAGGAAACTTTTCACTTCGGGACGTCCGTAATCGAAACACATCGTACCCCATTCTTTATGTTCGGCGCGAAGCGGATGAGTGGGCTCGTAGCACGCTTCCCCGTCGAAATTGAACAGACCGTGCTCGTCCTTGGGGAAATGCCCCGGCACCCAGTCGAGAATTACCGCTATGCCGTTCTCATGACACTTGTTTACGAGATAGGCAAAATCTTCGGGTCTGCCGTATCGCGAAGTCGGCGCATAGTATCCCGTTACCTGATATCCCCACGATCCGTCATAAGGATGCTCTGCAATGCCCATAAGTTCGAGATGCGTGAAATTCATATATTTAAGATAATATACTATTTCGTCGGCAAATTTGCGGTAATCGTAATTGTTTCCGTCGGGATATTTACGCCAGGACGCGATATTGCATTCGTAAATACTCATCGGCGAAGAATACGGGTCGGAAGCGGCGCGTTTTTTCAGCCACTCCTCGTCGTTCCAGTAAAAATTATCGAGCGCAACCACTTTGCTTGCGGTGCTTCCGCGCGTTTCGTCGAAGAATGCGTAAGGATCGGCTTTTTCCACCTCGTGCCCGTTACGCCCGCGCACAAAGTATTTGTACATCTGATATTCTTCGACGTTGTCGATTATGCCTTCATATATACCGTTGTCGGTGATACGGTACATATAGTTAGCCGTTCTGTTCCAATAATTGAAATCGCCTATAACCGAAACGCTTTCGGCATGAGGCGCCCAGACTCTGAACACGGCGCGTTTAGTCGCCCTGTCATAGTGACAGCCCATGTAATCGTATGCGGTCTGTAAAGTACCCGCGTGGAAGTAGTATTGATATTCGCTGTCGGTCATGTGTCCCCCTTTGAATATGCTGCTGTATTTTATTTGTCCTTAATCGACAAGTCAATTATAACACAACGCCGCGCAGATATCAAGAGGGGTTTTGCATTTTATTGTAAAAATTTTCAGACTTTATCTGATTAAAGCGTAGGTTTTTATATAAAAACTGATTGTTAAAAAACAAAAGCGTGCCCGCAGGCACTCTTTTGAAAAAATAAAATATATGATTTTTATAACCGATCTTCGTTCTCGCCCGAAAGCAAAGTTTTTTCGAGTATCTCATACCCCGCTTTATCGCCGACTTTTAGACCGAGTCTGTCCGAAATTACGATAAAAGGCGGCGCGTTTTCGTCGACGCAAAGGGCTAAGACGCTTTTCCCGTCCTTTTCGGATACGCCCGTCACGGTATAATCTCCGTCGGTAATGCGGATCTTATCCGCCCTTACCGCAAATACTCCGTCTTCCGCATGCAATATGTTCACAGGCATTTCACCGACAAAACGCGCTATGTATGCCGTTCGCGGATCTTCCGTCAGTTCGGTGAAAGTCCCCGTTCTTATCACCCTGCCGTTACGCAACACGGATATAACGTCGCCCGTATATTCCGCGTCCGCTCCGTCCGACGAAGCGACGAACACCACTCCGCCTGCGTATTCCGCAAGTTTTTTTATATCCGAGTAAAGCGCCGCGCGCGTCGTTTCGCGCACGCCGACATAAGGTTCGTCTATGAGAACGACTTTCGCTTTACGCGCCGCCGCCCTTGCGAGTCCGAGTCTTAAAACGTCCTCCGCCCCCAACGATTTTACGTTGACATTCATTCTGTCGGAAAATCCGAACAGCTCCGCCGCCTTTTCCGTCCTTTGCTTAATTTCCGCGCGCGGGTAGCGGCGCAATTTCAATCCGTAAGAAAGCACGCGCCTGACGCTGCCCCGCAGAGGACTTCCGCTTACAAGCACTACGTCGCGTTCTTTCGGAGGCACGCGGTTCATGACTTTGCCGTCGAACGTCAGCTTTCCGCCGTCAATATCCACTATGCCGCCTATCAGACGCAATACAGTCGACTTACCGCTTCCCGCCTCTCCGACTATGCCGTAAACGCAATCTTCCGCCGTCATATCGACGTCTTCCACGCCGAGGGTATCGAGATCGTATTTTTTCGTTACTTTGTCGAGTACGACTTTCATCGCGCCTCCTTTTTTTCATTATACTTATTTCTCCGCAAAAGCGCAAGCGTTTAAAGACGAGCCTTTTCCGACAAATTAAATCCACCTGTTGACGAAACTATTTTTTCGGAGTATAATTATATAAAAAACAACGCATAAACGCTTGCATAATTATACGCGTAGTTGTATAATATTCATATTATTTAAAAAAGGACGTTTAAGCAATGATAAAAACGGGAATAGTGGGAGCAAACGGATATACGGGATTCGAGCTTATGCGGCTGCTTGCCGCGCATCCCGAAGCGGAAGTCGTATTCGCGTCGTCGCGTTCGCTTGCGGGAGAAGAGGTCGCAAAGAGTTACCCTACGCTCAGAGGCACATACGGCGATATGAAGTACGCGGAATTTTCGCTCGGAGAAGCGAAGAAATGCGACGTGGTGTTCGCCTGCCTGCCCCACGGACAAAGCGCGGAGATATGCGGCGAACTCGTCGACGCGAGAGTGCGCGTTATCGATCTTTCCGCAGACTACCGTTATGACGACATATCGCTTTACGAAAGCACATATAAACTTACGCACCCGAGAAAGGATCTCTGCGCCGAATCAGTATACGGTCTGCCCGAATTTAACCGCGACAAGATAAAGAACGCGCGGCTGATAGGCAATCCCGGCTGTTACGTAACCGCGTCCGTGCTTGCGATAAAGCCGCTTGTGGAAAACGGCGTAATCGATCCGAAAACGGTAATCGTGGACGCAAAAAGCGGCGTGAGCGGCGCGGGACGAAAAGCGGACATATCTTACAACTTCAACGAAACCGAGGGAAGTTTCAAGGCATACGGAGTGACCACTCACCGACACACGACGGAAATCGAAGAAAAGAGCGGAGCGCGCGTCACTTTCGTTCCCCACCTTCTTCCCGTAAAGCGCGGCATACTCGCAACGATATACTGCGATCTCAAAGCAGATAAAGCGGCTGTGGACAAGGCTTACGCGCGTTATGAAAACGAGCCTTTCGTGCATTATCTCGGAAGCGAGCTTCCGGAAATAAAAAGCGCGGCGGGAAGCAACTGTTGTTATATCGGCTGCAAAGCGGAAGAAAAGACGGGACGGCTCATAGTCGTAAGCTGTATAGACAACCTCAT
>CASFAN010000099.1 GCA_949292715.1 uncultured Eubacteriales bacterium
ACAACGGAAACGCAGATAAAGAACATAATGACAGCGATAGAAAGCGGAGGTACGAGCGCGACGGCAATGAAACGCATGAGAGAACTCGAACGAAAAGCCGATGATCTTGAAAAAGCGATTGCAGTTGAACAAACTAAAACCGCCGTGAAATATAGCGAAAACGAGCTGCGCGCGTTCTATGAAGAAGCGTTAAAACTTGAATCGCAATTACTGATAAACGTACTTATCAAGCAAATAACTTTATATGACGATAAAATGATAATTATATACAATAGCCCGATAAAAACAGGTCCCGATGAAAGTCGGGACTTTTCTTTTTACGATATCGCATTACCCATGCCGTATGGTAAAAAGATAAATAATAAATACAACTGTCGAGATATAACCGTTACATTTATATTATAATAAATTACCACCAAAAATTGATCTTATTCGCCGCCAAAAGTATTTGATTGTAATATGCTTAGTTGTAACGCAACAAGGTGCAGAAACTGTTAACACTTATTTTGAATTGTATTGCGGTAAATAGTAAAAAATCCTAAACCAAACTTAGGTGTTCGATTTAGGATTCGTTTGGCGGAGAGGACAGGATTCGAACCTGCGTGCCCTTGCGAGCAAACTGATTTCGAGTCAGCCCCGTTATGACCACTTCGATACCTCTCCGTATTCATTAAGGCTTCTTTGACGAAGCTATAATAAAATACCATATTAGCAGGAAAAAATCAAGCGATTTTCATTGTATAGGTGCAGTTTAAGCAAAAAAATAAAGGCGAAAATATTCTCGCCTTTATTTTTTTGAAATCAAACGCCGACTCTTGTTTGCTTGGATCTGACAAATAATATAACCGACACGGCAATCAATGCTGCACAGCCTCCGAATATTATTATATCGATTATTATAAGCCAGATTTTCCATGCAGGCATTCCGAAGTCTGTTTCGGCAAGACCGCCCGATTCATAGTCCTGCACCGCGTTGGAATTGGTTATTGCATAAATAATGTTTTTAGCCGCGCGTTGTACGTTCGTCATTACGGTTGCGTTGTTTTCGTAATCGGCAAGGGACCAATAGCTCGAATTCGTATTCAGCCAGATATCCGTACCCGCCCATAAGCCGGATATCATATCCTGATAGAACATTGCGGAAACGGACGCCTGATCGGTTATTACCATACCTTCAAATCCCCATTCGTTTCTGAGTACGGCTGTCATAAGTCCGTCGTGAGCACCTGCCCAACGCGCGCCTATCCTGTTCATACCCGCCATTGCGGCGTTAGCTCCGCCTTCGGTTACCGTAAGTTCAAAGCCTTTCAGATATATTTCGCGGATAGACTGTTCGTTTGCAAATATCGCGCCGCCGTAACGGTTCGTTTCCTGATCGTTAAGCGCAAAATGTTTCATGTATGCTATAACGCCTTTGCTTCTGACGCCGCGCATTTCCGCCGCGCCTATTTTACCCGAAAGCAAGCCGTCTTCGCTGAAATATTCGAAATTTCTTCCCGAATAAGGAGAACGGTGAATATTAACGCCCGGCGCGTACCAGCCCGCAACGCCCGCAGCTATACTCTGATCCCCTATCGCTTTGCCGAGCTCCTCTATAAGCGCTTCGTTCCATGTCGCTGCCATTATAACTTCGGCAGGCCATGCCATAGTGCTGACACCGCCGACAAGAGTATTCGAAAAGCCCGAAGGACCGTCTTTATCCTGCGTAGCAGGCAAGCCTATTTTATCTATCTGTATAGTGGAATAGCCGCCCATTCTGACAAGTCTGGTTGCCTGTGAAACGGAAAGCTGGGATACAAGCTGTTCCCAGCGAGGATCATCGTAATCCGCGTCCACAAGATCCTGCACTTTATATGACGTCGCAGTCGAATTAAACGTCGGCATGATTGCGTTATTATCGTTGATTACTTCGTCTGCTCTGTAAAATTCGAGTTCGTCGAGCAGCTTCTGCGGAACGTTCCAACTGCCGTTTTTATATGCGGTATCGGGCATTGTTCCTGTCCAGTCGTCTCTCGTCAGATATGTAATATCGTCATAATTGGAAACGTCGGCATTCTCAAATCTGTTTGTAATTTCAAACTCTTCTCCCGATTTTACGGAAACCGAATAAGTTTCGGCGTCAAAAGTTTCCTGCGTATATTTTCCGATAAATGACGCGTCGCCCGTTCCGACAAGTTTTTCCGCTGACGCGGGAGATTTTGACGTTATGATATTATTGACGGCAGAGTGCGCGTCTTTAGCCAGCGTGAAATAATAATCCCCGTCTTCGACGATATAGGTTTTTTCGCCGTAAGCGTCGTATGACTTCATCAGCTCCTTGTCAACGGTTATTTTAACTTTTTCGCTTTCACCGACGGCAAGTTCCTTTGTCTTCGCAAAACCGACAAGCTCTACGGCGCTTTTTTCAATACCGTTGTCTCTGTCGTACTGCGTGTATTCGGACTGCATATAAGCCTCTACTACGTCTTTGCCCGCATAAGGTCCTTTGTTGGTGACCGTTACTTCAAGCTCGAACGCATTCCCGTTTTCCGTCATTGAAAAACCGCTCCACTCGAATTCGGAATACGATAATCCGTACCCGAAAGGAAATTGAACTTCTGTGGCATAATCGTAGTCGCCTGCGTTACCCGTACCGAGCACGGAATCTTCATAACGCGTTTCATAATAACGGTATCCCACATAGATTCCTTCCTGATAAACCATGTAATTGTTACCGTTCTTTACCGAGCTGTTGGTAAACGTATAATTTCCGAGATTTTTATTTGCGGGCGCGCTTGTGCTGTCGTAAGCATAAGTATCGACGAGCCTTCCGGAAGGATTAATGTTCCCGTTAAGCACATCGCCTATCGCATACATTCCTTCCTGTCCTACCGCGCCTACCCACAAAGCGGCTTTTACGTTTGCAAACTCTTTTTCGTCAAGTTCTTTGAGTTCAACCGGATTGGAAGAGTTCACGATAAGTATTACTTTATCGAACTTCTCGCAGGCAAGCGCAAGCATATCGCGCTCGTTTGCGTCAAGTTCGAGATATTTATAACCCGTCGAAAGATCGCCGAGAGGGAGATCCGCGCTTTCGCCGCCGCTCCTGCCTATGACAACGATTCCCACATCGTCGTTATTCATGCTGTCGGTAACGTCGGAAGTATATACCGAACGAGGCACCTCGTTTACCGAAAATTCTCCGTCTCCCGAAGCGTTAGGATATGTTTTACGGTAATTTTTTCCGGCGCCCGTCTTATAAAAATCGTATAATTTCGTATTGACGGTAAACCCCGCTCTCTCGAGCGCTTTTTTCAGATCGGGCGCGAGCGACGCATCCACGGATCCGGAACCCGAACCGCCGTATACGAAGTCAACCGAATTTTGACCGAGAACGGATACTTTTTTCTCGTTATCCGACAAAGGCAACGCATTGTCGTCGTTTTTCAGAAGAACTATACCCTCTGCCTCTATTTCTTCGCAAAGCTCTTTTTCATAATCGGTTGTCACATAATCGCTGCCGCTGAAAAACACGGTTAGTAAGTTTTCATATTTCATCGCGAACACGTTTCCGACAATAAAAACAACGGCTATTACTGCTGCAACCGAACAAAGCACGATCATTTTAACCCGCGAAAAAGGTTTTTTTGTTTTTTCCATGATTCTCTCCTTTTATCATTACGCAGGCAGTGCATATTGCGCTGCCTGCGTCGTTTCAAAACGTTATGCCGTCGGATCTGTAAGCTCAAAAGTATGTGCATTTGCGCCTACATACACCGTCATAGCCTGACCGTATGCGTTTATAACGTCCTCCTTGCTCTGCGCCATATTTTTTTCGCCTTCGTTCTCGGCGGGAAGCTCTACGGGATAAGTCGACGTATCCGTATCGACATAAATGTCATAGCCTCCTGCACGGGAATATGAGTTGAGTACTACGCGCGTTGCTTCGGAAAGCTCGTAAGGCGTATATCCGTCTACGCTCGCACCTGCTTTATAAGTGCCGTATGTCGTTACTACCGTTGTGCCGAGACACATCGAATAACCGTAATTTACGGTAGTGTGAACCATAACGTAGCTACCGTCGTCATATACGTTGAACTGGTATGTATCGGCATCAAACCCGCCGTATGAATTGGAAGCCGTGCTTCCGTTAACATAAGTCGCCGTAAGCGTAGCGGTTGTTTTCCCTTCACCGCCGCATGCAGCAAAAGCCATAACGGCGACAAGCGCAGCCGCAAGCGCCACCGTGATCAAAAGTAAACGTACTTTTTTCATTTCTTTTCTCCTTTTTTATAAAAAATTTCCGACGGATTTTTCCGTTCGCGCTTATTATTACAGATAAGTTATTCAAAATCAAGACCTTTGGCGCGAACGACGTTTTGCAGGCGTGAACGACAAGCTCTGATTATTTACACCGTAAAAAAGCCGCGGCATTTCGCCGCGGCATCGTATTTTATTAGGAATTAAATTACGGGTATCGTTGCTAAAATAATGTAAATATCGTCTCTTATTTCGATCTCGACGCGCCCTCCGTACTTTTCAACGATATATTTTATGCTTTTTATTCCGAACCCGTGATACCCCTGTTCTTCGGTTTTCGTCGTCAGCGGAATACCGTTCACAAAATTTCTTTCGCCCGAAAAATAATTATCCGAACGTAAACATAACATACCCGCTTTTTCGTATACCGTCATGGATATCACACGCTTGTCGGGGTTATCGTTCTCCCTGACCGCTTCGATGGCATTGTCGATAATGTTACCGAAAAGCACATAAACGTCGACGGGAGATATCATTTTCAACGCGTCCGTCTGCACGTTACATGTAAGTTTTATTCCGTTTGCATTGCAATACAGCAGTTTCTCGGAAATAAGAGTGTTTAGCGCGGCATTATCCGTCTGCAATTGCGCGTCGTATATATTAACGGAATTCTCCGTTTCTTTTATTACTTTATCTATTTCGTTTTTATCTGCAAATTTCAAAGCGCGTATGCTGCGGCGGATATCGTGACACTTTCTGTTTATAATCTCTATATTTTCCGAAGACATACGGTATTGTTTTTCACGCTCGGAGAGCATACCCGCAAGTATCTGTTTTTCATTGCTGAGTCTTTCAAGATGTACCGATCCCGTAACAAGCGCAAGCAACGCAAGCGGTATAAGCCCCAACGTCAGTGAAATTATCCACCCGTACGACTGCTTGTATACAATTTCGTATACTCCCTGCAAATTAAGGCGTAAAAACATTATCAGTATCACTATGAGTATAAAATACACCATAAGCGGACGTTTGTTTTTTATATTCAGGCGTCCGCTTTTTCCGTAAATGTATCTAAACAGAAAAAACGCCGCAATATATATGGCAGCCGAAAAGAAAAACTCCAAAAGCACGGAAAACACGGTGTTTACCCGAAGTTCAACTACTCCGAAATCATAGAACAATCTGAACAGACCGAACACGGAGCACTCTACGAGCAAACCGCATGTAAAACAATAAATATATTCCTCAGCGCTTCCCTTATAGTTTGCGATCAGTATGCCGAACAGAACGAACAGCAGACAGCTGTACCAGAATCCGTGAATTACGGTCATTACGGAATAATCCCATTTAAGTTCGCTTATGACGTATTTTATAACGGGATTGAATAAAGAAGATATCCCTACTACCGCGATGAAAGTCAGAATTATAAAAGCAAGGTTGCGGAACCGCCTCTTCATTAAAAAATGAGCAAAGATATAACAACCGGCAAGTATTCTTGTACTGTATAATCCCTCGTATAAATAATCGAGAACGTTCTGAAACATCAGTTAAGTCCTCCGACATATCTACCGAATTTTTCCATAAAAGAATCGCGCTTCGTTCTGCCCATATAAACGACGGTGTTTCCCACGTAAATTTCCTGTCCCTTGACGCTCCTGACGTGCATAAGGTTGACAAGAAAACTTTTTGCGGCGCGAGCGAAGCCGTAAGGCACGAGCATATTTTCGGCTTGTCCTATCGTTCCGCGCGTCCGATATTCTTTTCCGTCGGTGGTGTGATATACAAGGTAATGCTGTATGACTTCGACATATTCCACGATAGAACTGTCAATAACCGCACTTTCCGTTTCCGAAAGTCTGAGCGCGATCTGTTTTGCAGCAAGCTTCCCGCAATAACCCAGAATTTTCTTTAATTTCAGCGCGAAATCAAAATAGTTCACAGGCTTGACTATAAAATCAAGCGCATTTACCTCATATCCGTTTATTGCATACTGCGCCATATTAGTCACAAAGACTATAGCAACGTTTGCGTTTATCTCACGCAGTTGACGCGCAGTCTGTAAACCGCTCAACCCCGGCATTTCGATATCGAGAAAAACGATATCGAAACCCGACGGAAACGCTTTCAGAAACTCGTTCCCGCAATCAAAAACGTTGATATGACATTCGTTTGACGCTCCGTTACTCCGATCATTTTCTTCAAAATACTTTTTAATATAGTTCTTTAATCTGTCGGAATCGTTCACGTCATCGTCGACTACTGCTATACTCAGCATATTTCCCTCCGCACAACGATATTATAGCAGAGGTATGCAATAATTGTCAATACCGAATTTTTATACGATAAAAAATGAACGGCATTGCCGTTCATTTTTCAAAGCTTAATAATAATTATTTTATATGCCAGATTCCGTCGGCATACTCGCGCACGGCTCGGTCGGATGAGAACTTACCCGCATTTGCAAGATTCATAATGCTCTTGGTATAGAACTCGTCGGTTCCGTAATCGGCGTTGGCGATCTGTTTCACTCTTACGTAATCCTTGAAATCGTAAAGGCTCATGTAATTGTCTTCGCCGCGAAGCTTATCGAATATGGAACGAAGCATTCCCGTGCCGTTATCGTTAAATGTTCCGTTTATAAGCGTATCCATTATTCGATGTATTACGGGATCGTTGTCGTAGTATTCCCAAGGATGATACCCGGGGCGCTTTTCGTGCGCTTCTTCCACGCTTGCGCCGAAAATGTAGTTGTTTTCCGCGCCCGCTTCCTGAACGATCTCGATGTTGGCGCCGTCCATTGTTCCCAAAGTTACCGTACCGTTAAGCATAAATTTCATATTGCCCGTACCCGAAGCTTCCATACCCGCAAGAGATATCTGTTCGGAAATGTCGGCAGCGCTGACGATATATTCGGCATAGGAAACGTTATAGTTTGTGACGAACACGACTTTCATTTTATCATGCATTTCCGGATCACGATTGACCATATCCGCGATGCAGTTGATAAACTTCATTATCGCTTTTGCATGATAGTAACCGGGAGCGGCTTTTGCTCCGAAAATAAACGCGGTTGGTTTAAAATCGGGAAGTCTTCCCTCTTTTATTTCGTAATAGAAATAAATTATGGAAAGAGCGTTGAGCAACTGGCGTTTATATTCGTGCATGCGCTTTACCTGAATATCGAAGCAGAAATTCGGATCGAGTTCCACACCCTCGTGTTTTTTAATATATTCGGCAAGACGTTTTTTATTTTCGTATTTTACTTCTTTGAACTGTTTTATAAATTCGGGATCGCGCGCGTATTTTTCCAGTCCTTTAAGCTCTTTAAGATCCTTGATGTATTCTTTGCCTATACGGCTCTCGATAAGCCGACAAAGATTTTCATCGCAAAGGCTGAGCCAGCGGCGCGGAGTGATTCCGTTCGTAATACTACGGAATCTGTCGGGGTACATCGCATACCAGTTTTTAAATACATCGCGCTTGAGTATTTCCGTATGGACTGCAGCGACGCCGTTGGTCATATGAGATACGTATATCGCAAGACGAGCCATGTGTATTCTGCCGTTGTCGAGGATGTTGTAATTCCATGTATCGGGAACCCGCATAGCGCTGAGTTCGAAATTCAGTTTGTCCTGTATTTCCTCTATAACGGCATACACTTCGGGAAGTATGCGTTTGAACAGATCTATATCCCACTTTTCGAGCGCTTCGCCCATTATTGTATGGTTCGTGAACGCAAAAGTTTCGTGCGCGATTGCAAAAGCGTCCTCAAAAGCAAGCCCTTCGTGTTCGAGATTAAGAATAAGCTCGGGTATAGCCACGACGGGATGCGTGTCGTTGAGCTGCACGGCGCAAAGTTTACCGAAATCTTTAAAGTCGTTACCGTGCTTTTTCTTATAATTCTTTATTATATCCTTGATGGACGCGCTTACGAAGAAATATTGCTGACGGAGGCGAAGGGTTTTACCTTCGATTCTCTCGTCGTTCGGATAAAGCACGTACGATATAATCTCCGCCGCATTCTTTTCGGCAAGCGCATTGGCATAGTGCATGTTGTTAAACTCGATATAATCGAGCTTATTTATGGGTTCGCTTTGCCACAGTCTGAGAGTGTTGACCGTCTTCCCTCCGAAACCTATTACGGGGAAATCGTAAGGCACGGCTTTTACTTTCATGTCTGCAAACGAAATTATCTGCGTCTCGTCATCGTGTCTTATCGACCACGGATCGCCGCATGTAGTCCAGTCGTCTACGCGTTCCACCTGGAAACCGTTTACGAAAAGCTGTTTGAACAAGCCGTACTTATATCTTATTCCGTAACCGTTAAGCGGCAGTCCTTCAGTTGCCGCCGATTCGAGATAACATGCGGCAAGACGACCGAGACCTCCGTTACCGAGCGCGGAATCGGGAATATCCTCGAACGAACGTATGTCCACGCCGCGTTCTTTAAGCAGTTTGTCTATTTCTTTAAGCTCGCCGAGGTTAAGCAGATTTGCGAATACCGATCTGCCAACAAGATATTCCGCGCTGAGATAATAAGCGCGCTTTTTCTTGTACTGGTTTTCGTCCGTTTTAAGCCAAAGCGGATTTATCTCACGCATTACCGCTTTCGAAAGCGAATTATACAACTGAGTGGTTGTTGCCTTTTCTATCGTAGTCGCATAGTCGTACGATAAAATATCTTCCATTTTATCGATGATCTTGTTTGACACCTTTCTCCTCTCCTTATTACAAATCGTCATCTGCCGTAACGTACGGTCAGTTCTTTTATTCTTTTCTGCAAACCGAGCTCCGCATAATCGGGACTTATCCGATAGCTCCAATTTGACGTAGAAAGCACGCTCGGCATATTGATTCTGCCTTCTTCGCCCGTTTTCATCCAGTCCTGCATAGGTATTATAGCACAATCGGCGGCGGATGCATAACATAATTCTATCACAGAATCGCACATTTCTTCATCGCTTGCGCCGCATTGCGGTAAACCCATACGTTCAAGTTCCCGAGCAAGCGCGCAAGCAAAGTATTCTTTACGCCCGCCCAATTTTCGGATAAACCCGAGCAGTGTATCGTTATCGTGCGTGCCCGTATATACTATGCAATTACCGTCTTTGTAATTATGCGGCAGATAATCGTTATCGTCGCCCGAGTCGAATGCAAACTGCAATATCTTCATTCCGGGATAGCCGAGTGCCGCGAACATATCCCGAGCGGAATCGTCGAGTATTCCGAGGTCCTCCGCAATCACCTGCATTTCTCCGAGCTCGTTTTCCGCCGCTTTAAACATCGCCCTGCCTGCCGCAGGCTGCCAGACTCCGTTTACCGCCGTTTTTTCTCCGAACGGAATTTCGTAATATCTGTCAAATCCGCGGAAGTGGTCTATTCTCACGACGTCGTAAAGCTCGAAGCATTTTTTCAGTCTGGCAATCCACCATTTAAAACCGTCACGCTCCATGTAATTCCAGTCGTACACGGGATTTCCCCACAGCTGACCTGTATCGCAGAACGCGTCCGGCGGGCACCCCGCTACGGCAGTCGGTCTGAGATCTTCGTCGAGTTTGACCATCTCCGGATGAGTCCAGCACTCCACGCTGTCATAAGCGAGATATATCGGCATATCGCCTATCATCTTTATGCCTTTACGCGCGGCGTATTCTTTAAGCGCAGACCATTGCTTATGAAATACGAACTGTGCCCATTGCCAGAACAATATATCGTCGGCATGCGCTTCGGAAAATCTTTTCAGAGTTTCGGCGTCGCGAAGTCTGAATTCGTCGTCCCATTCGTTCCAGGGCGCGCCTCCGAAGCTGTCTTTAATCGTGCGGAACAATGCGTAATCGGCAAACTCCCCGCGCTTCACATAGCGCACGAACTCTGCGTCGGTTTTATCGTAACGAGAAAACGCTTTGCGCAGAATTTCGTATCGCGTATAATATAAATTTTCATAATTTATTCTGCTGTCGGCTTCTGTCACGCAGGAAGCAAGCTCTTCATCAGTCAGCAGACCTTCTTTCGCAAGCAGGTCGAGATCGATAAAATATTCGTTTCCCGCCGAAGCGCAACACGACTGGTAAGGCGAATCGCCGTATCCCGTCGGGACGAGAGGCAGAACCTGCCAGTAACTTTGTGCCGAATCCGCGAGAAAGTCCGCAAAGTCGTAAGCGCTTTTGCCGAGCTGTCCGATACCGTATCTGCAAGGCAACGTAGCGATATGCAATAAAATTCCGGAATGCCTTTCCACTTGATTATGTCCCTATAATATCCCTTTTTGCGTTGTTTATTTTATCATATTTGACGAATCATGTCAAATGAATACCTATATCACGGTAAGTTCTTTGATAAAACGGACGGAAAGCCTTTCGCTCTCCGCCCGAATATAACAAAATCGAATATACACGGCTCACACGATATTATATTATCGCTATTTTACGCGCGTTACACCCTCAGCGACTTTTTTACCGCGAATTTAAGTATTGCCTCTATTCCGACAGACATTAGCACGGCGGTCAATACCCATGCAAAAAGCGCGGGCGTTTCGAAAAGAAAATTACTGTAAGCGTAATGTATCTGCAAACCTATACTGTTAAGCGCAAGCATGAGCGTTTCCGCGGTTATGACCGCTTTCAGATTCATTCCGAAAGTCGCGGATATATTGGAAAGTATATGCGGCATTACAGAGGGCAGATACAAGTTTACGAAACGATAAGGGAAAGACGCCCCTGCCTCGTCCATTATTTCTTCCAGCTCTTCAGGCAATACTTTTACGGCTGTTTTAGACTGCTCGTATACTACCGGAAAAATAAGCATCATTCCGATTATAGACGGAATCACGTCCGGGGCAAGCCATACTCCGAGCACAAGCGTTATTGCCGCGACGGGAATCGTGCGCATTATCGAATTGAAAGGCAAAAGCACTGAATCGAGAGCGCGATACTTCCCTGCCGTTATGCCCAGAACAACGCCGAGGACGAACGCTACGGCAAATCCCGTCACGCTTCGAAGCAATGTACCCGCCACCGAAATCCAGAACGTCCCCGTCACGAACATTTCGGCAAAAGCGATGCATACGGATGTAAAGGTAGGCAATATGATGTCATAACCGATTATGCGCGCCGCCGCTTCCCATACGACAAGCAAAAATATCGTTGCCGCAACGGTTATAAGCACATATCTGTTTCTGTAAATAACTTCTTTCACTGTATTTATGCAAATAAATCATCGTCGCAGGGTGCGCCGATTTTTGTCAGCAATGTTTCGACATCGCCTTTCGAGCCGTCGGAATTTTTATACGCGACATTCATTTTATCGTATGCCTTCTTTATAACCGCCGCTTTAAGTGAAAATCCCTCGATACTCTCTGCTTTCGCCGACACTTCGTCTATATTGCTATTGAATTTTTCAACGCTTGACTTTACGCGTTCGTCAACCGCTTTTACGGCGTCGGGGTCGTTTTCAAGCACGTCGGAGCGCACGAACAGTCCGGACATGGGAAAATCTTTTCCTGTAATTTCTTTATAAATATCCGAAACCGACGCAAGTACCTTAACCGAGTCTTCGCCCGCTTTGGTGCGGACTCCCGTTATAGCGGGTTCCGCAAATATTGCGGTCGTCGCGTCGCCTTTAACGTAGGATTGCTGTATAACGGTAGCGTCGGAGCCGTTAAGCGTAACGGACGCTTCGGCTTCTCCGAAGAGATACTGAACGGTTTTACCCGGTATTGCGGCAAGTCCTATGGTCGACATGGTTTTTCCGTCAAACTGCGAAAGGAACTCAGCTGCGGAAGCGCATTCTTCCCTCGTTTTATACCTGTCTTCGTTCGTGGTAAAATATATAACTCCCCAGCTCGTAACGTTAAGCAGTTTATAGTCGTAAGGCGTGCCGCCGCTCTTGTACGCGGCATGTATGCTTGCCCCTATGTTTATAGGCGCGGCAATAAAATCAGCTTCGCCCGACTTCATTTTAGTGTTTACTTCGCTTTCGCCGATGACTCCGTAATTCAGTTCGGCATTTTCGGTATCCTCACCCCACATATCGGCAAGCGCAAGCACTGGCGCTCCGTCAGGCGCGAATATATCGTATACCCCTTTTTCGGTTTCCCCGCACGCGGTGAAAGCGAATGCAGACAAGCAAAATACGGCGACAATCGCTAAAACGGTTACTATTATTTTTTTCATATCTCTTCTCCGTTGACAATTTTCGTCTATTATATTATAATTAACGCAAAAATAATGTTGTTTTTACAACAAATATAAATTATTAAAAGGAAATAAATAAGTGTACGATAAAATTATAGAAGTCGTTTCAAAAAGTCCGCTGATGCAAGGCATAAACGACGTTAAAAAAATACTTGAATGTTTCGGTGCACGGGTTATGAAATACTTTAAAGACGAAGAAATAATCGGATACGGAGATAAGCCTGCGATAATAATCGTAGCGAACGGAAAAGCTAACGTAATAAGCGAAGATTACGCAGGCAACCGCAACGTAATCAACAAGCTCGGCGCCGGCGGCGTTTACGGCGTGGCATTTGTATACTCCGGACAGGAAGTATCCACGCGGCTTGTCGCGACGGAAGATTGCACCGTCGTAATTCTTGACGAAAAACGTCTGCACGAACCTTGCGAGCTTCCGTGTCGCGATCATACCGCGTTTTTATACAACGCCATAAAGGTTGTCGGAAACGCAAGCGTAACTTTTCTCGAACGCTCGGAAATACTTTCACGCCGCACCATAAGAGAAAAAGTACTCGCATACCTGAGCGCGCAAGCCAGAAAAAAAGGAAGCAACGAATTTAGTATACCCTTTTCGAGACAGGAACTTGCGGACTATATATCGACAGACCGCAGCGCGCTTTCGGGAGAACTCAGCAGAATGGCAAAAGACGGACTGATAAATTACAAGCTCAACAGATTTCGCATAAACATTTCCAGATAAGACAAAATTATCCGCAAACAAGTGTTTGCGGATAATTTTGTATACTTACTTTAATTAAAATTTCTCTCTCGGAGTATATTCCGTATGCAATACTTCGTGAGCTTTGTGACTGTTGGGTTTTCCGAAATATTCGTCATAAAGCATTTTGACCGTCGGGCTGTCGTGAGAAGCGCGAAGTTCGAGTTTCTTGTCATAATTGTAAAGCGCTTTTGCACGCA
This sequence comes from uncultured Eubacteriales bacterium, assembly GCA_949292715.1. Lineage (GTDB taxonomy): Bacteria > Bacillota > Clostridia > Christensenellales > Pumilibacteraceae > Protoclostridium. Next base: position 13,389 of record CASFAN010000099.1, read on the forward strand.
ATGCTTTAAGATCCGTCCAGTTGCGTATACTGTCGGGAACGTTAGGCTGACCGCCTCCGTTAATGCAACCGCCGGGGCAAGCCATAATTTCGACAAAGGTATAGTTCTTTCTGCCAGCTTTTATGTCTTCCATAATTGCTTTTGCGTTGGCAAGTCCGCTCGCAACCGCAACTTTTACGGTTATACCCGCAACTTTGTATTTCGCTTCTTTTATCGGATTAGTTCCGCGCACTTCCCTGAAATCGAGGACTTCGAATTTACCGTCGAGCATGTGCGCCGCGGTGCGAAGCGCGGCTTCCATAACGCCGCCCGTAGCCCCGAATATAGCGCCTCCTCCCGTAGCTATTCGGAAAGGATCGTCATATTCCTCATCTGCAAGATCGGCAAACTTTATACCCGCGGTTCTTATCATACGGGCAAGCTCGCGCGTTGTAAGCGCGACGTCAACGTCTTTATTAAGTTCGGGACGACCGACTTCGAACTTCTTTGCCGTGCACGGTATAACGCTGACGACAAAAAGATTTTCGGGGTCTATTCCGTTTTTCTCGCAGTAGTAAGTTTTAAGGAGCGAACCGAACATCTGCTGAGGAGATTTGCATGTCGAGAGATTGGGCAGCATTTCGGGATAATTATGCTCGATATACTTTATCCAACCCGGACAGCACGACGTAAACATCGGAAGCGGTTTATTGTTCTGAACTCTGTCTATAAGCTCGCTTGCTTCTTCGAGTATAGTAAGGTCTGCGGTAACGTCCATATTGAATACTTCTACGTTTCCGAGCCGTCTGATTGCGGCTACCATCTTGCCTTCCACGTTAGTTCCGATCGGCAATCCGAATTCTTCGCCGAGCGTAGCTCTGATCGAAGGCGCGGTATAGAAAACGACTTTTTTGTCCGGATCGAACATCGCTTTCCAGACCTTGTCGGTATCGCTCTTTTCCGTAAGCGCGCCGACGGGACATGCAACGATACACTGACCGCAACCTACGCAGTTGGTCTCGATGGTCGGACGTTCGAACGCGCCGCCGATATGCACGGCATAACCTCTTCCGATCGGTCCGATAGCCTCAACGCCCTGCAAATTCTTACAAGCAGCCACGCAGCGGCGGCAATTGATACATTTATCATTATCCCTTATAAGGAAAGGAGACGACGTATCGAGCGGCGTATCGGGAGTTACCGTTGCAAATCTGTCCGCATCCGCTTCGTATTCCGTAGCAAGACGCTGAAGCTCGCAAGTCGTGTTTCTCGAACACGTAAGACATTTTTTCTTATGTGCGGAAAGCAAAAGCTCGAGAGTCATTTTTCTCGACTGTCTGCATTTCGGCGTGTTCGTCTGAACTTCCATTCCCTCGCTTACGGGATAAACGCATGCGGCAACGAGTCCGCGCGCGCCCGTAGCTTCCACCACGCACATACGGCAGGAACCTGCGCAATTTACCCCGTTAAGAAAGCAAAGCGTGGGAATTTCTATGTTTGCGGCTTTTGCCGCTTCAAGCACGGTGCTTCCCTCGGGCACCGATACGCTTTTACCGTTGATTTTAAGATTAACCATAATTCCCTCCCTTACTTCTTGATGATAGCGCCGAAGTTGCACTTGCTTATGCACACGCCGCATCTGATGCACTTCGCTGTATCGATGGCGTGAGGCTGTTTAAGCTCGCCTTCGATCGCGCCGACGGGACAGTTCCTCTTGCAAAGAGTACAACCGCGGCATTTGTCGGGAACTATGTAATATGACAGAAGCGCTTTACATACGCCTGCGGGACATTTCTTATCCACGATATGCGCCCTGTATTCGTCTTCGAAATATCTGAGCGTGGAAAGCACGGGATTGGGAGCGGACTGTCCGAGCGCGCAAAGCGAAGAGGACTTCATGTGGTCGGCAAGCTCTTTGATCTTTTCGAGATCTTCCATTTCGCCCTGACCTTTTGTTATTTTCGTAAGCAGTTCGAGCAGACGTTTCGTTCCTATACGGCAGGGATTGCATTTGCCGCAGGACTCGTCCGCAGTAAACTCGAGGTAGAATTTGGATATGTCTACCATACAAGTGTCTTCGTCGAGTATGATCATTCCGCCGCTGCCCATCATCGAGCCGATACGTTTAAGATTTTCATAATCGATCGGAACGTCGAGACAGCTTGCGGGTATACAGCCGCCCGAAGGTCCGCCCGTCTGAGCGGCTTTGAACCTCTTACCCTTAGGTATGCCGCCGCCGATTTCCTCGACTATCGTGCGGAGAGTCGTACCCATAGGAACTTCGACAAGTCCGACGTTTGTAATTTTTCCGCCGAGCGCGAATACCTTGGTGCCTTTTGAGTTTTCCGTACCGATTGACGAGAACCATTTTGCGCCGTTCATGATTATCGGATTAACGTTTGCCCACGTTTCGACGTTGTTGAGAATGGTAGGCTTTCCGAAAAGTCCTTTGACCGCGGGGAAAGGTGGTCTGGGACGCGGTTCGCCGCGGTGACCTTCTATACTCGTCATAAGCGCGGTTTCCTCGCCGCAAACGAATGCGCCTGCTCCGAGACGTATTTCGATATCGAAATTAAATCCCGTGCCGAAAATATTTTTTCCGAGAAGTCCGTACTCTCTCGCCTGTCTTATAGCGATTTCCAGACGGTGCACCGCTATGGGATATTCCGCACGGACATATATGTAACCCTGCTCCGAACCGATCGTATATCCCGCTATAGCCATTGCTTCGAGCACACTGTGCGGATCCCCTTCGAGAATGGATCTGTCCATGAACGCGCCCGGGTCGCCTTCGTCCGCATTGCAGCACACATACTTTTCTTTTCCGGAAGAAGCCTTGGCGAACGCCCACTTTCTGCCCGTCGGGAAACCTGCGCCGCCTCTGCCGCAAAGTCCGCTGACAAGCATTTCCTCGATGACCTGATCGGGAGTCATTGTGGTAAGTACCTTAGCGAGCGCCTGATAATCGCCCGCTCCGATAGCTTCGTCGATATTCTCAGCCGCGATCACGCCGCAATTGCGGAGCGCGATACGCATCTGCTTTTTATAAAACGCGGTCTCTGCAAACGGAAGTATGCTTCCGTCCGGCATAAGAGTTCCGCTGTAAAGATATTCTTTTATTACCTCTCCGCCGGGTATCAGATGCTTTTCGGCAACTACTTTCGCATGGGCGGGAGTCATCTGCGAGTAGAAAGCGCCTTCGGGATAAACTATCATTATCGGACCGAGCGCGCAAAGTCCGAAACAACCCGTTTTTACGATTAATACGTCTTTGATTCCGAGATTTGCAAGAGTAGTTTCGAGAACTTCTATTATTTCTTTGGAACGGGAGGAAGTACAGCCTGTACCGCCGCAGACAAGCACCTGCTTTCTGTACCCGGTGGTCTTTTCCAGCTTCGCGCCCTGTTCGCCGATAAGTCGTCTTACTTTGATAAGGTCTTCGTATTTAGCCTTATGTTCGTTCAATTCCGCGATTGTCATTTGCGTCCCTCCCTGTAAGGCTGTAAAATATCGTCGAGCATATCTACGGTAAGTTTGCCGTAAACGTCGTCGTCTATCATCATTACGGGTGCAAGACCGCAAGCTCCTACGCAACGGCAGGAATCGAGCGAGAACATTCCGTCCACCGTACATTCGCCGCATTTAACGCCGAGTTTCTTTTCAAGCGCCGCGAGTATCTTATCCGCGCCTTTGACATAACATGCCGTGCCAAGGCAAAGACTGATTCTGTGCTTGCCTTTGGGCGTAAGCGAAAACTGCGTGTAAAAAGTTGCCACTCCGTACACTTCGGACAGAGAAACGCCGAGACCTTCGGCAATCATTTTCTGCACTTCGATAGGAAGATAGCCGTATATGGCCTGAGCTTCCTGAAGAACGGGCATCAGACATCCCGGCATTGATTTGCGGCTCTCAATGACTTCTTTGAGCTTCGCTTCCTGCTCGGGTGTACCCTGAAACGCAGAGCTATTTCCCTTCATCATAAACCTCCATAATTTTTAATTCATCATCGCGTTTTATTATACCAAACGAACCGACAAAAGTAAACACCTTTTACCACTAAGTTTTACAATATTTCAATAAAAATATTGCTATATTTTAGTTTTTCAGGCTAATTTCAAAAAATTTACGAATATTTTTTTCAAGCCGCGCCAAAACCGCGTTTCACGCCTCCGATCATGCCTGAAACGAAAGAAGAATAATAATATAACGGTAAAGTAAAAGACATTTTCCGTTATCCATAAAGTCGGGCGCACGATGGGCACTTACGATATTTTCGCTGTATTTTTTGCAATCCGTCCGACACAAACCGACTTTTCAGGTGTCCTATCCTTCTGGAAAAAAATCGCAATCGGGTGTTTCGATCGGAGTCGTTCCTTTTTTGGAGTCGTCTATTTTATATAGTTATGTTCACGCCTTAACGCATCCGCGTTTGGTAACTCATCGAATGAAGCAGATTATACGGTAATATTTCGAAGAAAAGATCGGCATACGTTAAATACCGCTCCCGGTTTACGTATTCAGTTGCCGTTATTTACGGAATCGTTTTCCGAGATATATTCTATGCCGTATTTTTCCGCTTCGGCTTTCGGTATATACAACCATTGTTCGGGACCCGTATCGCGCATAAGCGTATCGCAACGTCTGAACTTCGCCGCGTATATAAAAGTCCAATGAAGATCGCCGACGCAACCGCCCAAATGCAGCGAGAAAAGCGCGCCTGCCAATATCCCGTAAAGCGGGGATATAAACCACATACCGACGGTTAATCCTATAAATACAGCGGAAAAAATCAGAAAAGGCATTAGAAGCGAGATTACCGACGCCTTTTTACGAACGTAAATATCCGGAACCCCGCAGAAAGCGACGGCTAAATTCATACCGAACGTCAGTTTTGCGCCGGTAAAAATTTTATATGTAATGCCGTGCGTAATTTCATGCAAAACTATATAAACGATAAATGCTGCGAACGTTATTAAAAGCGATATATAGAACCTGATATTCAAATTTTCCAGTATATTGTAACCGTTGACATATAAAGCTACAAAGATAAGCACCGGAACGATAATAAGGAAAGGAGGAAAAGATAAAAGCGTATAGACAACCATCTGCCTTTTATCATTTCTGGCGTTCAAATGTTTTACTAAAACGTAGTCTTCAGGAACCGATTTTTCAAAATGCCTGCTTTTATCCATCATAATCTCCTTAAAATTTTTATCGCGTTTTCGCACACGACGCGTCTGCTTTTTCCGCAGAGTTCTGCAATATCCTACGGCATTGCTACCGCATATATAAATCAAGATGCGCACATTGCGGCAAGTTTTTCAAGTATTTCTTTGTCGGCAGGACAAAATTCGTAATTCGGTATTTCGGCGGAAGTTATCCATTTCATGTCGTTATGTTCAAGTCTGCGCGGCTCACCGTTAATTATGCGCGCATTGAATAATGTGAGATGAACGGCAATGTCGGGATACGTATGAGTGACCTCGGCAAACGTATCGCCCACTTCCACCGTCACGCCGAGCTCTTCCTTGCACTCGCGCACCAGCGCCTGCTCTTTGCTTTCGCCCGGCTCCACCTTACCGCCTGCAAATTCCCACATCATCCCGCGAGCCTTATACGGCGGTCTCCGGCAAATCATAAATTTTTCTTTGTTCCAAATAAGCGCTGCGACAACTTCAGTCATATTCCCTCCCGGATTTTCGAATACATTATAACATCTTTATTTGAAAATATCAATAAATGCGAAATAAATTACTTAAAACGGATACCCGCGGCATTTGCGAATAATTCAAAATTTTCGCAAATTTTTCTGACTCCGGCAATCCGACAGTATAATTTTATTTTTATCAGATAAGCAGTTTCGGCTATTCTTAACATTTATATATTTTATGTTGACAAATCAGTACCACGCGTTAAACGCGTGGTATGTACAAGCCCTTCAAGGGCATATTACCGGCTTGCGTCTTAAGACGCACTGAATGTTTCGTCAGCCGCAACACATTCTCTGGCTGCCGCTTAAGCGGCAGTCTTTTTT
>CASFAN010000100.1 GCA_949292715.1 uncultured Eubacteriales bacterium
TTTTTCGCGCAGACTTTATTCTGCAAGGAAGCCCCATATCGTCAGGTCATAGCCGCTTTCGCCGCCGTCGAGAATACAAAGCACGTGGAATGCCACGTCTCCGCTCTTTCCGTCGGGAGCATAGAGCTGTTTAAGCAATGCGCTTTCCGTCTCGCCGGGATCGAGAGTGACGGTTACTTCTCCGCGTATACCGAAACATTCGACTCCGTAAAGAATGGTAATTGCTTCTTCGCTGTTATTAGTGAAGTTCATCATTATGACTTTCTCCACCTCGTCGCTGTACGGGCAATCGTTCATAAGATCGCTATGTACTCCGTCGTTCTTATGCTCTTCGTCAGGTCCGTTGAGTATTCCTATGTCCTGTTTCGTGTCCATGACATATCTGGTTGCCCAATATCCCGCTTCGGTCTGAACGTGCTCGAACGCTCCGTTCTTCTGAGAGCCGTTGTCGTACTGTATCGTTCTGATTCCGTTTTCGTCAGGTTCGCTGTACGAACTGAGATGTTTATACGAGCAAGCGGGCGTGAACGGCTGAGTAAACGACGCGGAAGTAACAGCAAGTATCTCGCTGTCGCGGTTGGGCATCGAAAAAGCTTCCGCAAGCGCTTCGTAATTGCCGTAATAATTGCCTTCTTCGTCCTGCCAGCCGAGCAGTTCTTCTCCGTCGTCTACCACGATTTCGGGATCGGCGGGCAGTTTTTCATCGCGTTTAAGCGCAAGCGTGTCTTTTCCGTTGATCGTCGCGTTCTTTACCGTAAGACTCCATGCGCCGTTTACGGTAATCGACACGTTTTTACTCTTCGTAACCTCGTTTTCCGTATACTCTACCGTTATGCGCGTATCCGTCTTTTTAAGCTTGTAATCGCTCGTCCACTCCGTTTTTCCGATCTTTATTTTATAATCGGCTACAGCTTTTTCCGTACCGTCCATATACATGGCGGTTACTGTCATTCCTTCAACGTTAAGCGTCTGCCCTTCTTCGTATTCTCTTACGGGCAGTTCCACTTTAATGTCGTCGAGTTCCGCGCTCGATCCGCATGCGGTAGCAGCTACCGCTACGAACATCATAAGCGCGACGATAACTGATATCGTCATAATTTTAATTAACTTCTTCATTTTATCCTCCTTTGGATTGATTTTTTAAATCCGATTACCGTGTTCAACGCAATAGAAAAACAGCACGGTCTGTTCAAACAGCCTTGCCGCGAACGCAAGAACGGTCCGCGGCTCAGTCTGTCCGCCGAATCGGGTTATTCGGCTTTTTTGTCTTTAACCTTAAACTTGTCTTTTGTCGCGGGCAGGTAACCGAGTACTACCATAACCGCCGCGAATACGGCGCTGAGTATGAACAGTACCATCATCACCGTCGTAAGCGCGTTAAGCTGAGCCAGCCAGGGCGGTGTTATACGTTTTACCTGCATACCGGGAGCCTGGAAGTTCATACCGTTGCTGTGTACTACGGTATAAAGCACTCTGTGGCATTCTTCGCGAAGCGCCCATGCGAATTCGCCATAGCCTTCCTCTTTATTCAGCAGGTCTCCGGGCGCGCTCGAAAGAGGCAGACCCTGTCCCATAAGCACGCAGTAAGAAGGAGACATATAGCCCATAAACGAGTCGGAAACGTTATAACCGGTTGCGCCGAACTCATCGCGGATAACGTATTTGAAGTAACCCTGATGTCCGCAATATTTCATTCCCATTCTTGCAAGCGACGCCATTACGCCCTGACATTCGTAATCTCCGATAGCGATTTCCGCACCGCGAAGGTATATCTCGCGGATGGACTGTTCGTTTGCCCATGTGCTGCCGCCTATACGGTTGGTTTCCTGTTCGTTCAGTCCGACGTGCTTTATGAGGTTCTCGGCGCCTTTGGTCTTCATTCCCTTAATCATAACGCCTGCGGGATGTCCGGTCATAAATCCGTCTTCGCTGAAATAGTTGTAATTTCTGCCGCCGTAAGGAGTGCGGTGGAGGTTCACGCCCGGTCCGTAAAGGCAGGTATAGCCTACCCACAGACAGTCCTCGCCCCACTGTACGCCCATACGGTAGATAAGGTCGTCGTTGTATGTTGCCGCAACGGTATCGTTTCCGGGATAAGACGTGCTCTTTTTGCCCTTATCCGGATCGTTGTAATGAGTCGCGAACGACTGCATAGCGCCGCGCTGTCCGAACACCTGATCCACGCCTACCGCGCTGTCCATATCGTAGGTAGCGACTTTGTTTATGGACTCGACGGCAATCGTTCCGCCGTGACCGTTACCGATAAGGTTGCACATTTCTTCCCAACTCATCTGATCGAGGAGTTTTTCCCAAAGCTCGTCGTTATAAGGGATCAGATCGGACTGTAAGTCGATAAGAGAAAGTCCGTTGTCCGCTTCCATCGTCGGGTATTCGATATTGTCTTTCTGCAATACCGGCAATTTGCTGTCCTCCGCCATTTTTGCGTTGGACGAAAGTTTAACCTCGTTATTCGCCCATGTGCCTGACGCATAATCGCTCCATGCGTAGTGCACGGTGCCGTTCCAGTCATCGCGGGTCATATAAGTCATGTTGGCTTTGTTGGAATCGCCGGCGCCGTCATAAGTAAGTATGTCTACGTCATCGAAACGGTTGGTTATTTCCGCTCCCGTATACTTTGACTTGGAGAACGTCTTTGCGTCCGGCTGATTGCCGGGAGTGCTTATCTTGATTTCGTTTACGAGTGCGGAGCTACTCTCGCGATGAGGCATTTCCACCCATCCGCTGCGGCTACGCGCGTCCTCGCCGAGCTTTTTGAGAAGTATGTTATTCACGGCAGTATGCGCGTCGGGCGCGACGGTAAAATAATAACTTCCGGGATCCATTATGTAAGTTCTTGCTTTATAAGCGTCGTACGAAGCGAAATAACTCTGATCCACGGTGTACGTAACCGTTTGACTTGCGCCCGGTTCAAGTTCGTCGGTCTTAGCATAGCCTACGATTTCCACAGCCGCTTTTTCAACGTTGTTGTCTTTGTCGTACTGCGTATAAGGTTTTTGCAGATAGAACTGTACCGCCTCTTTGCCGCTGACATCGCCATTGTTTGTCACCGTAACGCTGAGGTCGTAAGTTTTGGGATTGGACATCGAATTTTCTTTTACGGTAAAATTCGAATATTCAAAATTCGTGTAGGAAATACCGTAACCGAACGGATAAGAAACCGCGTCGCTGTAATTGAATTCGCCTACGTTTGCGGTGCCGAGAATAAGATCTTCGTAACGCGTTTCGGTATATCTGTAACCGACGTAAATGCCTTCCTGATAAACTACGTATTTATCGGTATCCGCGCCCTGAGCACCGTTTGTGAACGAGAACGTATTGCTTTTCGATACTTCGCCGAAGTTGGTCAGTACGGGATTGTAATAATGTTCTTTCCAGAACGTATCGACGAGTTTTCCGCTCGGATTGACGTCGCCGAGCAGCATTTTTGCAAGCGCTTCGGGGCCTCTCATACCGAAATTGCCTACCCATATAGCCGCGTCTACGCCGTACTTTTCCTCGTCTATGAATTTGCATTCCACCTGATTGGAGAAGTTAAGCACTACGATTATCTTTTTCAGCTTGCCTTCGTCCTTCATGCGCTTCATGTTGGTAAGAACGCTTATTTCCGTAGGCGAAAGCGCGAGATAGTTGCCGTTGGTCATATCGCCGGGATTCCAACCGACATCGTGCGTAGTCGTATCCGAACCTTCTCCGGCAACGCGGGAAAGAATGAATATTCCCGCTTCGGCCGCATTTTCTTTTGCGGCGGTTCCGATATTTTCCCAACTTGCGTCCGCTATCGTATAATGCTTATAAATAGCGTTACCCCAGGCACGCAACGTCTTGTCGCTGTCCTTACGACCGTAGGTGTTATAATTTTTTCTGTACCAGTCAAATAAGTCTTTATTCACCTTGAATCCCGCTTCGGTAAATGCGTCAAGCATATGCGTTTCGGTATATTCGAGGTTCATATAAGCGCGGCCCTGATCGCCCGTACCGTTATATATCGGGTCATAAGAAGACATACTGTAAAAATTTACGGTATCTCCTTCCGAAA
>CASFAN010000101.1 GCA_949292715.1 uncultured Eubacteriales bacterium
ACCCGTTTCCAACGTTTTCTCGAAAGCTTCCCGATTCATATATGCCTGCATAAGAACTTCGTTGGATACTGCGTCAATTGTGATGACGGGTATAAGTCCGTCGGAATTATATTTAAGATCGAACATATTCAATTGCCTCTTCAATATCTATTTTTTTCTCATAATAAGCTTTACCGATTATCGCGCCGTAAAGATTGCGATCCTTCAGCGCTATAATATCGGACATATCTTTCACTCCGCCGCTTGCAATTACGCATGCGCCGAGCTTATCCTGCAATTCTGCGGTTGCAAGTACGTTAGCGCCGCCGAGCATACCGTCGCGGGAGACGTCCGTAAAAAGGAAATATTTTGCTCCTGCCGAGCACAATTTCCCGCCAAGTTCTGACGGAGTAAGCGCAGAGGTTTCTTTCCATCCCCTGACGGCTACCCTGCCGTCTTTAAGGTCAAGACCGCACACAATGGATTCCGTACCGAATTCCGAAATCATTTCTCCCGCAACGTCGGGATTCTCGGCGCATACGGTACCCAGAACCGCACGTTCGGCACCGGACATAAGCAGATTTCGTATTCTGAATTTATCGCGTAAGCCGCCGCCAGACTGTACTTTCAAAGACGTTACCGAAGCTATTTTTTCGATGACGGAGAAATTATTTCCCGATCCTTCCGCTCCGTTCAGGTCGACGACGTGCAACCACTTCGCGCCCGCATCCTCAAACCTTTTTGCTATATCGAGCGGATCGCCGTATACGGTAATATCGTCAAATTTTCCGCCTCTGAGTCTGACGGCTTTTCCGCCGTATATGTCAATTGCGGGAAAAATTATCATTTACAAACTCCCCTTTGTACTGGGTATATTGCTTCCTGTAATTTTCGATGCGGAAGAAAAAGCCCTTGCAAACGCTTTAAATACGGCTTCGCAGATATGGTGAGCGTTGCGTCCCCGAATAACGTCTATGTGCATATTTATACGCGCGTTTACGCAGAATGCGCGGAAAAATTCTTCTGTAAGCGCAGAATCGTACTCTCCTATGTTTCCGCCGAGTCCGTCGGCATTGAAAGACAAATAAGGTCTGCCGGAAATATCGATAACGCAACGCGCAAGTGCGTCATCCATCGGCACATAGGCGCAGGCAAATCTTTCAATGCCCTTTTTATCGCCAAGAGCTTCATAAGCCGCGTTTCCGAGGACGATTCCCGTATCTTCTACCGTGTGATGCCCGTCTACATCAAGATCGCCCTTGCAGGACAATTTCAGATTGAAATTTCCGTGCACCGTAAAGGCTGTAAGCATGTGATCGAAAAATCCGATCCCGGTGCTTATTTCCGCTATTCCGTTGCCGTCAAGACAAAACTCGGCGGTTATATCGGTTTCTTTAGTTTTTCTTGTGATTTTTGCATTTCTCATAATTTAAGCCCCTTCATTCTCACTCGAACGGCGTTAGCGTGAGCTTCAAGCCCTTCCGCCTCCGCCAATGCGATAATATCATCGGATGCGGCGCACAAAGCGTCTTTTCCGTATTTTATAAGACTGATACGTTTTACGAAATTATTTACTCCGAGCGCGGAAAAATATTTTGCGGTGCCGCCGTTAGGAAGCACGTGGTTGGTTCCTGCATAATAATCCCCGAGCGGTTCGGGAGACCAATGTCCCATGAATACAGCGCCTGCGTTTCTGACCGACGAAAGAAGCTTTTCGGGCTCTGAAACGCACAATTCAAGATGCTCAGGAGCTATTTCGTTGGAAATATCCATACACTCTTCAAGATTTTCCGCAATAATTATAGTACCGTAATCGCTAATCGATTTACCCGCTATTGCGGCTTTCGGCAACAAGGCGACTTGCCGTTCAACTTCATCGCTTACCTTACGCGCAAAATTTTCATCGGACGTTACAAGAATTGCCATCGCCATTTCGTCGTGTTCAGCCTGAGAAAGCAGATCGGCGGCGGTAAATACGGGATCGGCGGAAGAATCGGCTACCACAAGAATTTCGCTCGGTCCTGCAATCATGTCAATTCCCGCGTCTCCGTATACAAGCCTTTTTGCTTCGGTAACATACATATTACCCGGTCCGCATATAACGTCGGCTTTCGGGATCGAACGCGTTCCGTACGCCATTGCCGCTATTGCCTGTGCGCCTCCGACTCGATAAATACTTCTCACTCCGCATTCTGCCGCCGCTACAAGCGTAAGCGGACTTGCGCCGGGAGTACACATGATAATTTCTTTTACGCCTGCAACCGACGCGGGAACGGCAGCCATAAGCACCGAGCTGGGATACGACGCTTTTCCGCCCGGAACATAAATTCCAGCTCTGTCGACGGGTCGTATCATGTATCCGGTTTTTCCTCCGGGCGTACTCTCGGAAAGTTCACCCGGCAAAAGTTGTTTTTTATGGTAATTCTCTATATTTTTCTTTGCGCGACGAAGTGCGCCGAGCAATTCGTCGGATACGCTTTCATAAGCCTTTTCTATCTCTTCTTTGCTTATAAGTATATTTCCGGCATTAAGATTAACTCCGTCAAACTTTGCCGCGTATTCGAACAAAGCAACGTCGCCGTCGCGTTTCACCGCGGAAATGATATCCTCCACGCTTTTTTTCGCGTTTTCGGACAGTGCGCTTTTTCTTGAAAATACTCTTTTCAAACCTTCTTTTCTGTCAGTTATTAACATAATAATTTACCGTCACACGTTTTCTTTTATTTTTTCAAGCAATTCCGCAAGTCCTTTTTTTGTTTTCAGACTGACTCTGTTTACCGCGACTCTCGCGCTGCACTTGCATACTTCTTCCAGTACTTTCAATCCGTTTGCTTCGAGCGTCTTGCCGCTTTCCACGATATCGACTATGACGTCGGAAAGACCGATAACCGGAGCTAATTCGACTGAACCGTTCAGCTTGATAATATCTACCGTTTTGCCACGCACGCCGAAATACTCTTTCGTGACATGTTCATACTTCGTACCTACTCTCAGTATGCCGCCCGCATTCTTCAAAGAACTTTCATAACCGCATACGCAAAGTCGGCATGCTCCGAACTTGAGATCGATCATTTCGTAAATATCTTTGTCCGCTTCGAGCAAAGTATCTTTTCCCACTACGCCGAAGTCCGCGACCCCTCTTTCTACGTATGTGGGAACGTCGCTCGGTTTTACGAAAACAAACCTGTATTTTCCGCTGTTGTCGAATAATACGAGTTTTCTCGTATCGGTTTTAAGCTCGTCGAGTTTAAGACCGCATTTTTCAAGCAATTCGGTCGATTGGGTTGCAAGCCTGCCTTTTGCCAAAGCTACTGTTATCATATTATATTTTACCTCCTTTCGGAGCAAAGGTCAACTCAATAGCGGCTCCGTCAAACAAAACGGCTTTGCATATACCCTTTTCCTTGCAATAATTCGTCAATTCTTCTTCACCACCGAATACCTGTACGACTATATTTTTCTTCCGAAGCGCACTTACCGTATCTCTTACGACTTTGTCGTCGCAATCGATCACCGCGAAAGCGATATCCGCTTTGGGAGCTTTCTCGTATTTCCCCTGATTTTTCAGCGCGGTTATCAGTCTTTTTGTCCCGACCGCAAAGCCGATCGCATTCGCAGGTTTTCCCATTCTGTCGCAAAGCTTGTCATATCTTCCGCCGTAAAGCACGGAAGCGCCGACGTCTCCGCATAATCCCTTGATTACAAGCCCCGTGTAATAATCGTTAACCGATACCATTCCGAGATCGATCGAAAAATATTTACCGAGTCCTGCTTTTTCGAGCTTACCGAGCAAATATTCCAGCCTGTCGATTGCCTGCGTGCTTTTTTTGTTGGAGCAAAGTTTACGCGCTTTTTCAAGGACAGACGCGTCGCCGAACAGCGAAGGAAGCGACAAAATGCTTTCTTTTCCTTCGTCGCTGATGCCGTTATCGCTGAAAAACAATTCCGTACCGAGCATGTCTTTTTTGTTTATAAGAGTTTTCAGATGCTGAGCCTGTTCTTTTGACAATCCGAACTGCTCCGCAAGACCGTCAAAATATCCGACATGACCGATTTCAACAGTAAAATTTTTCAGTCCGCTTGCTTTAAGCGCGTCGGCGGCCATGGTTAGTATTTCAAGCTCCCCTTCTGCGCTGTCGTCGCCCAAAAGCTCGACGCCCGTCTGCGCGAACTCTCTGTCGCGCGCGCTGTTCGAGTCGCTGGTATACTCGTACGAATCGGACGCGTAATACATCCTTTGCACGCCTGTCATGCTTGTAACATACATGCGGCATATCTGCACCGTCACGTCGGCACGCAAAGCAAGAAGACTGCCGTCCGAATCGGTGAGCTTGAACAGTCGCTTTGCGTTCATTGCGCCGTCTGCCGTAAAGAGATCGGCATATTCGAGCGTCGGGGTTGATACGCGCTTATATCCGTATGACGCAAAAGTTTTGCACATAGCGTTTTCCGCCATTGTTTTGTTGTAGCAATCGTCGGGCAGATAATCCTGCATACCGAACGGCAATTGAACTTTATTCATATTTTCTCCGTTACGCATAAAGCATAAAATCGATATTTATAAAATAAGCAATGTAATGTTAATTCGGACTTTATTTGCGCTTTAACACTTTATCTTGATAAATCGTTAAAGTAATTATACAGGCTCTTAAACAATATGTCAAGCAGATTTATAAAATATATATATTGTTTTATAAAAAATTTCAGCTGAGAGATATGGAACGTATGAATTCTTCCCTCTCCGCCGCGCGAGCAATCAGTTCAGAACGCACGCGTTCGTCTCCGAGCATCCGCTCGCTGATACCTTTCGCCTTTGTAATCAGTTCGGCGTCTATTTTCACGTCTGCAAACAAACGCGATTTTCCGTGTTGTCTTACTCCGAGAAAATCACCTGCTCCGCGAGCATCGAAATCATATTCGGCAAGTCTGAATCCGTCATTGCAAGCGCAAAGAAATTTAAGACGTTCGGGTATATTGCATCCGTCTTCAATTATGAAACAATAACTTTTTTGTCCTCTTCTGCCTATTCTGCCGCGTAACTGATGCAGCTGACTCAATCCAAGTCTGTCTGCTCCGAATATAGCCATGGTTGTTGCAGAAGACACGTCAATTCCCACTTCGATCACGGTAGTCGCCACGAGAACGTTTATTTTACCGAACGCAAATTCGCGCATTACGGTTTCTTTCTCTTTATCTTTCATTTTGCCGTGAAGAAGCCTTATGCCGACCTTTCCCAGGATTCCGCGCTTTAATTCTTCATAAAGACCGATTGCGGAAATTTCTTCGTCGGAATCAATCCGTGGACAAACTATATATGTTTTTTCGCCAGAATTCGCTTTATCCGCAATGTACTTATACATATCCGCGAGCTTATTCTGAGGTACTATGGCAGTCATAATACTATCGGCAGATGTTGGTTTTGAGTGTAAATTTACGGTTTCCAACTGTCCGTATAGCGATAAAGCAAGCGTTCTGGGTATTGGAGTTGCGCTCATTACGAGGTTATCCGTATTCCCTTCGGTTTTATTTTCCAGACTGCCGCGCTGACATACGCCGAATCTGTGCTGCTCGTCGGTAACGGTAAAACCGAGATTTTTATATATCACGGAATTTCCGATAAGCGCATGCGTTCCGATAACAACGCTTGCTCTGCCGCTCTTAATATCATCAAGAACAGATGAGCGATCCTTTGCGCACAGAGTTCCCGTCAGACAGGCAACGCTTATTCCGAGAGGGCCGAAAAAAGCTTTTGCGTTCGACGCGTGTTGAAGCGCGAGTATTTCTGTAGGCGCCATTATAGCTGTCTGATATCCAGATAAAGCGGCATAATATGCGGCAAGAAAAGCAACTATAGTCTTCCCGCTCCCTACGTCGCCTTGCAATAACATATTCATTTTCTGCGGCGAACGAAATCGCTCGGTAATCTTTTTTATCGCGTTATTCTGATCGTCCGTAAGCAAAAATGGCAATCCTTTTATTGCTGATGACAATTCCGCGGCGTGTTCGCCGTATTTATTGACGCGTTTTTCCGTTTCGCCCTTAACGAGGTTATATATTGAAACCGTATAAGCCAATCGCTCAGTAGCTATACTTTTTACTGCGTGAAACGCCTGCGGAATATCAGACGGAAAGTGCGCTGCTTTTACGGCGGCGGACAAAGGCATGATACCGAACTCAGAGGCAACTTCGTCTTTTACGAATCCGTTTACCCGCAAACCTTTTATCGCATGCGCGACTGCGTCGGTCATTACGCTTTGCGGAAGACCCTTAGGAAGTTTATAAACAGGAAGTATTTTGACATCGCGTTCTGGAATTATGCGAGGCGCGGAAATTTCTATGCTTTTTGAATACCGCTTTACTTTTCCCCCTATTATAAAATGCGATTTTGTAACAAGCTGCCTGTAAACAAAATCCTGGTTGAACCATGTGCAAGTCAATGTTTTACCGAAAGAAGTCATTTTTGCTTTTACAAAAGACAGACCTTTTCTTACACGTTTAAAAATCGGCTTTTCTACTATCTCGCCGAGAAAAATAACGTCATCGCCGTCTTTCAACGTATCCCAATCAATAACCGCTTCCCTGTCGAAATAAGCGGAGGGAAACAATAAGAGAAGGTCAAGCGGATCTTCGATTCCGCTCGCTTTAAGCGCCGCTATTCTTTTTGCTCCGAGTCCTTTAATGTCTTCGAGTTTCATGTTTCACACTGAACACAAATAATAAAGGGCGGTCGAGCCGCCCGAAAATTCTTTTGTTTTTATTCAAGCGCAATTATATAGTAATAAAGCGCCTGACCGCCGTTGTGCGCGTCTACATCGCAATCCGGATATTTTTCCGCAATTTTTTCCATGAGCGCATTGGCTTCTTCTTCCGTAGTTTTATATCCGTAATATATCGTTATCGTGCTGACATCTTCGTCCGTCAGTTTATCAACGATTTCTTCCGCTACGGCTTCCGGACGCTCTCCTTTTGCAATGATATTTTTATCGCTGAGCCCGATTATGTCGCCTTCGTTAAGATCGAAGCCGTCGATCGACGTGGATCTGACCGCAAAAGTTACGCTGCCTACCTTTACTGCCTGTCTTGCCTCTTCCATATTGTCGAGATTGCCTTCGAGCGTATCCTGAGGATTGAAAGCAAGTACGGCGCTGAGTCCCTGCGGTACGTTTACCGTGGGAACGACATGAATATTGCGTTTGCTGATTTCTTTTGCCTGCTCAGCCGCAAGAATGATATTTTTATTATTCGGGAAAACGAAAATGTCTGTCGCGTTTATCTTGTCGCAAGCATTTGCGATATCGTCCGCACTCGGATTCATGGTCTGCCCGCCTTCGATTATTTCGTCTACCATAAGGTCTTTGAAAATCGAAGCCATACCCTCGCCCGAGCACACGGAAACCATACCGTACGGTTTAAGCTCCGCTTCCTGATGCGAAACAAGCACTCTGTTCTGCTCAAGCATGTTTTCGACTTTGATTCTGTCGAGTTCGCCGAGCTCGAGAGCATACGAAAGCGCCTGACCGGGATTATTGGTATGTACGTGAACTTTTACCATGGAAAGATCGCCGATGACAAGAACGCAGTCGCCAATCTGCATAAGCTTATTTCTGAAATCGTCTATGTCGCTCTCGGTTGCCGTTTCTTTAAGATGGATAACGAAAAATTCCGTGCAGTACGCAAACTCAATCGAATCGAGCGTCGTAAGATCGGCATGGAACTGTTCATAATTATTCGCAGGACGTCCGTCCGAAACCTTTTTTATGCTGTCGTCAAAATCAAGGTTGACTTCTTCTTCGCCGATAAGGCTGTTATAAAAGCCCTGGAACACGATAAGCAGTCCGCGACCTCCCGCATCGACCACTCCTGCTTTTTTCAGCACAGGCAGCATTTCCGGCGTCTGCTTGAGCGTATCTTCACCCGCTTTGAGTACAGATACGAAGAAATCTGCAATATTTGTTCCGCGTTTTGCAAACTTAACGGCTTGCTCCGTCATCATTCTGATAACGGTAAGTATAGTGCCCTCCTGCGGTTTTGTAACGGCTTTATAAGCAATCTCGGTACCTTTCTCCATTCCTGCCGCAAGATCTTTCACGGTAATTTCGTCATTGCAAGCCGAAAGAACGGAAGCGATACCTTTAAGTATCTGACTGGTAATAACTCCGCTGTTACCTCTCGCGCCTCTGAGCGCGCCTTTGGATACTGCGTCGCAAAGTAAATCGATATTATTGTTCGGACAAGCCGAAACTTCTTTTGCCGCCGATATAAGCGTAAGCGACATATTCGTACCGGTATCGCCGTCGGGCACCGGAAATACGTTAAGCGAATCTACGTGTTGCTTATTATTGTCAAGGAGCTTAGCGCCGTTCAGAATCATTTTTCTGAGCATCGCTCCGTTGATAGTTTTAATAACCATAATATATAATATCCTCCGTCTTGCATATAACAAAATCTGCAAGTTTCAGAACAATACGTTGTCTGATTATGCGGGCATAAAATGCCTTTTACCATAAGCCGTATAATATTTTAACCCAAAGCAAAATAAATTGCAAGAGTTTTTATCCGTTTTATCGATATATTATTTATATTTTGAAAATTTTTGCACAAAATGAAAAAACTATCCGAAAATACTTGCATTTATTTCACGTCAGTGATATAGTATTACGGTAAATCGAAAACGGAGGCAACGGCAAATGAGCAAAGTATGTGAGATATGCGGCAAGGGCAGATCCGCGGGTAAAAATGTCAGCCACTCTAACAGACACACCGTAAGATCTTTCAATGCCAATGTTCATAAAATGAAATTGGATATTGACGGTCAGGTTAAGAGTGTTTACGTTTGCACGCGCTGCAAGAGAACGCTGAACAAAGAAATCTGATAAAAGACATCGGCCGACTTACAAGTCGGTCTTTTCTTTTTCGCATTATATTTTACTTCGGCAAAACCGAAATCTTGACAAAATCCGAAAAATTTTGCAATATCGTCAGACATTAATTCAAACTCCGCATACCCTGTTAATGAATAATAAACACCGAACCCCGAAACATCATGTTTCGGGGTTCGTGCTACCGCTTAATCAGGAATTTTTATCCGACATTGTTATTTTTTCAGGCGCATTGCCGTTTTTTCTGCGCCTGCAAAAAAGTCTGAATATCGGACGCAGAAAGGCCGGTAATTTTATACATATAATTTTTGACATATCGCGAAGCCTCCCGTATAATATATGACAAAAGGCTTTCACGGGTTACAAGATTACAGCTCTTTAAATTTCTCTATAATCGCTTTCGGATCGGACGCACCGAATACGTAATTTCCGGAAACCATTACCGTCGCTCCGGCATCCGCAATTTCTTTCATATTGTCCCCGATTACTCCGCCGTCGATTTCTATTTCCACGTCAAGTCCCCTGCTGCTGATTTCAGCAGCAAGTTTTTTTATCCTCTCAGTTGTACGAGGAATATATTTTTGACCGCCGAATCCGGGATATACGCCCATAACAATAACAAAATTGCAATAATCAAGCAATGAATATGCTTTTTCCAACGGCGTATCCGGACTTATCGCTATGCCCGCTTTAATTCCGGCAACTTTAATACGAGTGAGATTCTCTTTTGCATATTCGGTTGCTTCGACATGAAAGGCAAGCCTGTCGGCGCCTGCCTCTATGAATTTGTCGAGATATCGTTCGGGACTGACGATCATAAGATGAACGTCAAGCGGGATATCCGAACATTTTTTTATATCGGCTATTGTCTTCTGACCGAAAGTCAGATTAGGTACAAACATTCCGTCCATAACGTCGCAGTGGATCATGTCCGCACCCGCTTTTTTCATTCTTACGACTTCCTCTCCCAGGCGCGAAAAGTCGCCGCTGAGAATGGAAGGAGCCGTTTTTACAGCCATAGTGTCCTCCGTAAATTTAGCTTTTGTATAAATCGTTCCGATTCTTTGTCGGAAAAATATATGCTTGTAAATAAATTATAGATTGCCGTCAACGTATCGACGTTTCAGCTGACCGCACGCGCCTTCGATGTCTTCGCCCAAAGAACGCCTAATCGTTACCGAAGCACCGAGTTCGGTCAACATTTTAAGAAACGCTTTCGCTTCCTTTCCGTTAACGCCTTTAAGACCCGAATCCGTATCGTTAAGCGGAATAAGATTAATGTGACAAGGGAAATCACGCGTAAGACGCCTTAGTTCGCGGGCGTCTTCTTCCCGCGTGTTGAATCCTCGCATCATGGCATATTCTACTATTACGCGCCTGCCGCTTTTTTCAAAGTAATATTTTGCCGAAGAAATAATGTCCGAAACTTTGTATTTCCTGCCGGTAGGCATTACCGTAACGCGTCTGTCGTCAAACGGCGAATGGAGAGAAAGACAAAGCGTAACGGAGAAATTTTCATCAGCCAGCCTTCTGATATTTTCCGTCAGACCGCATGTCGAAAGCGATATCCCTCTCTGCCCTATATTTTTTCCGCTTCCGACAAGTTTTATAAAAGAAGTTACGTTATCATAATTATCCAAAGGCTCGCCGCTGCCCATAAGTACGATATTTCCGACCCGCGCTCCGTGATCTTTTTCGGAAATATATCTGTCTGCGCAGATAATTTCGCCGAGCATTTCTCCCGCAGTAAGATTGCGCAACAAGCCGTCGCGCCCTGAAGCGCAAAACGCGCAGCCCATACGGCAACCGACCTGAGTAGAAACGCATAGAGTATACCCGTACTTGTATTTCATGAGCACGCCCTCGATTAGATTACCGTCATTCAGACCAAAAAGGAATTTAACCGTTCCGTCTTTGGATTCTGCGATTTTGACGATTTCCGCGCCGATCGCGGAATACTTTTCGCTAAGACGAGCTCGGAGCTCTTTGGGAAGATTGGTCATGGCGGAAAAATCCACGCCGTCGTTCAGCCATTTATAAATCTGTTCCGCGCGGTATTTAGGCAATCCTTCGTCGGATAACTCCGACGCAAGCTGTTCTTTTGTCAGATCAGTCAGAAGTCGTTTCACTTTCTTTTCATCCTCAAAATATAAAATCCATCAAGACCTTCATTCGGAAAGAATCTTATAGCGTTACCGTACGCCTCAAACCGACTGTCCGATTGTAAAAACTTTTCCGTGACTCTCTCGTCTTCGGCTGTAAATAACGAGCACGTCGAATATGCAAGCCTTCCGCCGGGTTTCACATAATCAGCGGCTACCGATAAAATGTTATATTGAAGCTCCGCAAGCGCAAATACGTCGCTGTCTTTTTTACCGAGCAGGATATCCGGAGACGAACATATAAGTCCGCTTCCCGTACACGGAACATCGCAGACTACAAGATCGAACGTTTCGTACCAATCGTTTCTTTTTACGGTCGCATCGTTCTTGAGCGCCTTTATGCGACTTTTCATACGCGAGGCATATGCCTCGATAAGCCGCACTCGATGTTCGTGAATATCGCAGGCGGTTATATCGGCTTCGGGTAGCAATTCCGAAAGATAAACCGATTTGCCTCCGGGAGCCGCACACAGATCGAGTATTCTTATTTTTCCGCTCAATCCTTCCGCATACGCTTCCGCAGCGTAAATCGAAGAAAGAGATTGTGCGGTAAAATGTGTAGGATTCAGATTTTTTAACGTATTACGTGTGACATAATACCCCTTGCTTGTAGCAGAATAATTATGTTTTTCGTCCGAATGTTCTATCTCTTTATCAAATTCTTCGACAGATACCGTACGGGAATTTCGCCTGATGTGCGTACGACCGTCAAAAGCGCCTGATAAATTTTCAACGGTTTTTTCTACGCCGAAATCGTTTATCATGCGCTTTATCGCCCACTCGGGACGGCTGAAACGTACAGAAAGCGACGCGGCATCGTCGCCGCAAGGAAAGACCGCTGTCTTTGCGGCTCTGAGAATCGCATTGACAAATCCCTGAGCGCCGTTAACGCGCTCTCTGGCAAAACGAACATATCTGTCCGTCGCCGCGTACTGCGGAGTGTTTCCGAAAATTATTTCGTACAAACCCATTTTGAGAATAACGGCAATATTATTTTTTACCTTACCTTTTGCCGCAAGTTTCCCTATTACGTAATCAAGTGCAACGTTTTTATCCAGAACTCCGTAAACCAATGCAGTCACTGCGCCGCGATTGACTTCGTCTGTCAGGGATAATACACGATCGAGTTCAACCGAAGAATATGCGCCCTCGTAAAGAACTTTTTTCAATACGTTATACGCGGCATTTTCTCTTTCAAACTCACGCATCTCCGAATCTATCCCCCGTTTTCAGCTTGCAACCGTTAAGGAAATCGGCACAACACATACGTTTTTTACCTTCGAGCTGAACTTCTTTCAGCAAAAGCGCACCGCGTCCGCACGCAACTTTTATGCCGTTTTTGTCTACACCGATAACGGCCCCTGCATCCCCACGGCCTTCGACCGGAACTGCACGATGAATTTTCAGAAGCTTACCGTTAAAATAGGTGTATGCTCCCGGCCAGGGCGTAACTCCGCGAATAAAGCAATCAAGGGCTTCAGAAGAAAGCGACCAATCCGTTTTTCCGTCCGCCTTACAAAGCATCGGATAATATGTCGCTTCGGACTCATTCTGCTTTACGGGAGTTATTTCTCCTTTTTCAAGTTTATCCAGACATTCCGTGAGCGCGGACGCTCCCAATTCTCCGAGTTTAACGAAAAGCGTTTCCGCATTGTCATCAGCAGAAATCTTTATTTTTTTTACGTATAATATGTCGCCCGTATCCAACCCTTCGGCTGTCTGCATTATGGTCACGCCCGTTTCCTTTTCGCCGTTGATTATGGCACGTTGAATGGGACAGCTGCCACGGTATGCGGGAAGGAGCGATGCGTGAACGTTAAGTATGCCGTAACGCGGCAATTCTATTATTTCCCGACTTAATATCTGTCCGTAAGCCGCAGTCACAAATACGTCCGCGCCGAGCGAGCGCAGGACGTCGACACCGTCTTTTCTTATCTTTTCAAACTGATAAACGGGCAAACCGTTTGCCAGAGCGTACTTTTTGACAGCGGAGAAAACAGTAACTCCGCGATTACCCGGCCTATCGGGTTGAGTTACGACTCCTATCACTTCGTGCCGTGAAGAACAAAGCGCTTCTAACGAATAAACCGCAAAATCGGGTGTTCCCATAAACAGTACGCGCATATTTCACCTGCCTTTACTTACTTTTCTTATGCGTTATCATCTTATCGATGAACAAAATACCGTCCAGATGATCAAACTCATGACAGCATATGTTTGCAAAGAACCCTTCCGCTTTGAAAGTAAATTTTCTTCCGTGCCTGTCCTGAGCGGCAACCTCTATTTTTTTCGGACGTTCGACTTCGCCCCTGACGTTCGGCACGCTCAGACATCCTTCACTGCATATCTGCTTCCCGGAAGCGGAAAGTATTACGGGATTTACAAATTCATAAAAATCTTTACCGTTCGGACTGATTACTACGGCACGTTTAAGTATACCGACCTGAGGAGCCGCAAGTCCGACTCCGTCTTCAAGTATCATTGTTTCTGTCATATCGTCAAGCAACGAACCAAGCTTATCATCGAATTCGGTTACTTCTTTGGAACGTTTTCTTAAAACGTCCTCGCCTAATTTAACTACAAATCTTCTTGCCATAACTGTTTCTTCCGTTCAGGATAATTTTGTCGGGTTTATTTCTGCATATGAAGATACTTTCGGAACACGGCATTCGTCCACGGCAGTGAATATTCCGTCTATTATATCGTCGGAGTTCACGGTCAGCCGTACAAGTATCTGCATACGGTATTCGTCCATTATTTTTTTCAAGGGTGCGCGCATGTAGCCGAGATAAATAAATTTATCGGGATTACCGTTTTTCAAAGCCTCAACGCGACGATATATGTTTTTAAGCACGTCGGCGGCTTTTCCGTCATCCTCTCCGCTCACAAGTACTCGGACAATGGCGGAAAACGGAGGATATTTTGTTACCTCGCGCAGATTGATTTCTTTTTCGAAAAAACCTTTATAGTCCCCGTTCCGCACGTAATTGTATACATAATGTGACGGAGCGTATGTCTGAAGTATAACTTTACCGGGGAGCGAAGCTCTGCCCGCCCTGCCCGCTACCTGAGTAGTAAGCTGAAATGTACGTTCCACGCTGCGATAATCCGCCATATGCAGACTCATATCCGCGTCGAGTATTCCTACGAGCGTAACATCGGGAAAATCATGACCCTTTGCGATCATCTGAGTGCCGACGAGAATCTGCGCTTTTTTAGCGCCGAAATCCCCTAGTATTTTCGCATGGGAGCCTTTCGTGCTTGTGCTGTCGTTATCCATACGGAGTATGCCTACTCCCGGAAAAAGTTCTTTCAGCTGACTTACGACTTTTTCGGTTCCTATATATCCTTCTTTGAGAAACCTGCTTCCGCAAGAAGGACACACTTCGGGCACCGCGTACATGTTTCCGCAATAATGGCATTTCAGCCTGTTTTCCTCTCTGTGATAAACAAGAGAAACATCGCACCTGTCGCATTTCGCCACATATCCGCATGCTCTGCACATCATAAACGAAGCATAACCGCGCCTGTTAAGAAAAAGCATTGCCTGATTGCCTTTTTCAAGACAATCGGTAAGTTCTTCCATAAGCGGAGCCGAAAAAATGCTTCTGTTGCCTGAAATTATTTCTCGGCACATATTCACCACTTTAATTTCCGGCAAAGGACGCCGATTAACGCGCCCGGTCAGCTCAAGTAGTTTATATCTGCCGTTTTTAGCGTAATAATAAGTTTCTACGGACGGAGTCGCACTGCCGAGTATGAGATTCGCTCCGTTATAGTTCTTTCGCCATTCGGCAATTTCGGACGTTATGTAACGCGGATTGCGCTCGGAAACATAACTCGAATCATGCTCCTCGTCGATTATGATAACGCCGATATTTTTCAGCGGTGCAAATATAGCGCTTCGTGCTCCCAAAACGACTTTTGCCTCGCCCGTCAGACATTTACGCCATTCGTCGAATTTTTCGCCGTGGCTCAGTCCGCTGTGCAATATAGCCACTTTCTCCCCGAATCTTGCTCTGAAATTACGCAAAACCTGAGGAGTCAGCGAGATTTCCGGAACAAGCATAATCGAAGTTTTGCCCTGTTCGAGCGCAGCTTTTATACAACGCATATAAACTTCGGTTTTTCCGCTGCCCGTCACGCCGTGAAGCAAAAACGTCTGCCCTTTGGA
>CASFAN010000102.1 GCA_949292715.1 uncultured Eubacteriales bacterium
GTTCGTTCAGCTCGAACTCGAACACGAAGGTTATGAAGTCAGGCATATCGCCGACGGTCGCACCGCGCTCGAAAGTGCGGTTTCTCACGATTACGATCTGATCATACTCGACCTTATGTTGCCGGGACTTAACGGAATCGAACTGCTCAGGCGGCTTCGGCAGGTCAAGGAAACGCCCGTTATAATACTGACGGCGCGCGATCAGATAATGGATAAGGTTGCGGGGCTGGATATCGGCGCGAACGATTACATGACAAAGCCTTTTGCAATCGAAGAATTGCTTGCGCGTATAAGAGTGCATCTGAAAAAACGCGACGCGGTAAAGAGCAGAACGCTGGCTTACGGCAAACTTACCGTGGATCTTAATTCCCGCAGCGTTGCATATGACGGCAATCCGATAGAGCTTACGAAAAAAGAATACGATCTTCTCGTATATCTGCTCGAGAACAGAAACGTCGTTATCTCGCGCGAACAGGCGCTCGACGCGGTGTGGGGATTCGATTTCTACGGTAATACCAATGTCGTCGACGTATATGTCCGTTACCTTCGCAGTAAGATAGACGACGTTTACGACGTCAAAGTCGTCCGCACGGTACGCGGGGCGGGGTACATAATAAGAGACTGACCGATATTCGGGGAAAGAAATGAAAAAAAGAATCGAAAAGGAAAATGAAAAGTCCGTGTCCGACAAACCGATACGTCCTCTCTGGAAAACGATACTGATGTGGGTATTCTTTCCCGTAGGACTGTTCGATCTTTGGATGCATTCCGCAGTCAAGCGGTATCGTATGGACATAAGCACAAAGACCGCATTAGTCAATACTGCGGTCTTTGCCGTTTTGTTTGTGTTTTATACGGTGATAATTTTTGTCGTCGTCTGCTCCGCGAACGCTTCGGGTGAAATGATCATGCGGCTTGTGGTGATCGGTATCCTGTTCTTTCTCGGATTTACCGCGGTTTTTGTAGCGGCGAGCGCGCTTTCGGTAAAAACGATGCTTTCTCCCGTGCGTAAAATGATATCGAAAATGGACGAGATAACGGGCGAAGACATGAGCGCAAGACTTGATCCGCTCGGCACGCGCGACGAACTTGCGGAGCTCGGCGAACGAATAAACGGCATGCTTGACGGAATAGAAGAGTCTTTCAGACGTCAGAGCAATTTCATTTCCGACGCAAGTCACGAACTGCGCACTCCGATTGCGGTCATACGCGGTTACTCCGACCTGCTTTCGCGCTGGGGAAAAACCGACGAGTCCGTTCTCGACGAATCGATAGAGGCGATACGCGCGGAAGCGGCAAACATGAAGACGATAGTGGACAGGTTGCTTTATCTTGCAAAACTCGGCGATTTCAAACTACAGATAAAGCGTTTCGATCTTGCCGAAGCCGTGTCGGACGTGGTTTCCGCATATCAGCTGACCGTTACCGATAAGGAAATAACAAGCGAGATAAACGGCGATATTCCCGTCCGCGCCGACAGATCTCTTGCCGTGGAAATGATAAGGATAATTACCGACAACGCGATAAAGTATACTCCCGCGGGCGGAAGAATTCATATAACCGCCAAACGTGCGGAGGACGGCGGCGCGCTTGTAAGCGTGGCGGATAACGGCATCGGAATAAGCGAAGAAGACTTGCCGCATATTTTCGACCGCTTTTACCGTTGCGACAAAGCGCGCGAACGCAAAGCGGGATCTACCGGTCTCGGTCTTGCAATCGCCAAAAGCATAGCGGAAATG
>CASFAN010000103.1 GCA_949292715.1 uncultured Eubacteriales bacterium
CTGCGAGTAACCTGACGCCGAAGGCGGCAGTATCCTGTCCTCTCCGCCAAACCGAGGATAAGGGCGCATCTCGCGCCCTTTCTTCATGCCTCGGACTCGGTCATTTACGTTTGAGTAAACTCCCTCGTCCTCGCATTTGAAAGTGCACGATCTGCAACCCTTCTGCTCGGTTTGAAGGGTAACATATTATTCACTAAACCCATAAAAAAGGACGCTGTAAGGCGTCCTTTTTTATGGCGGAGAGGACAGCCGAGAACGGAAATAATCCTTGGATTATTTCCGTTCGTCTTACGAGCGGGTGAAATTTTAGAGGGAATAAGCTTGTTCTATGGTCACTGCGAGTAACCTGACGTCGCAGGCGGCAGTGCACTTTGCTTATCGATTTAACATTGACATTTCTGTCGTTTTGTGCTAAATTTTTTATATCAAACTATATGAAAATAAACGAGGAACGATAATCGGCATGTTCGATAAGCAAAGATTTATTTATAATTTAAGCATAATGACTCGATATGGCTGGGAGCCCGAAATAGATATCGAATGTAAGGACGGGAAGACGCGCGGTATCGTTGCGTACGGCGATTGGCTCGATATTTACGATGAGAATCATAATATTATTAAAAGAATTAAAAACATAAAAGAATTGTTCGAAGTAATTCCTGCTGAAACTATCGTTTCTGCCGTCGATGACCTCGGATTGGATTATTCCGAAGATTTAAGCGATAGAATGCTGATCCATGACGGCAAGCTTTATTTGGGATAGACGTTGTAATTATACTTTCTGTCAAAATTCGTTGCGGAAAGGTTAACGGATAACACTGGATTTTATGCGATTTTTAAGTTATAATGTTTATATAATCTGCGGAGAGTGTTTTATGAGTATAGGAAACAATCTTTATAACGCGAGAAAGAAATGCGGTATGACACAGGAAGAAGTAGCAAAAAAGTTGAACATAAGCAGACAAACTCTGTCGAAATGGGAATCAGGAGACAGTACGCCCGATATAGGCGTATTCAAAGAGCTTGCCGGGATATATTCTACGACAATGGATAAATTAGCCGAATATGATCCGACTGTTGCGGAAATAGAGAAAGCGATAGAAAACACCTGTGAAAAAGTACATGAAAAAGTGGACTGGAACAAAGTATGGGGCAAAAAATATCCCGTTCTGCTCAGTTATAGAGATAAAGTAGATTGCGAAAAATATGCTTCCGTTCTTCGCGAACTCTTGACGGATTTGCAGAAAACATACGGCTATAACGATCGGGATACTTTTCTCGTTCTGAAAGATATTCTTGCTCAGTTATGGTTTGGCGGAAAAGGGAAGTAAATCGGAAATTAAATCACACAGCGTAACGTAAAATAATCGGTAAAAGTATTAAGCGCGGAAATTATCGTAAGTTTCCGCGCGATTGTTTTTTGCCGTACCGAACGTTGCGAAATTTTCATCGATAAAAAATTTAAAAAAAATTGTTTAAAATCATTGACAAATGCAAACGTTAATGGTAAACTAAGGTCAAAGGTCAAAGAAAGTCAAACAACGGTATGAAAGTCGGATCCACGACACGTGTTGTCCACAACGACGGACGGACTTTATTGACCGCAAGGATAGATGAGGATCGGGTATGCCGATCGAAGGAGGTAACAATGGCAAATATAAGCGATGTGATAGAACAGTTTCTGACTCAGCTGTTTGCGGACAGCGATAATGTGAGTATAAGCAGGAACGAACTTGCCAATTATTTTTCATGTGCTCCGAGTCAGATAAATTATGTGCTGATGACAAGATTTACGCCTGCACGCGGTTACGTGGTCGAATCCAGACGCGGCGGCGGTGGGTATATCAATCTTACGAGGCTTAGCGATAACAGAGATAAGTTGCTTGACGAGCTTGTAAATCTGCCCGTAAGCGGCGGAATGTCTTATACGTCTGCGTTGCAGGTCCTGAAAAGACTGTGCGAGGCAAACATTCTCGAAGAGGATTCGGCGCGCTTGCTTGCCGCGGTAATGTCGGATAAAGCGCTGATCGCACCTGCCGTAGTCAAAGACGGACTTCGGGCGGGAATGATGCGCAGTCTTGCAACTGCGTTGCTTAAAAAGGAGGATAAACAAAATGGCTGAAATCAGGATGTGCGATGAATGCGGCATACGTCCCGCAGTATATTATACGACGACCGTGATTAACGGCGTTGCCAACGAAAGATATCTTTGCGAAATCTGTAAAAACAAGCACGGTTTTATAAAGCCGGATATTCCTTTCTTCGACAGCCTGTTCGAGGCGTTCGGCGTGCCTGTCGCGGAACGGGAAAACGTCCGCAGAAACGACGTGTGCCCTACGTGCGGGTGCAGCGCGAGTAACTATCTGAAAACGGGTTTCCTCGGTTGCCCCGATTGCTATAAAACTTTTGATAAACTGATACTCGATTCGGTCAGCAAAATCCAGAAAGACACCAAGCATATCGGTAAATCGCCCGATAAGTTTTATTCGCCGGAAGAAGCTAAATATAACGATTTGCTTCGCAGACGAGAAGAGGCTGTTGCCGTAGAGGATTATAAGCTTGCGGCGAAAATCAACGAGGAAATGAAAAAGCTCAGACAGCCGCCTGCGCAAGGAGGTCAGAAAAATGAATAATGTCAATAACGGCATCGTAATATCATGCAGAGCGCGTCTTGCGCGCAATTTCGACGGATATGTTTTTCCCGCGCGTCTGGATGACGAAGGCGGAAAAGCCATACTTAAAAAAACCGAAGACGCGCTTGCCCGCAGCGGTGAAAGTTTCGGAACGGTTAAGCGTGCGGATATGTCCGATCTTCAGGCGGAAACGCTTAAAGAGCTGCACCTTATAAGCGACGAGCTTTTGCGCGGGAATAAAAACGCCGCCGTGGTAGTAAATAAGAATAACGAAATATGCATAATGGTAAACGAAGAGGATCATCTGCGCGAGCAGTGCATTCTGAGCGGGAACAGACTTTCTGAGGCGTATTCGAGGATTAGCGCTATCGACGACATAATAGCTTCTCAGAACAAATTCGCATTCGACAAACGTCTCGGCTATCTTACCGCATGCCCTACCAACGTAGGGACAGGGCTCAGAGCTTCGGCGCTTATGTTTCTTCCCGGACTCAGCATGACGAATTCTCTTGCGGGCTGCGTAAACGCAGTATCGCGTTTTGACATGACCGTTCGAGGAGAATACGGAGAAGGTAGCGACAGCGAAGGATTCCTTTATCAGATTTCGAACCAGAAAACGCTTGGTATAAGCGAAGACGAAATAATATCGAGCGTTTCCGGAGCCGTAAATCAGATAGAAAAACAGGAAATAGTCGCGCGTAACGCGTTGTTGCAGTCGAACGAAGCTTTGCTCAGAGACAATATCATGCGTTCGTACGGGATTCTTACAAACGCATATAAACTTTCGTTCAAAGAATTTACCGAGAAATTTGCGATGGTCAAACTGGGCGTCTATTACGGCTTTATCAATTGCAACGATAACGCCGCGCTCGGAAAAATGCTCGACAAGTTCAGACCCGCAAATATGATGACAAGTGCGGGCAAAATAATGAACGAAAACGAGCGCGATATTTACCGCGCCGCAAACGTAGCAGCCGAACTTAAAAAAATAACGGTATAAGGAGGAATATACTATGGATTATTACAACAATTTTCCGATGTCCGAAAACGTGAAAAAATGCCGCGCTTTCGCGCATCAGATGGCAATACAGAACAGAAACAAATACGTGGAACCGATACATCTGCTTTATGCAATGTATAACACGGAATGCGTGTGCGCGGAGATACTTCGCAGAGAAGGTCTCAGCCCCGTAAAAATAATCGCAGAGATAGGAAAGCTCGAAAAAACCGATTCGCTCGAAGATCCTGAGGAGTCCGAAAGCCTCAAACTTCTGTTTGACGACGCGCGCAAAATTGCGACGATCTCAAAACAGGATTGCATTTATACGGAGCACGTTCTTCTTGCAAGCGTATTTTATAACGATTCGCCGCTTAACGATTTTCTTAACAGGAACATAGACGTCGACAGAATGCTTCACAGACTGGAAGCCAATATGAATATCGTTAATATTTACGAGAATCTCAACAATATCCAAAGTTCTCAGACGTATGGCGGCGAGCAGGCTAAGAGCAATCTTCCGAAAGAGCTTGCCGACCTCGGCGTGGATTTCACGCAGCGCGCGAGAGAGAATAAGATCGATCCCGTTATAGGCAGAAAAGACGAAATAGAGCGTATCATCGAGATTCTTTGCCGCAAGACAAAGAACAACCCCGTGCTTATCGGAGAACCCGGCGTGGGCAAAAGCGCGGTTGTTGAAGGACTTGCTCGTGAGATCGTGGCGGGAAACGTTCCGGAACTTCTTAAAAATAAAATAATATTTGCACTCGACATAGGTAGCCTTATGGCGGGCACCAAGTATCGCGGCGAGCTCGAACAGAGACTTAAAAGCGCGATAGACGCGGTTACCAAACGCGGAGACATAATACTGTTCATAGACGAGTTGCATACGCTTGCTCAGGCGGGCGGAAAAGAAGGCGAGGTGACCCCGTCGGATATGCTTAAACCTTATCTTGCGCGCGGCGAGCTTCAGACCATTGGCGCTACTACCACGGACGAGTACAGAAAATTTATAGAGACCGATAAAGCGCTCGAACGTCGTTTCCAGCCGATAATCGTTAATCCGCCTACGGTTGAGCAGACGATAGAAATACTTAAAGGCATACGTCCCAATTATGAGGCGTTCCATAAAATTAAGATAAGCGACGAAGCGATAACCGCTGCCGCTCAGCTTTCCGACAGATACATTTCCGACAGATTCCTTCCGGATAAGGCAATAGACCTTATAGACGAAGCCGCGTCGCGCGCTAAGGTCAACGGCAATAAACTTCCTCCGGAAATCAAGTCCATGGAAGAAAAGCTCGACGAATACCGCAACGCCATAGAGACTATGAAAAAAGAGGAAAAGTATATCGAAGCCGACGAATACAAAAACAAGCGCGACAACTTGTTTGAGGAGATAAAGAAAAAGAAAGCGGAATGGCAGGCAAACGGAGGCGGTTCGATAGGCGCGGAAGAAATAGCGGAGGTCGTCGCAAAATGGACAAAAATACCCGTTACGCGTCTTAACGAGAGCGAGCTTGAAAGACTCAATAACCTCGAAAAAATACTGCATGAGCGCGTGATCGGTCAGGACGAAGCCGTCGAGAGCGTATCGAAAGCTATCAGACGCGCACGTGCCGGACTGAAAGATCCCAAACGTCCTATCGGGTCGTTCCTGTTCCTCGGACCTACCGGCGTGGGCAAAACCGAGCTTACGAAAGCGCTTGCAGCCGCGATGTTCGACGATGAGAATAATATTATCAGAATCGATATGTCCGAATATATGGAAGCGCACAGCGTAAGCAAACTTATCGGTTCGCCTCCGGGATATGTGGGCTTCGATGACGGAGGACAGCTTACGGAACAGGTAAGACGTAAACCTTATTCGGTAGTTCTTTTCGACGAGATAGAAAAAGCTCATCCAGACGTATATAACATATTGTTACAGGTGCTCGACGAAGGTCGTCTGACCGATTCTCAGGGCAGAACCGTTGACTTCAAGAATACCATAATAATAATGACGAGTAACGTAGGCGTAAGCGAGCTTAAATCCCGCCGTGCGATAGGCTTCAACGACGATAAAGCGAAAGCCGACGAACAGAACGAAAAGGCGATACTGTCCGACGCGCTTAAACGTCATTTCCGTCCGGAATTCCTCAACCGTATAGACGTTATATGCTATTTCAAGCATCTGACCGAAACGGATATAAAGAGGATTGCGGATCTTATGATGCGCAAAGTCACCGCCAAACTCGACGCGCGCAACATCAAGCTCAAATATACTCCGGCGATAATCAATTATGTTATCAAAAACGGTTACGATCCCGAATACGGCGCGCGTCCGCTTCGCAGAATAATCGAACAGACGATAGAGGACTGCATAGCAGACGCATTGCTTACGGGTAAAATCAAAGACAACAGTACCGCGACGATAGATTATGCGGACGGAAAAGTAACCGTAAGATAATTATCTTGCCTTAAATCGTAAAACATATTGACAAAATCCCCCTTGCGTGGTATAATTCAGTAAATATCACAACAAGGGGGATTTGCTTATGCGTATCGACTTTCAATCAAAGAACTACAAACCCAAGGACACACTCAAAGATGTCATCGACAAGAAGATTCAGAGGCTGGATAAGTATTTCGATGAAGATGTTACGATAAAAGTAATGATGCGTGAATCCAAAGACAGAGAAACAATGGAACTTACCATATTTCTCGGAAGCGCCGTCCTCAGAAGCGAGGTGACGGGCGAAACGGGACAGACGATGTACGATCTTATTGATCTTGCCATTCCCAAACTCGAAAAACAGATCAAAAAACATCATACGATCCTTGCAAGCAAAAGCAAAAAGTTCAGGCAGAAAGAGATCGTGGAAAATATCAAAGAAGAAGAAAAGAAGACGAGCGAAATCGTCAGAACAAAATCTTTCGAGCTTTCTCCCATGGACGAGATCGAAGCTATGGCGGAGCTTGAAATGATAGGGCACAGTTTCTATGTATTTCTGAACAAGACTTCCGAAAAAGTCAACGTTATATACAAGAGAAACGACGGCAATTACGGGATTATCGAAGCAAACGTATAATAATGCGTTATCGGCGGCAGAACACCCGGCATCGGGTGTTCTATCGCTGTCCGAGATTCCGCAAAAAGAGTTAATAAATTTCCAAACGGAGAGTGAGAAATATGAAACTCAGATTCGATTACAACAACATGATGGCAGACGTCATCGGAGCTCGCGGTATCGACGCGGCAGGCTTTTCCGAAGATACGGAAAAGATCGGCGCCGCTTTCAACGACGTGCTTTCCAATTGCGGCAAAGGCTGGCAGGAATGGAGTGAACTTCCTTATATGAATTACTCCGATCTCGACAGTCTGATCGCAAGAATGAACGATATCCGTTCCAAGGCATCGGCTTTCGTGGTTTTAGGTATCGGTGGCAGCGCGCTCGGGCCCATCAGCGTGGCGCAGGCGTTGCTCAATATGCGTCTTAACGAGCTTCCCTCGGCAGCGCTTAAAGCCGCGGGACTTCCCAAGCTGTATATCGAGGATAATATAGATCCGGAGAGAATGCACGAGCTGCTTGAACTCATCGACCTTAAAACGACTTACTTCAACGTTATAACCAAGAGCGGTGAAACGAGCGAAACGCTTGCTCAGTTCCTTGTGCTTTACGATCTCATGAAAAAAGCGGTGGGAAAAGAAGAGGCTAAAAAGCATTTTATCGCTACGACTACCATCGGTAAAGGCACGCTTTATAAACTCGCGCAGAACGAAGGCTTCGTAACGTACGGTATTCCCGCGGGCGTAGGCGGAAGATTTTCCGTGCTTTCGAACGTCGGGCTTGTTCCTTTCGCCGCAATGGGTATCGATATAAAGAAACTGCTTGCAGGCGCAAAAGAAATGAGCGAGGCATGCCGCGTTTCCGACATAAAGAAAAATCCTGCGCTTATGACTGCGTATCTTCAGTGCAAAGCAATGGAAAAAGGCGCTAACATAAGCGTTATGATGCCTTATGCAGACAGTCTTAAATATATGTCCGATTTCTACTGCCAGATCTGGGCGGAATCCCTCGGAAAAGCGGTAGACAAGAACGGCAAGACCGTTAACGCAGGACAGACTCCCGCAAAAGCTCTCGGCGTTACCGATCAGCATTCTCAGGTTCAGCTTTATACCGAAGGACCTTTCGATAAAGTTATTACAATGCTTGCGGTAGAGAAGTTCAGAAACGATGTGGTTATTCCTTGCGACGACGATATCGACGCATGCGAATTTCTTAAAGGTCACACTATGGGCGAACTTCTTAACGCCGAACGCGTTGCAACCGAGTATGCGCTCCGCAAGGCGGGCAGAATGAGCTTTACGGTTACGTTGCCCGAAGTAAACGAAGAAACGGTAGGCGAACTTCTCGCTTATTATATGTATGAAACCGCGTTTGCGGGTTCGTATCTTAACGTTGATACTTTCAACCAGCCGGGCGTAGAAGAAGGTAAAAAAGCTACGTTTGCCATGCTCGGCAGAAAAGGTTATGAAGAAAAACTTGCGGAAGTACGTTCCGCAGCCAAAAAAGACGAGTATTATATCTGAGTCTGACAGATGATGAAAACGGGAATTTCAACTGCATCGCTATTTACCAAGGTTCCGACGGAAAATTGTTTTTCCGTACTTTCGGGTATGGGCGTAAATACTACGGAAGTATTTTTGTCTACGTATTCGGAGTACGAAAAAGGATTCGTCGACGCACTCGGTCAAAGACTCGGCGATACGCTGAAAGTACATTCCGTTCATGCGCTTTCTTCGCAGTTCGAGGGGGAACTTTTCAGTCCGTCGAACAGGGTGAGAGACGACGCGGAATTGTTATTCAGAAAAATATGCTATGCCGGTAACGTACTCGGCGCGAAGTATTATACTTTTCACGGACCTTTGAATCTGAAAAAGTCGTCGCAGAATACCGATGTCGGCGTTTATGCCGAAAGATTTTCCTATCTTGCCGACACCGCGAGAATGTACGGACTTTTCATTGCCGTGGAAAACGTGCATTATTGCAAATTTGCTACGCCCGATGCTTTCAGGGCTTTGCTTAAAGCGTGCCCTTCATTGTGCGCGACGGTCGATGTCAAACATTCCGTATTCGCCGGCTACGATCCGCTTAAATTCATAGACGCTGCCGAAGACAGACTTGTGACTTTGCACGTCACCGACGTGACGAAAGAAGAAACAACGGCGTTGCCGGGAAAAGGCAGGTATGATTTTGAAAAACTGTTCCGCGAGATAGACAAACGCAAACTGGAACCCGCAGTCATCATTGAAACTTATGCAAGAGATTTTACATATCTCGAAGAACTTAAAGCTTCGTATGAATATCTCAAAAGCATTTCAGACAAACTTTAACTGTTAAATAATACGGAAAATATAAGGAGTTATTATGAACAAACTGACCGTAAAAGACGTAGACGTCAAGGGTAAGAAGGTTCTCGTTCGTTGCGATTTCAACGTTCCTATGAAGGACGGCAAAATCACTGACGAGAACAGAATCATGGGCGCGCTTCCCACGATTAAGTATCTTATGGAACAGGGTGCAAAGGTAATTCTTTGCTCGCATATGGGTAAGCCGCATTCCATATTCTCGGATGAAGTAAAGCTGAATAAAAAGGATAAGCAGAAAGTTGAAGCGCTTCCCGCAGACGAGCAGGCTGCCGCAAAGCAGGCAATAATCGATAAAGCGCTTAAAGACGAACCCAAAAAGCTCACGCTTGCTCCCGTTGCCGCAAGACTTAATGAGCTGCTCGGCGGCAAAGTAACGTTTGCAAAAGACGTTGTGGGACCTGACGCACAGGCAAAAGCCGCAGCGTGCAAGGAAGGCGAATGCGTTCTGCTTGAAAACCTTCGTTTCCATTGGGAAGAAGAAAAGAAAGACGAGGGATTCTGCAAAAAGCTCGCAGCCCTTATCGACGGCGATAAAGGCGTTTACGTGAATGATGCGTTCGGAACGGCTCACCGTTCGCACGCTTCCACCGCGGCTATCGTGGAATACGGTCTTGTTAAGACTGCCGTATGCGGCTTCCTTATCGAAAAGGAGCTTTCCGTAATGGCAGACAGCCTCGAACATCCCGTTCGTCCCTTCGTTGCTATTCTCGGCGGAGCAAAGGTTGCCGATAAACTCAACGTCATAAACAATCTGCTCGAAAAATGCGATACGCTTATCATCGGCGGAGGAATGGCATACACGTTCCTTAAATCCGAGGGCTATGAAGTCGGTAAATCGCTTGTAGACGATGAAAAACTCGGTTATTGCAAAGATATGATACAGAAAGCTAAAGATCTCGGCAAAAAATTGCTTCTTCCCATAGATACCGTAGTTACTTCCGAGTTCCCTAATCCTATCGACGCTCCCGTAACGGTTAAGACCGTTAAAGTAGGCGAGATTCCCGCCGACATGGAAGGACTTGATATCGGCGAAGAAACGAGAAAACTGTTCGCGGAAGCGGTTGCGAATGCAAAAACGGTTATCTGGAACGGTCCTATGGGCGTATTTGAAAATCCCATTCTTGCCGAAGGTACGAAAGCGGTTGCCAAAGCGCTTGCGGATGTATACGGAAAGGCAACGACGATTATCGGCGGCGGCGACTCCGCTGCGGCTGTACAGCAGCTCGGTTATGCCGATAAGATGACGCATATCTCCACCGGCGGCGGTGCTTCTCTCGAGCTTTTCGAAGGTAAAGTGCTTCCCGGTATAGCATGCCTTAACGACAGAAAATAATAAGGAACTAACGAAAATGCGCTTCCTGCGGGGAGCGCATTTAGTTTAGCTTCGCTCACGGAGGAAATATGAACTTAAAAATTTACGATACGCAGGACGTGAAAGAAATAATCGAAAAATACGAAACTCAGGGGAAGGACGACGATATTGCCGCATTGTGTGAAGTTTATACGCTTTTTCCGAACAAATTCGGAGACGACTTCGGAAATCTCGTTGCTGAAATTAAACGCGATTTGAAGTACGATCCCAATCCCTACATTTCGACTATGGATTATACGCCGTCCGATCGCGTTGTCGGAGCTTTTAATAAGCTTTGCTGTAAAGATACGGCAAAAAAAATCAGCGCAATTATTCCGTGTACAGATAATGCGTTAATGCTGGAAAATTATTTCAGATGGCATGCGGGTGAGGTCGTGCGTAAAGTCTTTGATTTGCTCGGCGACGACGCGGAGTTCCGAAGTGTTTTTTCAGAACTGAAAAAATATGCCGAATACGGGGAATACCGCGCCGTGTGCGCGTTATCGTGGTATGTGTACGCATTGTTGGTGAAGCACGGCTATGTTACAGCGACGGAAAACGGCTTACTTTTGCGGCGCGTTAACTGCCGACCGTGGGGATTGAAATTTTATAGTTTATAAGCAAAAAGGGGCTGTCGCGTCGTTAATTGCAACAGCCCCGTGCGTTATAGTCGAACACAAAAGAAAAAAGACAATATTGTTCGTGAAATTTACGATGAGAATACAAGTTCATGCGGAAATTATGTAAGTTAGTGTAAATTATTCGGAAAAGGTATTTTCATTTTCAGAAATATATGTTATAATAATCGATATTAAGATCGAGGGAGCAACGATGCTGAATATTGCCATTGTCGACGATGAAAACGACGCAATCCAGACGCTTGAAAACTGCATCACACGTTATTGCGAGAAACGGGGGTTGATGTTTTCCGTCGACAGATTTGAAAGTTCGGTTAAATTCACCGCGCTGTTCAAACCCGTTTACGACATTATATTTCTTGATATAGAAATGCCTGAAATGAACGGTATGGACGTTGCGCGTTCCGTACGCCGTGCGGATACGGATGCGGCGCTTATTTTCGTGACGAATATGGCGCAGTATGCCATACGCGGTTATGAAGTCGATGCCGACGATTTCGTAGTGAAGCCCGTAAAATACGGCAGTCTGGAAATAAAACTTGACCGAATAATCAAGAAACACGGGCAAAAAGAAAAACCCCATGTGACGGTATATGACGACGGAGTTCTGAGATATGCGCCCGTATCCGAAGTGAGATACGTGGAAGTAGTAAGGCACAGCATCATATATCACACAACGAAAGGCGATTATGAAAAGAGGGGTTCGCTTAAAAACGAGGCGCAACTATTTGAAGAAAACGGGTTTACGCAATGCAATAAATCCTGTCTCGTTAATCTGCGTTACGTGCTCGGGATAAGCGGATATGATCTGCACATAGCAAAAACAAAAGGTTCGTCGGAATATGACGTGATAGTTATCAGCCATCCGCGCAAAAAAGATTTTATTCACATTTTAAACAAATACCTCGAAGAACATTTATGACACAGTTTGAATTTTACAAATCTTTTCAGTTCGTTACGGAATTGCTCATTGCTCAGGCGATGTATGTATTCCGTTTCAAACGCCGCAGATTTTTCATTCCTAAGCTATTGCTTGCCGTGGGTCTTTGTTATTTATTCGCATGGGCTTTGCCGGCATTGTCTGAAAATCCGTTTTACGTGTCTTTCATATTTCTTCTTATTTTTATTTTTACTTTGCTTCTTAACAAGTTTATTTTCGACGAAAGCTGGCTCACGGTTGCATTCTGCTGTGTAGCAGGCTATACGACTCAGCATCTTGCTTTTGAATTATACAATATGCTTATGGTTGCGCTCGACTACCCGTCGGCAAGCGGCTTCTACGGCACGGGAGATTTTGCGGGAATATTTCCCGACCTTTTTACCGCGATAATATATGTTACTTCGTATGCGCCGGCATATTTTGTGTTCTACATGCTTTTTTCAACTCAATTGCGTACGCGCGAACCTATTAAACTGAAATCCACGTTTATTTTCGTACTTGCAGTATCCGTGCTTGTCGTCGATATAGTGCTGAACGCCGTTGTGGTAAAGTCTGACGTAATAGGCGCGAAATCGCTTAAAATCGTTATAGGCGTATACAATATTCTTTGCTGCTTCTTTTCCATGTTTTTGCAGTTTGAAGTATCCGTGCGCAAAAAACTCGAGGATACTCTCGACAGAGTCGAACATATGTGGCATCAGGCAAGCGAACAGTACAGAATATCGAAAGAAAATATCGAGCTTATAAACCTTAAATGCCACGACCTCAAACATCAGATACATAATCTTCGTTCGGGTGAGATCAGCGATAAAGAACTGATGGAAATAGAGGAACAGATAAGCATATACGATTTGTCCGTGAAAACAGGCAACGACGCGCTTGACGTTATTCTTACCGAAAAAAGCCTGCTTTGCAAGAAGAACGGCATAATTATCAATATTATGGCGCAAGGCGAAAAAATGGATTTTATGACCAAAGAGGATATTTATTCGCTTTTCGGAAATATCCTCGATAACGCAATGACCGCAGTCAGGGACGTGGAGCCCGATAAACGCGTGATAATGCTTAATATCGAAGCGGTTGGAGAAATGCTTGTCATTAGAGAAACGAACTGTTTTGCTTCTCCGATAAATTTTGAAAACGGTCTTCCCGTAAGCAAGGGGGACAAGCGTTTTCACGGTTATGGAATGAAAAGCATAAAGTACGTCTGCGACAGGTATGGCGCGGACCTTGTAGTTAAAGCCGAAAATAACGTGTTCACGTTGAATATTCTGTTTCTTCAGAACGGCGCGCGCAATTCCGAGGCGGAAAAGCACGAAAAATAATGTTACGACGAACGGACGTGTAAAAGGCGTCCGCTCGTTATTTTTTATAAGGAAAAATTTTCCACGCGAAGTTCATCACGCAAATTTGTAAGTTGGTGCCGCATATATTGAAAAATTTTTCAGGCGATGTATAATAACTCCGAACAGACCAAGCGATGATTAAGCTCTCCGCCGATGTCTGTAATCTGTATTTTATACAAGGAGGAATGATGAAAAAAAGAGTCAGGATTTTGACTGCGGCAAAGTTCTTTGCGTTTTTACTTGCAATAGTACTTTGCTTTGCGTCGATGTGTTTGTTTTCGGCGTGCGACAGCGGAGGCGGGAAGAACGATCCGCCCGTGTTCACACCTCCCGAAACTATCCCGAAGGTACATTCGGTATCTATAACTTATAACGGAAAAGATGTCGAAGGTTATTTGTCCGTGGATATCTCTCAGCAAAAAATCAAAGTTGGCGCAAACGTAAGCAAAGACAATGGCGCAGACGGCTCGGTTAAGTTCGCAAGTTCGAACGAAGGTATAGCCAAGATCGATGCAGAGGGAAACGTTACACTTGTAGCGGCAGGAGAAACCGTACTTACGGCGACTTGCGGCGGTGAAAAATGCAGCGTAGTACTGTCCGTGGGAAGCGGTACCGTGAAAAAGTACACGATAACCGTAAACGGCGGCAAATCCGACGTTACTACCGCTTCTGTAGGCGACATTGTAACCATTACGCCTGAAATTCCCGTTCATAAGGAGTTCAGCGACTGGTCGTTTGCCGAGAGTCAGACGGAAGTTACCTGGATAAGCGGAAATATGTTCAAAATGCCGGCAGGTGACGTTACCGTAAGCGCCGAGTTCTCGGATATGCTGTATTCCCTTAAACTCGTAGGCGCAAAAGTTACAAGCGACGGTAACGAAGAAGTTCAGCAGGGTACGGTAGTAGGCTATGACGG
>CASFAN010000104.1 GCA_949292715.1 uncultured Eubacteriales bacterium
TGCTAACTTAACGCTGCCATTCAGACGCAATATCGGTTGTCTTTTCGGTTAAAACGCGTGTTTTCGGGTCGCCATAGGGTCACCTTATGGCGACCGCTATCGCTTCGCTCGCTCCGAAAACTCACGTTTTTCCTCAAAAATCCAACCGCATTGCTGCTGTATAGTCTTATAGTTACTTTAATTCGTTTAGCAGCTTTGTATTTTATAATATATTGTAATAAAAACAATAGTTTTCCGCTATAACGCGAGGGGCTGCCCGCATTGTTGAATGCTGGCAGCCCCTCGTTAGCGATGCGCTGGTATATAAATTTCAATTTTCACCGAATGTGTGGTCGCTCTTTGTGAGTAATTTATTTATCGCACCGATAAGCGCTTTTATAGACGCGCGCATGATATCGTTGTCAACTCCGACTGCCCAGACTTTGTGGTCGAGTGCGTCGGTTACTCCGACGTAAGCCGCCGCACGGGAATGGGATCCTTCTTCGAGCGCGTGTTCGGAGTATTGAAGGTTTCCGTAATTAACTCCGAGATTTTCTTTGAGCGCGTTGGACACAGCGTCGAGCGCGCCGTTTCCGGTGCCGATGAAATCGCTTACGGTCTGCCCGCGGCGTACCGTCACGCTTGCTTTTACTCCGCCGTTAATATTGGTGAAATCGTAGCGTACAAACGATACGGGCGTTTCGATATTAA
This sequence comes from uncultured Eubacteriales bacterium, assembly GCA_949292715.1. Classification (GTDB taxonomy): domain Bacteria; phylum Bacillota; class Clostridia; order Christensenellales; family Pumilibacteraceae; genus Protoclostridium. The sequence goes on from CASFAN010000104.1 coordinate 691, forward strand.
TAAAGTTATCCGAAAATACCTGCATTACTTCGGCGGGAAGCAATTCTTTATGCGCATGATCGGAGGCGTTCTTGACCGCATATCCTACGGATTCGCGCATATTCTTCGGTATGTGGTAACCGAACGACTGTTCGAGCATATAGCTTACGCCGCCTTTGCCCGACTGGCTGTTGATACGAATCACGTCGCCGTCGTAATTTCTGCCTATATCGGTAGGATCGATGGGGAGATAGGGGACGTCCCACTGCTTTTTATGATGTTCCTTGCGGAAAGAAAGTCCTTTTGCTATAGCGTCCTGGTGACTGCCCGAAAAAGCGGTGAACACGAGCTGACCCGCATAAGGCTGACGGGGAGGAACGGTCATGTTCGTAAGCCGTTCGTAAACCGCTTTTATAGCAGGCAGTTCGGTAAGGTCGAGTTTCGGATCGACGCCGTGGGTATACATATTGAGCGCAAGCGTGACTATGTCGACGTTGCCCGTACGTTCGCCGTTTCCGAACAGCGTGCCTTCCACTCTGTCCGCGCCCGCAAGCACGCCCATTTCGGCGTCGGAAACGCCGCAACCGCGGTCGTTGTGCGGGTGAAGCGATATCTGCACGCAGTCGCGCTTTACAAGGTGCTTGTGCATATATTCAACCTGGCAGGCGTATACGTGAGGCATGCTCATTTCAACCGTGCTGGGCAGATTGATTATAAGCGGTTTGTCGGGCGTAGGATCGAACACTTCGATTACCTTATTGCAAATTTCAAGCGCGAACTCCGGTTCTGTGCCTGTAAACGATTCGGGCGAATACTCGAAGCGGTAATTGCCGCCGTCCTCTTCGGCAAGGCGTCTGACGAGCTTTGCGCCGTCGGTCGCTATCTTTATGATTTCTTCCTTGCTTTTTGCGAACACCTGTTCGCGCTGTGCTACGGACGTGGAATTATACAGATGAACTATTGCTTTTTTGCAGCCTTTAAGCGCCTCGAAGGTGCGCTTTATAATATGTTCGCGGCTTTGCGTAAGCACTTGAACCGTAACGTCGTCGGGAATGAGATTGTCGTCGATGAGCTTGCGCAGAAAATTATACTCCGTTTCGCTTGCGGCGGGGAATCCTACTTCTATTTCTTTAAAACCGACTTTTACGAGCAGCTCGAAAAATTCCAGTTTTTCGTCCAGACTCATCGGCGTGATAAGCGCTTGATTTCCGTCGCGCAGATCGACGCTGCACCATATCGGCGGAGCGTCGATATGGTCTTTTTTTGCCCAGTCCGTGCAGGACTCGGGCGGCATAAAGTAGCCCATTTTGTACTTGTTTACGTTTTTCATGTCCAAACTCCTCGGGGCTGAAAAAAGGCCCCTTAACTGAAATAAGTTAAGAGACGAACGAATCCGCGGTACCACTCTTATTCCGACGACAACGTCGGCACTTTGCAGGATACTGACATATCCCTTCCCGTCTGACGCGGGGAACACGTCGCAGTCTACTTGAAGTTTGCGCTTCGTTGGGTGCGCGGCTTAACATCCTTTATGGTGAGTTCGTTCCGCCCTTCGCCTTCGTTCTCGCACCGACCGAACGTTCTCTGTGCGCGAAATAACGGAATTACTGGTCCTGTAAGGCATTGCCTTTCTTTATTATATTAGAGTATACCCGAAACATTGACCGTTGTCAAGGATTTTGCGTAAAAATTTTCCGAGCCTCGGCAGGCGACGGCGCTCTTTCGTAAGCGAAAAACGTTAGCATGTTGCCGCAGGTTTCGCCGCGTATATAACGAAGGGATCTTGACAAGTGTTTATGTATGTGCTATTATGATTCGGAAAATATTTGCGGGAGAATTACTTATGATAAATGCCGCGATAGTGGACGACGAACAATCGGCAGGCGATCTGCTTGAAGGTTATTTGAAAAGATATTCGGAGGAGTGCGGTACAGGCATCGGTTTCAACGTAAGCCGTTTTAACGACGGACTTAGTTTTCTCGCGTCCGCGAAAAGCAGTTACGATATAGTGTATATGGATATAGATATGCCCGATTTCGACGGAATGAAAACCGCGGAAAAACTTCGTTCTGTCGATTCGTCGGTAGTGATAGTGTTTGTCACGAATATGATGCAGTTTGCCGTTAAGGGTTATGAAGTCGGCGCGCTCGATTTTCTCGTAAAACCCGTTTCTTACGATAATTTCGCTCTCAAACTGCGTCGGGCGATAGAGCAGATAAAAGTATCGGGCGCGGACAGAATAATTCTTGTGTCCGACGGCGTGACGCGGGCAGTGCGCCGCCGCGACATAAAGTATGCGGAGATAATAAGTCACGATATCGTTTATCATACTTCCGAAGGAGATATACGGACGTACGGGAGTCTGAAAAAGGCGGAACAGCTGCTTGGCGCCGGTTTCGCGCGCTGCAACAGCTGTTACATAGTTAACCTCGCTTTTGTGGATTCGGTAAAGGGCTTTTCCGTTATCGTGGACGGTAAAGAACTTTCCGTAAGTCACCTTAAAAAGAAAGAATTTATGAAAACGCTTGCCGATTATTACGGGGGAAAGATCTGATGTACGAGTTTACCCCGTTTTTTCTGTATAAATTACAGTTTATGGCAGAACTTCTTGTCGCTGAAGGCATGATGTGTCTGAAACTCAAACGCAGGTCGTTTTTCGTTCTACGCATTTTTCTTTGCGTTGCGGCATGTTTTGTTTTTGCATTTGCGATTCCGATAGTTGCGTATAACACCGTTTGGTGTGCGGCGTTATTCATAATAATGTTTGCGTTTACGATCCCTATGTTGAAAACTTGTTTTTCGGAATCTTGGTCGACTATTGTATTTTGCGCGATAGCGGGTTATACCATACAGCACATGGCGTACGAATTGTTCGATCTTATAATCGTACTTACGGGACTTAACGGAGGTTCTTCTTTCGGCAATTACGGCAACGGGGAAGTTACGACCGATCCGAGACTTGGCGGAGTGGGCGGTTTTATATTTACGTCTAATCTGCTCGTAATCGCGGTGTGGCTACTGGTATATGTCTGGACGTTTTGGATGGCTTTGATATTCGTATCGCGTAAAACCGACAAATTTAGAAATCTGGAACTGAAAAACCGGGCTCTTCTCGTCGTCGTCGCGATGATAGTGATGATCGACATTATATCAAGTTCGTTCGTGACTTATTACAGCGCGGATAATTTCGACAAAGGGTACGTCATAGCGCTTTATCTGTATAATATTTTCTGTTGTATACTTGCTATGTATATACAGTTTGCGGTTGCGCTCCGTCGCAGACTCGAACGCGACTACGAAGCGCTCAGCCGTTTGTGGTCGCAGAAAAAGGAACAGTACGAAATAACGAAAGAGAATATCGAACTCGTGAATATGAAATGTCACGACCTCAGACATCAGATACGCACGATAGCCGGGCGCGGATCCGTGGACGAGGGTACGCTTGAAGAAATGGAACGGGTAATAGACATATACGACAGCGTCGTCAAGACGGGCAACGACGCGCTTGACGTTATACTGACCGAAAAGAGTCTGCTTTGCAGCCGCAGGAACATTCATCTTTCGTGTATGGCGGACGGCAGCAGTATGTCGTTTATGTCGGATGCGGATCTTTACGCGCTGTTCGGCAACCTTACCGACAACGCGATAGAAGCGGTCAAAGATCTTCCCGCGGACAAACGTACGATAAGCCTGTCGATAAGAGAGGTGAAAGGATTCCTTTCCGTCAACATACACAACCTTTACGAAGGCGACATCAGGTTTGAAAACGGACTTCCGTTGACTACCAAAAAAGACGTAGCGAATCACGGATTCGGAATGAAAAGCGTGCGCATGATCTGCCGCAAATACGGCGGGGAAATGACGATAAAGGCGGACGGCGGGGCTTTTAATCTGAATATGATATTCCCCGTGCCGTAACCGTCTGAATAATCACGAATATGATAAAAAAAGGCATAAATACGTTGATACCCTTGTTTTTATTTTTTTATATGTTATGATTGCAAAAAAATATAAAGGAGGGTAAAAATGAAAATAAAACATATCGTCGGTTTTTCGGTAATAGCGGTCATTGTTATATTTTTTATAGTGGCAAACTGCATTCTGTTCAATCCTACAATGTCGAACATAATTTCAGCGCAGCTTTGTCCGCCCGTTACCATAGAAACATTCGAAGACGATGATGAAGTTTCCGCGGGGCAGGAAGTCGCTAAGCGTATAATGGAGGAGGGCGCCGTTCTCGTAAAGAACGACGGAGTGCTTCCGTTATCCGTCAACGATGACAAGAACGTCAATCTGTTCGGCAGAGCCAGCACCGACTGGCTTTACAGCGGATCCGGTTCAGGACAGGTCAGACCGGAAGAAAACGATTCTTCGACCAACATCGATCTCGCAAAAGCGCTTTCCAACTACGGCATAAGTTGCAATAACGAACTCGCTTCGATGTATCGTAGATTTCTCACTCCTCAGGGATACGGCGGCGCGATAGGCGGCGGTCCGAGTTATTATAAAATAGCCGATCCGGATATAGACGACAAAAACTTTTATTCCGATTCTTTACTTAACGGCGCGCTTGCACATTCAAAAACCGCTTTTGTGGTTATAGGCAGACGTGCGGGCGAATCCACCGATCCTACGAAGTATCAGCAGAAATATATAGGGGAAACGGATTACAGTCGCCATTATCTCGAAATAAGCACGGAGGAAGAAAAACTTCTTCGTTACGTCGGTCAGAATTATCAGAAAGTCATAGTTATCATAAACTCGCTTAACGTAATGGAACTCGGTTTTCTCGATACCATTCCCGGTATCGACGCATGCCTTATCGTGGGCGGAACGGGCACTCGCGCCGCTTCCGCGATCCCGGGTATCCTTTACGGAGACGTTTCGCCTTCAGGGCATCTTACGGATACGTACGCCTATGCGATGGAAGATCACGTCAATTTCAATCACGTCGGTTTTGACGGCATAGTTTACTATGAAAACGCGGAGGGACTTTACCCGGACGGCACCCAGCTGAACTCTTTGCCAACTGTTCCTACCGGTCCGTATTATATCGACTACATAGATGGTATATACGTCGGTTACAAATGGTTCGAAACGGCGGACGAAGAAGGAATATGGAACGGCAGAACTCTTGAAGTTCTTGATCCTGACGATAGCGGGAAAAGCGTAATCAAAAACGGTTACGATGCAGTTGTGCAGTATCCGTTCGGTTACGGATTGTCTTACAACGAGTTTACTTGGGAAATACGTCCTGAGATGACGACATCCGATTTTTCGGGAATAGACGGAGAAACGGAAATACAGATAACCGTCCGAGTAACCAACGTAAGCGGCGATCGTCCGGCAAAAGATGTCGTTCAGCTTTATATGACGCCGCCTTATCATAAAGGACAGATAGAAAAATCTTCCGCGGTACTCGTTGCGTTTGCAAAGACGGGAGATATAGACCCCGGGCAGTATGAGGACGTCACGTTGACCCTTACAGGCTATGAGCTTGCGTCTTACGACTGCTACGATCTCAATAAAAACAACAACACGGGCTATGAGATAGACAGCGGCGATTATAAACTGTCGTTACGCACAGACAGTCATCACGATAAAGAAGGCTGCGATCCCATAACTTTCAACGCGCCGAGCACAGTCAATATAAAGAACGATACGACTACCACTGCGGAAGTGGATAATCTGTTCACCGGCAACGACGCGGTTGACGGAGTTTCCGTCGACGGTCTGGGCGAAGCGGGCGGAAATCAGAACGTAGCGTATATAACGCGCGCGAATTTCCCGACCAAAGCGCCCGAACGCGCGGCGGCACGTGATATACCCGATATAGTAAGG
>CASFAN010000105.1 GCA_949292715.1 uncultured Eubacteriales bacterium
GCGTTTTTATGGCAAAGCATAGACGATTGGAACGTCGATGGGCTTCCGCTGGATTATCTGCAAGTGTTCAAATTCAAGAAAGTAGCAGACGGGCTATATGCTATCGAGCATACGCAGGAAGAACCCGAACGAACCATAGTGTATTATGTAGGCGGCGATCTCGAAGTGGAGAGCGTTGTCGGCAAAACCGTGTTTGTGATAGACGACGGCGATCACAGCACCATGCTGTTTGCAAGCGAATATTAAAATTTTTAAGGAGCATAAGAAAATGAAAGTAACGGTAACGAACAAAAAAACGACAACGACAAAGGCAAATCCCCCTGTTGTGCGGAGCATAGACCAGATGAGTTTCGCAAGAATGATCGCCCAAAAATTCGGGCTGAAAATCAGCGAAGTCATTGCCGTTGTAGAAGAAGAGCAAAAACTCACAATGGAATATGTGCGCATGGGGTACAGGGTAGTCAAAAAAAACTACCTGACACTCGAAAGCAAACCGTTCGCAGGAAAAAAAGATTGGGTGTGTCCTTTGAATGGTAAAAAGTACGATTTGAACGCCAGCGCGCGGGTATATGTCCGCGTGGGGATAGGCTTCAAACGCTACCTTTCCAAAGATAAAGTCATGCCCGAAAAACTCTGCCGCTTCGTCAACGCACCTGCGGCAAATCAGTAAAAAAAAAGTAGCATTGCGCTACTTTTTTTTGCCCGTTTCCCGAATCTGTTTCATCAGCGAAAAAAAATCTTCGTTGAAACTGAGTCGGTCGAACGAGGTAAAACATTCGGGATAGGCGTCATACCGAATTAACGCATTTACTTTTGCGTCGGGATAATTATTTCCTTTTTTGCGCTCATATTCACTAAATAAGGGAACGAAAAAGCGTTGGTTGCAACTGTATTCAGCCTTATTTTCGGCATACCATTCGCAAAATTCTTTATAAGTCATTGTAAAGGTTTCCACGGCGCGGCGGTTGGAGCGCTTAACTGCTTTGAATTCGATAGGCACATTTACGGCAAAGTCCTTAATCTCTCGAAACAAAGCCTTTTCATCGTCGCTGAATGCACTCAATCCGATTTGTGCGTACAGGGTAAAGATAACGTTCTCGAAATTCAAACTACCTGCTTGCGCTTTCAGAACCTTTTTCACGATTTCTTCGCAACGGGCATTTAATTTATTCGTTCTCTTGGTTTCCGTAACTTTCAACCCATCCTCAAAAAAATTATGCGCCTTAGGCAACTCGTTCGCCGCTTTTATTGCTTTCGGCTTTTTTCTTTTTTTACAATTCGTTCCGTAATGAACCTCAAAATATTTTGCCGCTTCGGGATATATCGCCTTTCCTCGGATTCCCGTAGGAGAAAAATTATTTCCACGTTTGGACGTATTATTGGCATACTTCCCCAAAGCATAACGCTTTTGGCTTCTTGCTTTTATTGCTGAAAGTGTTTGCACGTTCTGCTTTAACTTTTCTAAAAATAATTTTTGCTTGTCCGATAAAGTCCCTTCTGCCCAATATCCATATTTCAAACTATCCCACAACTGAAACCAATACATACTGTGTACCCTCCTTGCAATCATTATATCACACCCTTACGAAATGCACAACATTTTTCCAAATACTCGTATCAACAAAACCTTGTAGAACACTTTTCTACGCGGACGCGTCTTTTTTTTTCGTACGCGCGGGTATTTTTACGCGAATCTACCTTTTTTTTGCGTTCCTGCCCCTGACGTACTCAACCGACAACTGAATATCGCGCGCGGGTAAGGTGTTCTGCAAAAAAAATTTTAACGGAGGTATTTGCCTTTATGTTGTTATACAACAACCAATACGGTTCTATGGATATAGAAACCAAAGACGGAATCATTCCTAATGTTTGCTCAGCATTTCGTGCAGTGAAAATCATCATCAAGACAGACGGTACACGCAGTCTTTTAATCGAAGTCGACGACCATCATAAACACGATTTTGGTTATTTTTTCGAGTTACCTGTTTCTTTACTTTCCGACGCGGTAAAACTTCAAGCAGAACTGCTGAATCACGGACTTACCGTCCAAAGTTGGTGGCGAGGTGCCGCCCTTGCGTATCTCGACAATGAATTTCATGAACTCGCAAATAAACGGCTTATCACAAGAGAGCATGACGTCTTGGGCTGGGTGAAAGCAAAGATTATCGGTTTGCCCGTTACGCATTACGGGAAACAACTATTTCTTAAAAACCCCAAAGACATATCGAAAAACGCCTTTTTCGTCGGAGATTCCTACCATGCCGAAGATTACCCGTCATATTTTTCCGATAAAGATTTCGAATTCAGAGACGGTACTGAACAGGAATATACAGATTTTTTGAAAACCGTTATTTTCCCCAACGATACGCTTTCGCTTGCGCTTGCTATCGGCTTTTCTGCTCCTATCGCTTCAAGGCTGGCAGACGAAACGGGGTTTTCTACGTTGCTCGTGAATCTTTGCGGCTCATCGAGTTCGGGCAAAACGACCGCGCAAATGCTCATGGTCAGCCCCTTTGCGAATCCGAACCCGAAAGGGCGCGGACTGTTCCTGACCTTCCAAGCCACACAAAACGCATTGCTTGCGGGCATGGGGAATATCAACGGCTTTCCTATTGCCCTTGACGATTCGTCCACGAACCCCAACGCGAACTTTACAAACCTTATTTACTCGCTTGCCGACGGACACGGCAGAAAACGCTGTAATTCAGACGGTTCTTTGAAAGACAGCCAGAATTGGAGCGGTACGGTCATCGTATCGAGTGAAATCCCTTTACAGGAACAAGCCAACAACCAACAGGGAATCCTCGCCCGCGTTCTGACGCTGAAAGAAATCGCATGGACTCCCGATTCGCATACCGCCGAACTCATCAAGCGTACCGTAAAACATTGCTACGGACGCACGGGCGTTGACTTCGGCTCACAGTATTGCGGCACCGACGCCTACAAAGCGCTCGTGGAAAGATATTATCTGGCAAAGGAGCGTGTTCACACACTTATGCCGTTCCGCGACAACCTTTCCGACAGGCTTGAAGCACAGTATGCGGTCATCTATCTTACCATACAGGAATTAAACGAATTTTTTGAAGAATTGCACCCGAATCTCGACGCGGATAAACTTATTCAAATCGCACTCGCAGGCGAACAGGCAAGCGTTGCCGAACGCGATATTTCGCAAAAAGCGCTTGACATCATCAGCGAATTTATTTTGCAAAAGCGTTTCCATTTCAATGAGTATCATATCAGGAATTCATATAATTTTCCGACAGGTAACAGACCGAACAGAGAAATTTACGGCGCAATGTTGTTCAAAGAGAATAGCCGACTCGACGTGTATATCTCCAAACAGATTCTGGAAGAACGACTCCGCGAAAAAGGTATCGGCGAATTTTCCACCGTTCTGAAACGTTGGAAAGAACGCGGCGTTATTTCATGTGAAAAAGACAGGCTCGAAGAAAGAATGCCGAAATTGGACGGATTTGACAAAGAATCTCTAAAACGCCGTTATATCCACTTCATTTTCCCGAAAGGTTTGCACGACGTTTCCGAAGATAATTTGTATGTGCCTTACGATGACGAACCCGAAGCGCCGCAAACAGCAGAAACTTATTCCGAAGATTTCATCGAGGAAGAAGGCGCTCCCGCCGATTTCCTCGATTACGACTACGAGTGCGATTATCCTTATGACGACTATGCCCCCGTCGAATTCCCCGACGACGATTTTTTCGGGTATGACGAGGTGTAATCGTTATGACGCAACTACACTTAAAGCGCGGCGACGTGCTAAAAACCAAAGGGCGGATTCAACCGCCCTTTTTTAATACCGATTTATTGCCCCAACATGAAAAGGAACAACTCAATGAACGTCTTTCACAAATACTGACAGATAAAGGAGAAGATAAAAATGAAAATTCTTGACGAAAAAGAAATAAAAACCCTTAAAGCCTTACTTACCGAACGCTCGAAAAAGTATGGTCGTAAAAAATTACGGGCGGCAATTTATGCCCGAAAAAGTGCGGAAGATATACGCGATACTTCCTTACCCATGCAGATAGCGAACTGCCGCGACTTAATAGAACGATATGACTTTCTCGAAGAATACAAAGTATTCCAAGAGGACGGCGTAAGCGGAATGTTCACGGATATTCGCCCTCAATACCTTGAAATGATGGAACTTGCCGAAAAAAGAGAAATCGACGTTATCGTAGTAATGAAACTTGACCGTCTCTCCCGCGACGTTGCCGACGCTTCGACTGCAATAAAACTGATCTCTGCTTACAGATGTCATCTGATAGCGGGCGACGATGTTGCGGAAACAAACACGCCTTCGGGCGAATTTATGCGCAATATCCTGCTCGCACAAAATCAGTACTATTCCCGCCGCGTTGCCAGCGACGTTATAGACGCTGAATGCAAAAATGCGCGCAAAGGCTTGACTGCGGGCGGCATTCCGCCTTACGGCTTAAAAATAATCGACAAACACTTTGAACTGAACGAAAAAGAAGCCCCCGCTATAAAAATAATGTTCGAACGCTGTGCCAAAGGGTGCAGTTACAAGGAGATTATTGACGAACTCGACTCTCTCGGATTCCATACCCGCGCGGGAAATAGGTTCAGTTATTCCTCGCTCAATGCCCTGCTCCGAAACGATAAATACTACGGTACTTTCGTCTATAACCGAATCGGCGGCAAAAAGAAGAAACACCGCGTGCTGAACGAATTTTTCGACGAAGTGCGTAACGAATGCGCTATACCCCCGATTATTACGAAAAAACTTTTCGATAAGGTACAGGCGAAACTCGATAGCCGCAAAGGAATATGCCGCCCGCGCCAAAACACTTCCAACTTTGTACTCACGGGCTTGCTGTTCTGTAAAGATTGCGGCAGCCCCATGAGCGGCGCGACCAACACGGGCGGCAGGAACAAAGAGAAATACCGCCGTTATATCTGCCCAAAGCATATCGGCAGAAACGGTGCGACCTGTAAAACGAAACCCATCCGCGCGGATTATCTCGAAAATGCCGTAAAATCCATTTTGACGGAAAGTATCAACGCCTACCTTACTTCCGCCGACTCAACAGCATTATTCGAAGGGCTGGAAAAATCGGTTCAACAGAAAATAGGAATTCTTTCCCGCCGTATCTCCGATCTCGAAAATCAGATAAATTCTTTCCTCGATAAAGCGGCGAATACTTCCTCGTCCAAACTCGCCGAGCGCTATGAAAAACAGACGGAAGAATATATTTGCTCGCAAGAACAGAAGAAAGCGGATATTGCCCAACTGAAAAGCGAACTGCAACAGATACAGAACTTAAAAAATGATTTTCGCTCGCATAACCGAGCCTTAACGGAAAATGAAATTTTCACTTCAAAAGAAGTTACGCGCGAACTTTTCCATATTTTCATCCGCCGCATAGAAATCGACGACCAAAACGACGATATTTCCGTATTTTTCAACGATTGACAGAGCCTTTCGCCGCTATAACGACAGGAAGACTTTTCATATATTATAACTATGAAAAGGGCAAAAGCCGCAGTAATTCGGCTTTTGCCCCTTTTAATACTTTTTTCAGGAGGGTAATATACAATGCCATTCATATCGGCGGTGGCTTACGCGCGCTTTTCGTCGGATAAGCAACAGGAATCAAGTATCACGGTACAACTTGCCGCTATCCGAAAATTCTGCGCAAGCCACAACATTCAACTGATCCGCGAATACGTTG
>CASFAN010000106.1 GCA_949292715.1 uncultured Eubacteriales bacterium
TTCATCGGCTTCTCCGATATAAAGTTTCACGTCCTTAGGCATGGCATAACGCGTTATAACTCCGTCAATGCGTTTGCTTATGCTCCCCGCTCCGCACGCATACACGGAAACAAGTTCCTCCATAACCGTTACGTTATTTACACAAACACAATCTTTTTTGCAAAAACCCGTATTTTCCAGATTGCCCGTCATGTACTTCTGACGATATAAGTAATAAGGTTCGTAATCGGAAAATTTATCATAAGCATACTCCATCATTGATGAAATATCTTCGCAATCTGTATTTCCGAAAGCAAGGAGCGACGCCCGCTTACGACTGAGCGTATGCACCGTAACGTTCTGAGGAGCAAGCGAATGTATACTGTCTGCCGTTTTTCTGAAATCTTCAAACGTTTCTCCGCTCAATCCCGCAATAATATCCGTATTTATTATAAATCCTTTTTTATATGCAAGCTCGTACGCTTCATAAAACTGTCTTACAGTATGTCGCCGACCTATTGCGAGGAGAGTTTTTTCATTGAGAGTCTGCGGGTTTATACATACTCTGGTCACGCCTCCCGCTCTCATCGCATCCAGTTTACTATTATCGACGCTGTCTGCGCGTCCCGCTTCAAAAGTAAATTCAATGCCGCGTACATTTACGGCGCTCAGTAATTTTTCGATCTGTAACGGCGAAAGAATCGAAGGCGTGCCCCCGCCGAAATACACAGACAGAATGCGCTTCCCGGATCTGCCGATCATTTTCAGCGTTTCCTTTATGTCGCGGCACAATACATCCACATACTTATCTACAAGCTCGCCCGCCCCCTTCGCATTTATGTCCGCGCTCGGGAACGAGCAATAATTGCATCTGCCGTCGCAGAACGGAATATGAACATATAAATTGGCGTAATTTTCGGTATCTGACGGAATAACCTCACGGACATCGATTATACGTTTTATAAGCCGCGCTTTTTCGTCGCTTACGCCGAACGTCTTTTTCAGATAATCCGCAACGTTTTCTTTCGCTCCTCCGTGCGCGATATAAGCATAAGCAAGTTTCGTCGGGCGAATTCCCGTGAGGCTTCCCCACGGCAATTCTACGCCGTAATATGCAGACAAAGCCGTATAAAGCGAATGCTTTGCGAAACGTTTATAAATACGTTTTACTTCAAGCGCTTCGCCGTAAGGCAATTCCGTTTCGTAAGGAAATATTTTTCCGTTTAAAGTAACGGCAACGCGAAGTTTATCCGTTTCAAAAACATCTACCATAACGGACTCTCCGCCGTAAAACCTTTCAAAAAGTTTCAATTCATCGAGCAATTCGTCCGAAAGCCATATTGTATTTGTCTTAAAATCATACATACGGATTATTCCGCCGTTCAAATTCAAGAGTAGTCGTTTCGCCGTGTCCCGGGTATATTTTATAATCACCGTTTAATGCAAAAAGCACGTTTCTGACCGAGTTTTCCAAAGCATGCGCGTCTCCCGTCGGCATATCCGTTCTGCCGACTCCCATACAGAAAAGCGTGTCGCCCGTAAAAATACCGTCGCCGACAAGATAACATACACTGCCTGCCGTATGCCCCGGCGTATGAAGAACGCTGAACGTTATACCGCACTCGGTTATAATATCTCCGTCGCTTACAAGCACGTCAGGCACAAACGAACGGAATACTTCACCCGTCAGCGACGACATATTCAGGTCAGTTTCAAGCAATATTTTATCGGCGCCGTGGATATATACTTTCGCACCGTCCTTTTTAAATTCGCTTACGGCGTTGCAATGATCGAAATGCCCGTGCGTAAGCAATACCGCCTTAACCGACATCGCGTCAATATCAAGCTGTCTTTTTATTCTGGGATAATCGGCGCCGGGATCGATTAAAACCGCTTCTTTTGTTTCTTCGTTACAAAGCAAGTAACAATTTGCTCCCAACAAGCCGACGGGCATCATTCTGAGTTTTATCATACGCCCGTGCTCCTGAATACTTTTCTCACCGCTTCGAGCTGCTGTAATTTAGTCACTAACTGATCTATTTCATGAATATTGTTTACGCTGACGCCCAAATTAAGCGTAGCCGTATCGTTTTTATCCACTCTTCCGTTTATAGAGCTGATAGAAAGTTTCATGCCTGAAATTACCGTGGATACATCGACTATAAGACTCGGCTTGTTGTTTGCGATTATTTGCAGAGAAACGACAAAAGAACTGTCTGTTTTATCTCCCCAGCTTGCTTTAATAAGCTTTTTCGGATCGACGCTTTTAAGATTCGGACATTCCTTTCTGTGTATGGTAACGCCTCTTCCGTTCGAAACATATCCGACGATATCGTCGCCGGGAACAGGGTTGCAACATTTGCTGATGCGGCAAAGCATATCCGGTTCCCCGTCGATAAGTATTCCGGCGGCGTCGCGCTTACGCAAACCGCTGTTACCGGCAAGCGCGGGTTCTTTTGATTTACGATCTTTTTTATAAAAATCGATCAGTTTAGGCAATATCTGATGGACGGAATAGCCGCCGTAGCCTATGGACGCGTAAAGATCGTCAAGCGAAGATATAGAATATCTTTGCATAACTATATTGAGCCACTCGGGTACCATAAGAGATGAAAGATTATAACCGAGACGTTTCGCTTCAAGATCGAGCATTTCACGTCCTTTATGGATATTCTCCTCTTTCATTTCTTTCTTGAAATAAGCGCGTATTTTAGTTCGTGCCTGCGTGGTTTTTACCACTCTGAGCCAGTCACGGCTCGGACCTTTGGCGTTATTCGAAGTAATGATCTCCACATAATCGCCCGTTTCGAGCTTGGTTTCAAGCGGAACTATACGGTTGTTTATTTTTGCGCCTATACACCTGTTGCCTATTTCGCTGTGAACGCTGTAAGCAAAATCTATCGGAGTCGAACCCTCGGGCAATGCGACTACGTCGCCTTTTGGCGTAAATATAAACACCTGACCCTCATAAAGATCGACTTTAAGCGATTCGTACAGTTCCTGAGGATCCGTCGCTTCGCTCTGAGCGTCCATAACGCCCCTCAGCCAAGTCAGCTGCTCGTCGGAATTCTCTACGCTTACGCGCCCCGAACGTTCCTTATATTTCCAATGCGCCGCGATACCGTATTCGGCTATACGATGCATTTCATAAGTTCTTATCTGTATTTCAAAAGGCGTACCGAAATTAGTCATGACGGTAGTGTGAAGCGACTGATAGTTATTAGGCTTAGGTACCGCTATATAATCTTTAAAACGCCCGGGAATAGGTTTCCAACGCGAATGAATCAGACCGAGAACCTCATAACAAGCCTCTACGCTGTTCACGATAATGCGGACGGCTGTCAGATCGTAAATCTGCTCAAACGTCTTATGCTTTTCGGTCATTTTTTTATAAATGCTGTAAAAATGCTTTGGTCTTCCGCTTACCTCTCCGTCAATATTATGTTCACGCATCAGATTACGAAGTTCGGTACAAAGCCTGTCGACGATTTCCTGTCTTTCCGCTCTTTTAAGAGAAACTTCGCGTACGAGTTCGTTATACGCTT
The DNA here is from genome assembly GCA_949292715.1 of uncultured Eubacteriales bacterium. Classification (GTDB taxonomy): domain Bacteria; phylum Bacillota; class Clostridia; order Christensenellales; family Pumilibacteraceae; genus Protoclostridium. The sequence continues at coordinate 3,525 of CASFAN010000106.1, forward strand.
CCGGATGAAGAACTTTAAGACATATATCCTCCATCTCGCACTTCATATAGCTCAATCCGAGACGGGACGCAAGTCTCGAATATATCTCAAGCGTTTCATTTGCAAGCGCTTCCTGCCTTTCCCTCGAAAGCGCTTCTACTGTACGCATATTATGCAAACGGTCGGCAAGTTTTATGATAAGTACGCGGATATCTTTCGCCATTGCAAAAAACATCTTACGGAAGTTTTCCGCCTGTTCTTGCTCTTTGGATTTAAAAGATATTTTTTTAAGTTTTGTTACGCCTACGACAAGATCTGCAATACCGTCGCCGAAACGTTTACGTATATCCTCTTCCGTAACATCCGTATCCTCTATAAGATCGTGGAGCAAAGCGGCGCACACGGAACTGCAATCCATACCGAGATCGAGAAGTATGTTTGCAACAGCAATGGGATGCGTTATATACGGTTCGCCGGATACTCTGAACTGCCCGTTGTGCTTCAACGTAGCAAACTCAAGCGCATCCGAAACAAGGTTTTGCTGCTGTTTGGTATAAATCAACTGACAGCGCGCGAGAAGTCTTTGCAT
>CASFAN010000107.1 GCA_949292715.1 uncultured Eubacteriales bacterium
TCTGCCGATAGGTATGCGCGGTAACGAGTTCCTGAGTTTCGAATTGTCAACGTCCGGCGCCAGCGCGCACGCGGTCGCGATCGGCGGGACGGGTTCAGGTAAATCCAATCTGCTCCACGCGATAGTGCTTTCGGCGTGTTACAAATACAGTCCGGACGAACTTAACATATACTTGGTCGACTTTAAAGGCGGCGTCGAATTCAAGTTTTACGAAGGCGGCGGCGAGCTTGCAAAGCAGGTGCCGCACATAAAATTGACGGGATTGACTTCGGACCCCGACGACGGACTGGCTATCCTTAGCAATATCCTGAAAGAGCTGCACAGACGCGAAAATCTTTTCCGCAGAAATTTTGCCGAGGATATTATCAGATATAACGAAAAAGCAAAGGTCAAACTGCCCAGGTTGCTCGTCATAATAGACGAGGTCCAGGAACTGTTCGAGCGGAACGAAAGCCTGGGACAGGAGGCGATAAAGATAATGTCCGAGCTTTTCAAGAAAGGCAGAGCGTTCGGCATAAGTTTCCTGTGGGTATCTCAGAACGTGCCGAAGGTCGCGGGCATCAGGGAAGTCATAGGTCAGATAGGCACCAGGATCTGTTTGAAACTGAACAATCTCGACGACGCCTCGGACCTCGACATAAAGCCGGAACGGGTCAGTTCTTTGAATAAGATCGAAAAAGGCCTGGCTTTGATGAAAGAAATGTCCAACAGGGGAAAAGACGACTGTGTGGAATTCCGCGTGGCTTATGCAGAGAACTCGCAAAGACGACTGAAGTTTGTCGAGGCGATAAACAAAAAATGGGCGGAAGTGACCGACGGCTGGAAAGAAAGAGAGCCTTTGTTTGTCGTCGGCAACGACAACGTACCCCAACCCAACGTCGGACAAACGAAATACACGGAGGCCGTTTCTGCGAAATCTCTCAAGTCAAAGTCCAGCGGAACGTATTTTCTCGAGATCGGACAAAACTATATCACGGGCAAACCTTTCGGCGTAAATATCGGACTCAGGGGTTCGCAATCCAACCTTTGGATGGCGGGTTCTTCCATAGAGGAGATCAGGGATCTGATGGGATATTCTATGCTTTCCGTTTTGATGGAAAACATCAAAAACAAGGACATATCCGATCAGAAAGAATCCGTTTATTATGTCAACGGCGAGATAGTCTCCAAGGATAACCCCAACGACCTTTATTATGTGTTGCCTGAAGCTTTCAGTCAGTATTGCACCGCGATAAACAGTAAGAGAGAACTGGCGGATCTTTTCGTAAAGCTGCTGCGCACTCAACGCGAGCGTTCCGATCGGATCCAGGACGAACACCCGCCGATATTCGTGTTTATACATAAATTACAGGCGTTTGTCGATCTTTTAAAGGATAATATGCGCCAATACGACGTTTCCGAAGTTTCCGAACCCGCACCCGCCGCAAATTCTCTGTTCGGCGGACTGACAATGGGTCTTAGCGGCTCCGGCGGCGACAAAATGACGTTTGCCGCTATGTTCAAGGAAGTGTTCTCGCAAGGCGCAGATACCGGTATCCACATCGTATTCAGCGTGGATACGCCGTCCAGCGTTTCTCCGATAGAGCGCGAGATGGCGGCATGTTCCAACAAGATCATTCTGAAAGGCGTCCGCAACGACGACATCCTGCGCATAATGCAGACGGCGCGGTACAACAACGCAGTCAACATAGAAGGACTGGGTTATTGCTACGAGAATAACGATCTGTGTAAATTCAAGCCTTACCGTTATTTTGATTCACAGGATGCGGTATGGTTCAAAGAGCTTGTCGAAAAGTACGGAAAGCTGAGAGGCTGATATGGAAATAAAGACCGTTACCGGGAACGAATACGAGGAAACGGGCGCGCTTTTGCAGCGTCTTGCCGCCGAAACCGAGGCATGCATGACCGCGGTCGGTGTTCGTACCGATGCCGGGGATCTGACCGAATTAAAAGCCAGACTGAACGAGATAAGACTTTTGGCGGAATCGCTTTTGACGGAAAGCGGCGCTTATTCGGAAACGCTGCTTAGACAAAAGAGCGTGCTTGACGCATATTCGAGACTGTCGATCAAGTAAAGGAGAGGCGCGCGATGTACATTAACGTAAATCTGCAAGCGGTCAGAGCGGTGGAAAAAATTGTGGATAGCGCAAGAGCCATGCTGATCACCAATTACAACCATTTCTCCGTCGATTTGCAAAACAATATCGCCGAATGGAACGATGCGAACGTGCAAAAGTTCTTACAGCAGTTCGCCGCAATGACGGTCAATCTTCAGGAAGTCATAACACGCCTGAACGGCATCGAAAACTTCTGCCGCGAGGTGGAGAAGCTGATCATAGCATATAACGGATAATGAAATTACTGAGCGCGGAAGTCGATAATATAATAAGGATAAAGAGCGGGTTGGAATGGGAGGACGCCGTAGGCAAGAGTTATGACGTCTGGCTCAGCGACCTGAGGTATCTGGCAGAGCTTGCGGACAAAGCGTGCGGCGAGACGGAAAATATCGTTTCGGACATGCGCGCCGTGCCGTTTGCCGAACTGGAAGAGAGCTATAAAAGGCTGACAGGACTGTTTGCGGAGGTGGGATTTTAATGGAAATACGCTTTGGCGAAGGTCTCGTTGCGGGTATCGGCGAAATGATGATCGCCCTCAGAAAATGCGCGTCGGACGCGGGCGAGAGCGCGCGCGAGACGCAAGCCGTTCGTTTGGAAGCGGAAAAGATGCGCGAACTGCTTCGTGCCAGAAGAGAGAGCGCCGAGCATATGGTTGCAAGCGGTCGTGAAAAACTCGTCAGTGTCAACAATATTCTGGAGTATGAGAACGACAGAACCGAATATTGGCGCGGGATAAAAGAAAGGATCGAGAAATTCCTTACCATTGCAAACGAATATATGCCCGTAACGGAAAAGGCGTGCGCGTATATGGACGGCGCGTGTGAAAAACTGGCGGAAGCGGAATTGGCGACGTTAAGGCGCGCGGAGGATTTTTTGAGGTGTGCCGAAGCGGGCGGCGGCGGATTGATAAGAACTCAGACGGCAGTTTCTGTATATGCGGGATTGCCGACTTTGGGAGAGCGAAGATGAAAACGGACGAAAGTACCGAAGGGATAGAAGAGATCGCGCGTATAATACGCGAATATAAAGAAACGGTTGTTTTGGCGAGCGCACAGATAGCGCATGCTTTGGCAAAAGACGACTCGCCGCAGGCAGTAAAGATCTGCGAACTTGTCGAACAAATAAGAAATAAAACCGAAGCGTTGGAAGCGGACGTAACGCATTCCGCCGAACTCAGGGTCAAAGCCGTCCGCGAATATAACGCTTTGGCTTATAGAAACGGCAGAATATAAAGGAGTGGGAAATGTATTGTAAACACTGCAACTTCAAGCTGGAAGGAGAACTGGCAAGCGCTAAATTTTGCCCGGTTTGCGGAGCCAGTCTTGACTCAAACCTCGGCGACAACAGTGACGACCAGAATAAAAAAGATGTTTTGGTGCAACCGGTCAACGTTCTCGAACAGACAGAAGACGAGCGCAAGTATGAGTTCGCCGAAAATAACGAGGACGAAGAGTACGACGAAGACGAAGAGTACGACGAAGACGAAGAGTACGACGAAGACGACGAGTACGACGAAGACGAAGAGTACGACGAAGACAACGAGGACGGCGAAGACGACGAGGACGGCGAGGACGACGAGGACGGCGAGGACGACGAGGACGACGAGGACGTCGAGGATGTCGAGGATGACGAAATAGAGCTCGATGAACTTGGTAAGGGCTGTGATAACCTGCTCCAATCCGCTTACGCGCTCGCGGACGTCGGAGAAAACCTGTTTAAGGAAAAGTACGAAAAGGATCTCGAGGAATATTACGTTTCGGACGTCAGGGAGAACTGCGACGCAAGATTTTCGGGAATAGACAGGAGGACCGCGCCAAAGATATTTACCGGCAAAGAGGTACAGCTCACGGACGGCGCGCCCTATATCGAACATTTACGAAAATACGAAAAAAGGATAGAGAAAGAGACTTCCGAGGTTCTGCCTGCCGTTGAAAATGCCAAAAAGAATTTCGAAAAGAGAAAGAAAATAGAATGGGAGCGCGCCGTAATACGCGAAAAGAGACGCGGACGCCTTCGCGGCGGAATGTTACCGGTAATCGCATTTGTGGGCATTATCCTTGTGGCGCTTATGTGCGTTGCCGCCGGCAACAAATTTAAAATGTTCCCGTATTTGGATATGACCGCCATTTCGTTTGCCGTAGCGACAACTGCGGTAAGCACGACGGGTGCTTTTGCGATGTCCTTATACTGGAGAAGCGTTGACAAAAAGAGAAGGAAAAATCTTAAAGGATTTTCGACGAAGCTGATGAAAATCAGCACTGTAATCAGGGCGTTTATCACATTATCGTTTATTTTGTTGGTCTCGTCGATCATATTTGGCGCGGTCGAACTGACAAAGATGTTCGAGCAAGAGACCCTTAAACTTCCGGAAGACACCGAGATATTGGTGGCGGCGTGTCTGACCGGCTTTGCAATAGGCGCGGCGGTAGCGCTGTTCTTCCTGAGTATCTATAAAGCGATAGGCATTTCGCGTTCCGTTGGCAGGGAAAAACCCACGCATCAGACGGGATCGTCCAATGTCGTCATGAAAAGGTACGGGAAAATATCCATGATAGTGCTTTCCGTACTGGTCGTTATTTTGTGCGTAAGCACTCTGATCGCACAGTTGAAGATAACCGAAGCGGTGGACGATATTTCCTACATATCGTTTATATTCGGCGACGAAGCGTATATAACCAAGGTGGATGTTGAGTATTTCGAAAAAAATCCCGATGGATATATACCATACACCGTTGGCGGGAAAAAAGTAACTGAAATCGAAAAAGGCTGGATAGACGAAAATGACAGCGTCAAAAAGCTTTATGCAAACGCGGATATCAGCATAGCGGAAGGCGCGTTGGAGCCGTTACGCGGACTTCAGTCGCTGACTTTTGCCGCGACTAAGCCTATAAAGGACTATTTCGGGGGCAATATTCCCGATTCCTTAAAGACGGTGACCGTTCTGGGCACATCGGGAGAGCCGTTAACGCTTACCGACGAATTTTTTGACGGGTGCGAAAACATAAGCTCGATCAATTTTAAGAACGTCATTTTCGAATCGATCGACAGCGACGCGTTCGATGACAGAGAGGACTGGCTTTCTCGCGGCGAAGAAAGAAACGGGATACTTTATCTGAGTATTTGCGGGAAGGAGTTCGCCCTTAAGGCGGTGCCCGACGCCGAAGAGATCACGCTGGATATTTCCGCGCCCGATCAAATAGCGAAAGGCATACTGAATTCTTTGGACGGAAGCAAAGAAGTATCTTTAAGGCTCAACGAATCGATTACTAACGGCGTGCCGCAAAGCGAGATAAACGAAGTTATTTCGGTGCTAGGGGACGCCGCGTCTCTTGCGAACATAACTTCACTGACGGTAGAAGAAATGTATGCGGAATATAACTTTGCAGGTTTTACCGATCTGAAAAACGTCTGTATCGAAAATTTCATAGCAGGCTCGGACGTTTTCAGCTTCAGTTCGGTCTTCGGTTCTGTCGCCGCAAACATCGAGACCGTACAGTTAAAAGGCGGTACTTACGAAAACGGATGTTTCAACGGACTCAGCAACGTAAAGAATGTGCAGGTTGAGAACGTGAGGTTCTCCGGGAACCTGTTCACCGATTCGTCTTCGCATAGATTCATTATACTGGTCCAAGGGAATAATACTTCGTTCGCGGGAACGACCGGTGACGCCGTTGTGATCTACGGCATAGATATAAATTCTCTAAAATATATCGACGGAAGCTACTATACGCTTGCGAACGACGGAATGTCAAACACGGCAAAGCTGATCTATATGGATAACGTTCAAGGCAACGTGACCGTATCCGACACCGTTATATACGATGGTACGGAATACACCGTTACCGAAATCGCGTCAACCGGGTTAAGAGGCGCGTCTATGACCGGCCTTGTTTTACCCGAGTCGTTGACCGCGATCGAAAAAGGCGTGATCGCCGATTGCGACAGAATTGTTTCGCTGGAAGTACCATTTCTCGGTTCTTCCCGTAACGAGGGCAAAATCTTGGGATATCTGTTCGGCGCGAATAATTCGACAAATCAGAACGAGCATGTTCCGCAAACGCTTCGTTCCGTTACCGTCAACGGCGGGAAAATCGCGGCAGAAGCATTTAAATATTGCACGAATCTGAACGAGGTCACTATCGGCGAAAATGTAGTGTCGATATCCGGCGATCTATTCATCGATTCCGGAGTCAGCACTTTGAATTATAATGCAATTTCGGCAACCACTGCGAATTACCGGACGGGCAACTATTTCGGAAACGACGACACGCCGCTCGACGTTAATTTCGGAGAAGCCGTTACGACGCTTCCTGCCGCGGACGGCAGCAACCTCTTCGGGCTTTTCCAATCCTGCACGTTAGGCGAGATCACCGTTGCCGATCTCGCTCTCTACACGACGCTGACAGAGCTGGGCGAGAAGCTTTTCGGGGACAGGGAAATAGGCGGCAAAGTATATGCCTATAAAACCCCGAACGAAAACGGCTGTATACACGAATTCGGGAACTACTGGTGCTTTACCGTTGACGGCGAAACAAAGACATATTCCCTAAACGAAGCGGATTATGTCCCCGACGAAGAAGTGTATTGTCCCGATTGCGGCGAACTTATCATGGTTGTAGCTCACACGCACGAGTATGAGTACACGGGAACGTTGGTTTACGAAAACGGATTCATCAAGAGCGAATGTATTTGCAGTACGTGCAATGATATCGGTTATGAAAACATATTCCAAGTAAGCTCCAATACGAAGTGGATCATAGCAGACGACGCCGAATTGACGTCCGATATCTATCATCAAAGCGGCGCCACGGCGACGGTTAGACTGGTTGCGCTTAAAAACGTGACGTTCAGCATTAATTACGTTGTGTCTTCCGAATCGGGCTATGATGAGTTCTCCGCTAGCGCCCCGAATTATTCGTCCGGATATATCTCCGGTGAAAAAACAGGATCCTCCGCCGACATTTCGTTAAGCGAAGGAGAGTCGCTCGTACTGAGGTACTCCAAGGACGGTTCGGCCAATAGAGGGCAAGATAAAGTAGTCGTAACGCTTGTTTTGGGAGACGTAAATGGCTAAACTCGTTAAACTGCAATGCACCACATGCGGAGGCATGCTGGAAAAGATCGGCGAGGAAAAATACCGTTGTGACAGTTGCGGTCTCGTTT
>CASFAN010000108.1 GCA_949292715.1 uncultured Eubacteriales bacterium
AATGGAAGAAAAGGAAGAACGCCGCGCCGCAGTAAGCCGCTATTCCTATGATTATGTATCCCCAATCTCTGAGCCACTGCCATTCGGCATTGAACGTCCAGAGCAGAATAAGAATGCCTACAACGATAAGCAAAATGCCGAGGATAATGCCGAGCGTATTGCTTTTTCTCGAGATAATGAGCAGATAGATTCCGTAAGCTATAAGCAATATTCCGATAACAAGATATATCCAATCCTTAATGGTATTTGCCATAACTATGAACAGCACGCCTATCAGCACTTGCAGTATAGATACTATCAGACTGCCGTTATCGTCTTTTCTCCTGATGAAATTAACGATGCCGACAGCGCCTATGCAAACGCAGAAAACGCCGATTATCGTTATGCAAAGAGGGGTAGCGTCCTGCCCGTTAAAGAAAAGCAGGAACGTTCCGATCACGGCAAGCATGGATCCGATAAACGCGTTGATCGTAATATTCATATAGAACTTACGGCTCGACGTTCTCGCTCCCGCCGTCGTGTGATGTCTGTTGTTTTTGTTGTTAGATGATGAAGCCATAAAAATATACTCCTTTACGCGGGCAATGCCGCGTTATTTAACGGTATTATACCCCTTGACCTTTGTCTCCGGAAGCGTTCACGACGCTTCCGTCATAAAGCGCCTGCCTCGACTGCTCGGAAGCGGTTTTGCCGCTTGTTACTTCACGGTACTTCTTGCGCCAGAACTCGGCTTTCGCCTTATCCGCTTCAACGAATATTCCTCCCTCGTAGATCTGCACCATAGCGTCGATTGCTTTGGGATGATCTTTAAGCGCCGCCTGATAAATCCAGTTATAACCCGTTTCATATTCGGGCGCAACGCCGTAACCGTTTATAAGGCACACGCCGTACCAGTACTCGCCCTCGGGTATGCGCGCTTCCGCAGCAGGACGCCACCATTCGGCTGCTTCGTCGAGCATTGCGCTCGCTTCGGGAAGCTGACTCGCCTTGCGCAGATAACGCATGGCTTTGACATAGTTCTGTTTGATGCCGCGCCCGCGCGCGTACATCACGCCGAGCTCGAACGAAGCGTGTACGTATCCCGCGTCCGAAGCCATACGGAAAAGTTCAGCCGCGCGTTCGTCATTCTCCTCGCCGCCGATTGCTCCGACGAGCATCACGCCGAGTTCGTAGCAACAGCCGTAATGATTCACCGCCGCGCCTTTCTCAAACCATTCGCGCGCTTTCTCATAACTCTTTGCAACGCCCTTTCCCATATAAGTGCGTTTACCGAGTTCATAGCATGCGTCGCCGTCGCCTTTTTCGGCAAGCTCGGCAAGCTCCTTGACGCCGGTAAGTTTATATTTATTTATGATCTGTCCGAAAACGGATGATAATTTCATTTTTTACTCCAAAACAAAAGGGGTCGCAAGCTCACGCGCGCACCCCTCGTGTATCCGTATCGACGGTCACGACATCGCGTCCGCATAAGCCTCCGCGGTACCGTATATCACGACCCTGCCCTCGCGCGAATACTCGATGTCCGCGCTGCCGCTGTAATCGCCGCTTTCCGCTTCTTCCGAGTCCGCCGGTCCTATGATCGTATAAAGCCCGTATTTGAGAAATCCGGTTTCCGAAATCTCGTAATAATAAATAGCGTATTCTTCCGTCGTGAAATACAGCAGTCTTACCCACTCCTGCTCGACGCCTGACGTTTTGTAGGCGGTAACGCGTGCCTGAAGACCGCTTATCTCGTTGTTCGTCATTTCTTCCGCCGTAAGCTGTTCCACAGTATAGCCGTAGCTTTCGCTCTGAAGCTTGGTAGCCACGTCGGTATAATTAACGCTCAGACAGCCTGTGAAGCAGACCGTAACGAGGACAGCCGCGCTGATAAGAATACACACGGGCAAAAATCTTTTTATTTTCTTCATTTCTTACTCGCCGCGCAAAATGCGCGGACAGGCTCCTTAAAGTTTAGTTATTATTTCTCGCTGATAGCTCCGACGGGGCAAGCCGCTTCGCACGCGCCGCAATCGATGCACTCATTCTCGTTGATCTCGTAGTGAGTTGCGCCGGCGGATATAGCGCTGACGGGGCACTCGCCTTCGCAGGTACCGCAAGATACACATTCATCGGAAATTACTCTCGACATAATTTAATTCCTCCTGTCTCGGTTTTGATATTCCATATTATAACACGGACAATGTAAAAAGTAAATAGATTTTCGCGTTATAATTTATGTTTTTCGCGTCTTTGTGAGCGCACGGTCGCCGCCACAAGCGCAAACGCGCTAAAACGCTTATCAGTCTTCTATGCTTTTAAGCTCGGCTTCTTCGTCTTTGCTGACATTCAGTTCGTCCGCAGCGCTCGAAGAATCGAGTTTTACGATGTTCTCCAAAGGATAATCGGATACGTCGAAACTGCCGTCGCGGTTTTCCGTTTTCACCCTTACGGTCATCTTTATCTGATTAATTCCGACGGTCACGCCTGTCGCCACCGTTTCGCCGTTTTCGACGATTTTTACTTTTCCGCCCGTCTTAGGCATAAGTTTATTCGTTTCGGTATAATACGCGTTTTCATAGCTCAGACAGCACATAAGTCTTCCGCACAGCCCGCTTATCTTACCCGGATTAAGCGAAAGATTCTGATTCTTCGCCATACGGATATTGACTTTCGCAAATTCGCAGCCCGAAGCGCAGCAGCAAACTCTGCCGCAAGGACCGTAGCCTCCGAGCATACGGCATTCGTCGCGCGTGCCTATCTGACGAAGTTCTATACGCGTGCGGAACGCGCTCGCAAGATCCTTGACGAGTTCGCGGAAGTCCACGCGGCTGTCGCTCGTAAAGTACAGCACGAGTTTTGCGCCGTCTATAGTATACTGCGCGTCGACGAGCTTCATTTTCAGTTTGCGCGCGGCTATCTTTTCCGCCGCCGTTTTCAGTATCTCCGGACGCTTTGCAAGCTGTTGCTCGTGCCGCTCCAAATCCTCGGGAGTCGCAATTCTGAGAACGGGTTTGAGCGGAGAAACTATTTCGCTTTCCTCCACGTCTTTTGGCAGCATTTTTACCGTGCCTATTTCGGGTCCGCGCGCAGTTTCCACAATCACGCTCATATCGGGCGCATATTCGTATTCGCCCGCCGCGAACCAATATATTTTAGGCGTATTTTCAAACCTGACGCCCACTACTCTTGGCATAATGATTTACCTCCGTTACGCCGATGACAAACGTATCCGCAACCGCGGCAAGATTGCCGCCTGCCGCTCTTATCGCCGCCCGACGCGTTAATCTGATTATGGCGGGAAGCCCGCCGAGCGGATATTTATCCGCCAAAGATTTCAAATTGAAAAGTCCGTGCGTATCCGTATGAACTCCGCCGTGCTCGCGCATGACGTCGCCGAAAATCCTTTCGGTATACGCAAAAATATCGCGCAGTTCCGTTCTTTGCCGCGCCGCGAGAAGCGAAACCGCCTGCGCCATTTCCGCGCTTCCGCCGATAGTCTGAACGAGTTTTATCGCACGGATAAGACTGTCCGTTTTTACGCCGCGCAAAAGTGCGTCAAACTCCGAAAGACAATCCGCGCCGCCGTAAAGCGCATAAGGCAGATTTGCGCCGCTGAACGCGCTCATTGCGGCAGTCACGTCTTTTCCGAGCGACGGAGCGAGTTTTTCCAGCCTGCTCGCGACCGTGGGAAGCAATTTTTCCGCCGCGGGCGAAATGACGAAAAACACCGAGCCGCGCGGAGGTTCCTCCAACGTTTTAAGCAGTTTGTTCTGCACTGCCTCGTTTGTATCCGAAAAATCGAGAATAAACGCCCGACGTTTAAGTTCCGCGGGAGAATATGCGCTCAGACTTATCACTTCGTCCGCGTCCGCGGCGCGCATGCCTTCTTCGCCGACAATACGCACGTCCGCGCATTTTCCGCTCAGCACTCTGCGCCCTACCGGGCTTTCCGCGCCGCCGTTTTCCGCGCAGACAGCCGCGAGAGCGGTGTAAACGCAAAGCAGCTTGTCCGGCGATTCGAGCAGATAAGACTGTCCTCCGCTTCCCGAAGCAAACGCTTCCGATAAAATCGCGCAAACTTCGCTCGTCCTCGCGATTCCGAGATAACGTTCGTCGTACGTCATATTATACCCCGATCCTCGAGCAACTTTATTATGCGCGCGTTGGTAGCGTATTTATCGCCGAGCGTAGGCACGAACACGAATCTTTCCTCGTCCTCGCCTATTTTGCCGTACCCCTCATACACTCGATCGTGGAATTCGGCTCCCGCATTTTCCATTCTGTCGTCCGCGCCCCGCGTGGTATTTGCGAAAGGCGGCGCGTCAAGGAACACGGTAAGATCGATTTTAACGCCCGCCGTTGCGTATCTGTTCAGCTTCTCCACCGTTTCGCGGTCAAGCCCTCTTCCGAAGCTCTGATACGCGGTAGTCGAATCGATGTATCTGTCCACCACCACTATTTTTCCCGCTTCGAGCGCGGGTATGATTATTCTGCGCGTATTCTCGTAACGCGCCGCTTCGAAAAGCAGCAGTTCGGTTTCCGCGCACATATCCAGATCGTCGTCTTTAAGCAGTTCCCGAATACGTTCGCTGACTTCCGTGCCGCCCGGCTCGCGCGTGAAAAGCGCGTCTATACCGCGCTGTTCGAAATACTCTCCGAGCAAACGTATCTGCGTGGACTTACCCACGCCTTCGCACCCCTCAAAAGTTATCAGTTTTCCGTTGTGTCTGTATTCCGTCATTTTACCCTCGTTTCGCGACAGACCGCTTCCGTTGCCTCCGCAAGACATTCGAGAGAATCCGCGTCGTCGTAAGGCGTCAGAATAAATACCGTATATCTGTCGTCGTATTTTTCCGCGACTATGCCCCTGTCGTAAAAAGCATACGCCGCCTGCCGTCCTTTGTTCCCGAAATCGAGCACAAGCCGTGTGAAATCGGCGTTATCCGAATGCGGAAAACGGCTTTTCATTCCGTCCGAAAACTTCTTCAGTCCGTCATATAACGGTTTGATCCGCTCCGCGTCGTCCACGCAACGTTCCAGCGAAGCAAGCAGAATATAATTCGGGCTTGTCGTGCCGAGATCGGAAAGCGCGCGGTCTGTTTTTTCCTCGTCGCCGCCCCGTCCGAACACGAGAAACGCCGTCTGCGTCATAGCTCCCAGAGTTTTGTGCGCGCTCATGTTGCACATATCCGAAAGAGTGTTCGCGCTCGGCGGAAACAAATCGGGACGAAGCGCGAAATGCGCGCCGTGCGCCGAGTCGCATATAAGCGTACCGCCCTCGCTTTTTACCGCTTCGTAAATCGCCTCGAGATCGGGAACTCTTCCGTAATAATCGGGATACTGCACGACCGCGCAATCAGCGCCGCTTTCCCTCATCGCCGCCGTTATACCCGCCGCGTCTGAAAGTTCCGGCAAACCGTCCGCGCCGACGCGCAGGGGCAGTTTATACAAAGGCAGTTTTGCCAGCGCCGCCGCGCCGTCGACTGCGATATGCGCGTAAGCGTCCGTAACGATGCCGCGTTTTGCCGACGAAAGCACAGCCGCTTTTATGCCCGCGGAAGAACCGCCGACAAGAAATCTTACCGCTCTCGCGCCGTAAAGCGCGGCGGCGCGCGTTTCCGCTTTCGTTATAAGATCTGCGGGAAAAACGTCGAGGATCTCCGTTATATCGCGGCTGTCCGCGCTTCCTTTGTGCCCGGGCGTATGCCCGCGATAGCGCGGCGCGTAATTTTCAAGATACTCACGCAATGTCATATCCGTAACAGTATACCACCTGCGCGGCATAAATGCAAGTTTTTTTAAGTTTAGTAAAAACTTTAGGGATGTTGCGTTAAGCTTAACCGCAAAAGAGCGAAATTTTTTGCAAAATTTTGTTCTTTTTGCTGGCTTAACGCCCCACATAGACGCAATATCGGTTGTCTTTTAGGTTAAAACGCGTGTTTTCGGGTCGCCATAGGGTCACCTTATGGCGACTGCTATCGCTACGCCCGCTCCGAAAACTCACGTTTTTCCTCGAAAATCCAACCGCATTGCTACCGTATAGCCTTATAGTTACTTTAATTCGTACAGCAGCTTTATATTTTGTGACATATTGCAATAAAAACAATACTTGTCTGCCATAATGTACGGGGCTGCCCGCATC
>CASFAN010000109.1 GCA_949292715.1 uncultured Eubacteriales bacterium
CTTTCAAACGGTCCGGTTATAGCGGCGGAAATAGACGGCGTAAGTTACGGCGAAACCGTTGCTTCGGGCGAAAAGATTTTATCTCTCAAAACGTTTTATAATGCGGAAATAGGCACGGTGAACGTGCTTGTAAACGGCAAACCCGCGTTGTCGTACGAGTCTGACGGTATGGCTTTTACGCACAGCGAAAATTTGACGCTCGAAACAGGGGATTATGTCGTGCTCGAAGTGATTTCCCCCGACGGCGGCTATGCGCTTACAAATCCGATTTTTTGCAAGTGACTATTATTGCGCAACACAGCAAAGGAAAAGCCGCAAAGGAAAAGCCTTTGCGGCTTTTCCTTTGCTGTGTTGCGCAATATATACCCGTATCTGCGACGTCTTTTCCGCGTACAGCCATTTTTTCGGGTGGGCGCGGGAAACCCCAGCGCCCACCGCTTCCGCTTCGCTCGCTCCGAAGAAAATGTCTGCCACACGCAAAATCCGTTCGCATCTACTGCTTGCCGTACTCTGCAATTACTCGTGCGTATTTTATAAGGATAAACCCCTTATAAAATAAGAACGAGCCGTCATAGTCAAAGACAGCAGCGATTGCGGAAAGATTTTCGGATGATAAGGCGTGTTCTTTTTAGCCGGCGTAAGCGTGCGGCCGCCGCTAGGTGACCCTGCGGCGGTAAAAAAACACGCCTTTGCGCCGAAAAGATTCCGCAAGCGCGGGTATATATTGCGGACGCCAACGGCGAGCGTTAGCGGTCCGCAACCAAAAAGGTTAGCGGTGCGCAAAATAAAAGGGATAAACGAAGCGGCGCGTTCAGCTGAACGCGCCGCTCTTACTACCGATAAATTCAATAATTCCGATCTTTCGCTCATTCCGAAAAGTTATCTTTGAACGAATCGTACTTACTCTTTCCGACACTCATCTGAAACTCCTCGTTTCGTTCGGATTTTGATTCGTAAGAAATTTTCTTTTCCTTTTACTCCGGATCACGCGTATCTTTCGTTTGCTTCGGTCAGGTTATCACAATCCCCCTTTCGGTTTAACTTCGCAACCTTCGTCGTGCTTTTACGCTTGCGGCTTTTGCTTTTTGCAACCATCTTACATCGATCGTTGTTTGCATTACCGAGGGCGGGGGAGAACCGTTTTACGTTTTCCGAACCATAATAAATGCTTTCTCACGAATGTATTTAAAGGTCCTTAAATCGTTTTTTATTCCGCGGCTTATGAATTAATTATCGGATTTTCTTGACGTCCGTCCGATTTATTTTTTCATCCGTCACGGCTTATACGCTTCTTCCGACGTCCGCGGAATCGCCGTTAAGCGTTCCGCAACCGTATGCGCAGTCTTTCCTTCGGGTTGCTGCACCGTACCTGTCCTTGTAGCCGATACACAATCCTTATTGAATTTACCACAACTCACACGCCTTTACGGTTCAACTCCGTTTTTCCGTTCCCCGATCGTACGCTCGTCGGAACGTCTGCATCCGAAAAACTTACGTTTGCCAAAACTTTCTTAACGTCTGATCACGATCCTGCATTGTTTCTCACGCACGCTTTCAGCGTCGCCGTAAGGCTTCGCTTCCGTATTTTTTCAAATACGGCGCTTGCAGAATCCGCGTCCCCGAACTGCTTATCCGATAGCTTGTGTAAGCCACGCCGCCTGTTCGCGATCATACGTTTCGTCCGTTACTGACCGACACCCGTCGGTTCGTGTTTGTTGTACAAATATTGTATCACGGATTTTTCATTTGTCAAGACCTTTTCTGAAATTTTTTCAACAATTATGGCAATCAAAAAGGCTTGACATTGTAATTTTCCAAGAAACGGTTAATCCTCGGAAAATCGGCGGGAGTTATAATGCTGAGCACTTTTTCCCCGATTGCGCCGTTCTCCGTGATGATAACGGCAACAAGTCCGCGGCGCTTTTCGAACTCCGTGAATACGTCCACTACCGTAGCGTATTTGTTCATCAGCGAATAATTATCCATTTCCGCCGCGATTACGCCGTCCGCGCATTTTTTTTCGTGCAACAGGCGGGTAACGTCCTCTCCTTCTGCCGCGGCTCGTGCGATAATGCCGTAAAGCGCATAGGAATTTATCACTCCGACCATAACGCCGTGGTCGTAAACGATAAGTGTTTTCTGTCGGTTTTCCGCAAATTCTTCCGCGGCTCTGAGCAAAGGCTCGTCCGCGAATACCGAAACTATTTTTTTGATTTTGAACGCGTCGGTTATTTTGGGCGGACGGCAGATCTGCTGTTCTATATATTCTATCGTGTCTACTACGTCGTCGCAGGGGGTTGCGATGACGCTTTCGCCCTGACCCGCTGTGCGGTGAACGATGGCGTTACGCAGTTTTCCGTAGTCTATCAGTTCGCTCGAATATCTTCTGACCGTTATGTTCAGATCGCTGCAACGTTTGACGAGATCGGTAAAGTTCTGCGTCGGGCGTACGCCGTAAATGGTTTTCAGACGGCTTTCCAGGCGGTTGTAACTCGCAAGGAATCTGTCCGCGTTTTCGTTTATCATTGTACCTCCTTGTCCGTATTATACCATACGCGCCGACGCATTTCAAGAGGGTTAAGGCAATTTGTCCGCTTGTTTACCTTGCTTTTTGCGCGGATACTTGGTATAATAGGCATATATGCAGGAAAAAGCGGCAGTACAACTGAATCCGCTCACGTTGGCTTTCGTGGGCGACGGAGTGTATAATCTTTATGTGCGGACGTATGCGGTGGAACACATGGACGTCAAGGCGAGCAGAATGAATTCTTTCTGCCGTGATTACGTCAAAGCCGAAGCGCAGGCGAAAGCGTACCGCGCGCTCGAAAACGAGCTTACGGAAACCGAGCTTGCAGTGGCGCACAGGGCGCGCAATTCTCACCCCTACAACAAAGCGAAAAACGCGTCGGGAGCGGACTATATGCATGCTACCGCGCTCGAAGCCGTAATCGGGTATCTGTACGTCAGCGGACAGAACGAGCGGCTGGAATATATTCAGAAAACGGCAATGGAGAAAACAGATGAGTAAAGCGGACGAAATTCTCGTAAACAATCTGAAAGAAATTCTGACGAGCGGCGTCAGCGACGAAGGGCTTGACGTACGCCCGCGCTGGGCGGACGGAACCCCCGCGCACACGGTAAAGAAATTCTGTCTTGTCAACCGTTACGACCTTTCGGAGGAATTCCCGATAATCACGGTGCGCCGTTCGTATATAAAAAGCGCGGTGGACGAGCTGCTTTGGATATGGCAAAAAAAGTCCAATAATATCCGCGATCTTCACTCGCACGTATGGGACAGCTGGGCGGACGAAAGCGGTTCGATAGGCAAGGCTTACGGGTATCAGCTGGGCGTTAAACACAAATATGCCGAAGGCGAATTCGATCAGGTGGACAGGGTGCTTTACGATCTTTCGCACAACCCGCAGAGCCGCCGTATAATGACGAACATTTACAATCACCACGATTTAAGCGAGATGCGTCTGTATCCGTGCGCGTATTCGATGACATTCAACGTCAGCGGCAACGTGCTTAACGGCATACTCAATCAGCGTTCGCAGGATATGGTGACAGCCAACAACTGGAACGTCGTGCAGTATGCGGTACTTCTTCACATGTTCGCGCAGGTCAGCGGACTCAAAGTCGGCGAGCTTGTGCACGTCATTGCCGACGCGCATATTTACGACAGGCACATACCCATTGCGGAGCAACTGATAGCCAATCCGCAATATGCCGCGCCGAAGTTCGAGCTTAATGCGGAAGTTAAGGATTTCTATAAATTCACGCCCGACGACGTGAAGCTGGTCGGGTATAAATACAGCGATCTGCCCGAAGGAATGAAAATAGAAGTGGCGGTGTGACATACCGCGCTATATAAGGATAAGAAATGAAAGCGATTTTACATTGTGACAGAAAATGGGGTATAGGCAAGAATAACGATCTGATGTTTTCTCTGCCCGCGGATATGAAGTTTTTCCGCGAAACCACGCGCGGCAAAGTTGTTATTATGGGGTCTAATACGCTCATAAGCCTGCCGAACGAAAAGCCTTTGAAAAACAGAACGAATATAGTGCTTTGGCCGGGCGGGGATAAGTCCCGCGCACTTGCCGACGGGTTTATAATGGCGGACAGCATGGAGGAGTTCAAAACAGAGATCCGCAAGTATCCCGCAGACGACGTGTACGTTATAGGCGGGGCGATGATGTACCGCACCATGCTGCCTTACTGCTCGGAAGCGCTTATAACGAAAGTGGACGCGGAAGGCGGCGCGGAGGTGTTTTTCGAAAATCTCGACCTTGCGGAAGGCTGGCGGCTTGCCGAACAGTCAGAGCCGATAACAGATAACGGTTATACGATCAGATTTTGCAGATACGTTAACGACGGGGTGAAAGAACTGTGAAGATATACGGAAGAAACGCCGTTTCCGAGGCGATAAGATCGGGACAGACGATAGACAGGCTGGTAGTGCAGGAAGGACTGCGCGACGCAAACGCCAACAGTATCATTAACGAAGCGAAAAACGCGGGAATTAAAATATTTTTCCGCGACAAAACCGCGCTTGACCGCGAGTGTCCGCCGAGGGCGCGGCATCAGGGCTTTCTCGCCGAAGTGACGGACTTCGATTACAGCGAGCTGGACGATATTTTCGCGTATGCCGAGGAGCGCGGCGAGCCGCCGTTTATAGTTATACTCGACGGAGTGGAAGATCCGCACAATCTCGGTTCGGTACTGCGCGTTGCCGAGTGCGCGGGCGTGCACGGAGTCATTATTCCGCGCCACCGTTCGGTCAGCGTGAACGATACTGTCGTCAAGGTGTCGAGCGGAGCGTCCGCGTACGTGCGCGTGGCGAAGGTTACAAACATCAACGACGCGATAGCCGAGCTGAAAACGCGCGGGGTATGGGTTTACGCCGCGGATATGGACGGCGACGATCTGTACTCGACAGACCTTAAAGGCGCGATAGCGTTCGTTATCGGCGGAGAAGGCAAAGGCGTCAAGCGTCTTACGCGCGAGCTTTGCGACGGAGTGGTGTCCATTCCCATGTTCGGACATGTCAATTCGCTCAATGC
>CASFAN010000110.1 GCA_949292715.1 uncultured Eubacteriales bacterium
CCGAGTTGGCGTCCGCGATTTTTAGAACGTTTCTCGCAAATTCTATTACGGCAATCTGCATTCCCAGACATATTCCGAAAAACGGAACGTTGTTTTCCCTCGCGTATTTCACGGCGGTTATCATACCTTCTATCCCGCGGCCACCGAAACCGCCGGGAACTATTATGCCGTCAGCGTCTTTTAGCCGTTCGGAGACGTTGCTTTCCGAAAGAGTTTCCGAATCCACCCAATCTATATCGATATACGCTTTATAAACATACCCTGCATGTCTGAGCGCTTCCGCTACCGAAAGGTAGGCGTCGTGAAGCCGGACGTATTTTCCCACAAGCGCGATTTTTACTCTTTTTTCTCTGCTGTTTATGCTGTTGACCATCGCTTCCCACTCTTTCAGATTCGGTTTTTCGGCTTTTATTCCCAACTCTCTGCATACCACGCCCGAAAAATCGGACTTTTCCAGCATGAGCGGGGCTTCGTAAAGGTTCGAAAGGGTTGTGTTTTCGATTACGCAGTCGTGTTTGACGTTGCAGAACAGAGAAATTTTTTTGAATATTTCCTTTTCAACGGGTCGGTCGGCTCTTAAAACTATGATATTCGGATTTATCCCCATACCCTGCAACTCTTTGACCGAATGCTGCGTGGGTTTTGATTTATGCTCGTCCGAACCTTTGATATACGGCACCAAAGTTACGTGTATAAAAAGGCTGTTTTCCCTTCCTGTTTCCAAAGATATCTGCCTTACCGCTTCCAAAAAGGGCTGAGATTCTATATCGCCTATCGTTCCGCCTATTTCGGTGATCACGACGTCCGCGCCCGTCTGTTTTCCGACGCGGTAAATAAATTCTTTGATTTCGTTCGTAACGTGCGGTATTACCTGAACGGTGGAACCGAGATATTCTCCCCGCCTTTCTTTATTCAGTACGTTCCAATATACTTTGCCCGTAGTTAAGTTGGAATATTTGTTGAGATCCTCGTCTATAAATCTTTCGTAATGCCCGAGGTCGAGGTCGGTTTCCGCACCGTCCTCGGTAACGTACACCTCGCCGTGCTGATAAGGGCTCATCGTCCCGGGATCGACGTTAATATACGGGTCAAGTTTCTGCGCCGCGACTTTAAGCCCTCTGGCTTTCAAAAGCCGCCCTAAAGAAGCCGCCGTTATTCCTTTTCCGAGTCCCGACACCACTCCGCCGGTAACAAATATGTATTTTGTCATGATTTTACTCCACAGTGATGGAAGCAGGGCGAATTTGCGCATAAACGCCGCCTCGCCTCGTTTTTCGGCTTTATTTTCCGCTGTCACCGTAATTGGAAAGCGCTCTTGCGGACGGGTCGTTTACGTTACAGCCCTCCCACTCTTTGTTCGGCATCCAGAAATCTTTCACCATTGCGCTCTGACCCGGATAATATTTTTCAAAAATTTCCCTGTACAGCAGGGATTCCTTCGTGAACGGCCGGGCATGGTCGTATTTTTTGATTTTCTCGGCGTATTCTTTATCGGTATATCTGGATTCGGCATATTCTTTCAGATAATCCACCATAGAGTGCCCCACGGCGTCCGAAAACGCCGCCTTTTCCCGATAAAGTATATTTCGGGGAAGATAATCGCCCTCGAAAGCATGCCTTAACAAATATTTGCCTTTCTTGTATCTGTTCATTTTCTTTTCGGGATCTATCGCCATAACGTATCTTACAAAATCCAGATCTCCGAAAGGCACTCTCGCTTCAAGGGAATTTACCGAGATACATCTGTCCGCCCTTAAAACGTCGTACATGTGTATCTCTTTTATCCTCTTTACCGATTCTTTCTGAAAAGCCTCGGCGTCGGGCGCGAAATCGGTATATTTGTATCCGAAAAGTTCGTCGGAAACTTCACCCGTAAGCAAAACCCTTATATCGGTATTTTCATGTATTGCCTTACAGAGAAGATACATTCCCATACTCGCCCTGATCGTGGTTATATCGTAAGTGCCGAGAATATATATGACCTTTTCAAGGGAATTAAGCACGGCGTTTTTATCGATAATGACTTCGGTATGTTCGCTTTTGATATAATCCGCAACCTGCTTTGCGTATTTTAAGTCTATTGCGTCCCCGCTCATGCCTATCGCAAACGTCCTTATCGGTTGTGCCGATTTTTTCTGCGCGATGGCGCAAACCAAAGAAGAATCGAGCCCGCCAGAAAGTAAAAAACCTATTTTTGCATCGGATACCAGCCTTTTTTCAACGCCCTTAACAAGTTTTTCCCTGATATTTGAGCAAATCGTGCCGATGTCGTCGTAACAGACCTTATCGACCGCGGTAATATCGTCAAAGCAGTAAAATTCCCCGTCTTTATAGAAATGTCCGGGAGGAAAGGGCATTATCTTATCGACAAGCCCGACAAGGTTTTTCGGCTCGCTCGCAAAGACTGTAACACCCCTGCCGTCCCTTCCGTAATACAGCGGCCTTATCCCTATCGGATCGCGCGCGGCAATGTAGGAACGGGTCTTTTTGTCGTAAATCACAAGGGCAAATTCCGCGTCAAGAATTTTAAACATATCCGTACCCTTCTCTCGGTAAAGCGGCAAAAGCAACTCGCAGTCGCTTCCGCTCTTGAAAGTATAGCCCTTACTTATAAGGTCTTTTTTGATTTTTTCAAAACCGTATATCTCGCCGTTGCATATGCATATTCCGTCTTCGCTCTCGAAAGGCTGCATTCCCTCTGCGCCAAGTCCCATGATCGCCAGACGGTGAAAAGCCATAAGCCCGTTTCCCGTATCCGTTATCTTTGAACAGTCGGGTCCCCTCGACAGCGTTCGGTCAAAATATTTCTTTAATTGCTCGCGGGAAATTCCTTCGCCGCAGTAAGCCATTATGGAACACATAAATTCTCCTGAATACAACTCTGCGGGCAAACCGTTTTAAGCGTTTGCCCGCCGGGTATTTAACTGTGATTACGCCCTTCTTTTTAGGAGGGCATAAAATCATCTGACTCCGAAAAGCAGTTTTCCGTAAGTCGGGAACGGCCAGTATTTTTCCGCGGTCAGAATTTCCGCTTTATCCGCAAGCGCTCTTAAAGAGGACATTTTCGGGAGAACGTGATCCCTGATAAGACAGCCCTCTTTTTCCGCGTTTTCCGCTTTTTTAAGCGATTCCACCTCGGCTTCGAGTTCTTCTGTCTCCCTGAGTATTCCCTCGGCAAGCGCGGAAAGTTCCGTTACCGTCTTCGTCTCGAACGCGCACGACGTTCCCTGTCCGAACTGTTTTTTGGCGGCTGCAGTCTCGCACAGTTCCTTTATGTACGATTCTATGGCGGGGAGAATATCTTTTCTCGCCATATCGGACATTGTGTTTGCTTCAATCACCACGGTCTTGCAGTAGTTATCGAGCATGATCTCACAGCGCGATTTCAGTTCCGTGATCGTGAAAACGCCGTGAGAAGTGAGCATTTTCACATTCTTTTCGTCGAGCAGGTGCGGCATACAGTCGGGCGTGGTGCGGTAGTTAAGAAGTCCGCGCACCTTTGTAGCCTCCTCTGTCCATTTATCGTCGTAACCGTTGCCGTTGAAAAGGATACGCTTGTGGTCCTTTATGGTTTTTCTTATCATTGCGTTCAGCGTTTTTTCAAAATCATCGGCGTTTTCCAGCCTGTCGGCATAAATTTTAAGCGATTCCGCGAC
Organism: uncultured Eubacteriales bacterium; assembly: GCA_949292715.1. Classification (GTDB taxonomy): domain Bacteria; phylum Bacillota; class Clostridia; order Christensenellales; family Pumilibacteraceae; genus Protoclostridium. The sequence continues at coordinate 3,657 of CASFAN010000110.1, forward strand.
GGCGGCGTTCAACATAATGTTTGCGCAGGAAATACTGTTGGAAGAACCGAGCATACGGAATTCAAACTTGTTTCCGGTAAAGGCGAACGGAGAAGTTCTGTTTCTGTCCGTCGTATCGCGCGCAAAGTCGGGGAGAATATCCACGCCGAGTTTGAGCGTGGTCTTTTTAACGCCCTTGTAAGGTTTATCCTGCTCGATCGCTTCCAAGATCGCGGTCAGCTCGTCGCCGAGGAAAATCGAAACCACTGCGGGCGGCGCCTCGTTTGCGCCGAGCCTGTGGTCGTTGCCCGCCGTTGCGACCGATATGCGCAAGAGATCCTGATAATCGTCCACCGCCTTTATTACCGCGCACAGCAGCAAAAGGAACTGCGCGTTCTCGTAAGGCGTTTCGCCCGGCGATAAAAGGTTTACGCCCGTATCCGTAACCATAGACCAGTTGTTGTGTTTTCCGCTGCCGTTGACGCCCGCGAAAGGCTTTTCGTGAAGCAGACATACAAGCCCGTGTTTAAGCGCCACCTTCTGCATTATCTCCATAGTTAGCTGGTTATGATCGGTGGCGATATTCGTCGTAGTGTAGATGGGCGCAAGCTCGTGCTGTGCGGGCGCGACTTCGTTATGCTCGGTTTTGGCGAGAACGCCGAGTTTCCACAGTTCTTCGTTCAGTTCTTCCATGAACGCCGCTACTCTCGGCTTGATCGCGCCGAAATAATGGTCCTCCATCTCCTGCCCCTTGGGAGCCTTTGCGCCGAACAGCGTTCTGCCCGTAAATATCAGATCTTTACGCTTATCGAACATCTCTCTGTCTATGAGGAAATATTCCTGTTCGGGACCTACCGACGTGGAAACCCTTTTTACTTCGGAATTGCCGAACAGCCGCAAAATCCTGAGCGCCTGTTTGTTGAGCGCTTCCATCGAGCGCAAAAGCGGAGTTTTTTTATCGAGAGCTTCGCCGCCGTAAGAACAGAACGCGGTCGG
>CASFAN010000111.1 GCA_949292715.1 uncultured Eubacteriales bacterium
CTTATGATAGACGAAGTCATCAGATTCAACTCGAGCGAACAGCCCGCAAAAATGGGTACCTTCTCTCAGTACGATCATCCTCACACCATGGCAAGATATGCCGAAGTCGCGGATTATCTCGGAATCAAGGGCAAGACGGACGCCGACAAAGTCGAAAACCTTATCAAAGCTATCGACGAGCTTAAAGCGAGAGTCGGTATCAAACCCACGATCAAGGATTACGTTCCCGACGAACAGGATTTCCTCAACAGACTGGACGCTATGGTCGAACAGGCATTCGACGATCAGTGCACGGGCGCTAACCCCCGCTACCCGCTGATGAGCGAGATCAAGGAAATGTATCTCAGAGCATATTACGGAAAGTAATAAACGTATGACACAAGGAGCCGAAAACAGCACGTTTTCGGCTCCTTTGTTTTTTATAATCGAAACGTTTATCCGCACAAGCACAAAATATAAAATTTACCGCAAATATTTTAGTTTAACCCTTGCACAGCTCGGTTTTTTATGGTACAATATCTATCGAAGGATATTACTGTGGAGAGGATATGAACGAAACTAAAAGAAAGGTTATTGCGGTAAGAACTTCCAAAATAGTTTACCGCGAAGGAGAGAACGTAGTTAAGGTATTCGATACCGATTATTCCAAAGCCGACGTACTCAACGAAGCGCTTAATCAGGCGCGCGTGGAAGAAACGGGACTTAATATTCCCCGTCTTATCGACGTTGAAGTGGAAGACGGAAAATGGGCTATCCGCTCGGAATACGTCGAAGGCAAAACGCTTGCAGAACTTATCGACAAAAATCCCGGAAAGACGGACGAGTATCTCGACTTTTTCGTAGACTTGCAGATGCAGGTACACGAAAAGCGCGCTCCCCTGCTCGGTAAGCTCAAAGATAAAATGGATCGCAAGATATGCGCAACGGATCTCGACGCCACAACGCGTTACGAGCTGCACACCGCGCTCGAAAGCATGCCCAAACACAAAAAACTCTGTCACGGGGATTTCAACCCGTCCAACATAGTCATTACGGGAACGGGCGCGCCGTATATTCTCGATTGGGCGCACGCAACGCAAGGCAACGCGTCGGCGGACGTGGCGCAGACATATCTTTTGTTCAAGCTCGAAGGCAAAGACGAGATCGCGGAAAAATACCTCGATCTGTTCTGCGAAAAGAGCGGTACGGAAAAGAAATATATACAGAAATGGTTACCCATAGTTGCGGCGGCTCAGTCCGTCAAAGGCAGAAGCGAAGAACGCGAACTGCTGCTCAAATGGGTAAACGTCGTAGATTACGAATAAAACCGAAACGATCGCGGAGCGCTTCGGCGTTTTCCGTTTGTTCGAAATTACTTGCAAGGAGTAGATATGATGATGAAAATTACGGTATGTATAGGAAGCTCTTGCCACCTCAAAGGCTCGAGGGAAGTCGTCGAAGGTTTGCAGAAACTGATAGCGGACAACGGACTTAAAGACAAAATCGAGCTTGCCGGTACGTTCTGTCTCGGACAGTGCCAGACGGGAGTTAACGTGCTTGTGGGCGACGAAAGATACTCCGTCACCCCCGAAACCGTTACGTCGTTCTTTGAAAAAGACGTTCTGCCCAAGCTTGGCTGAACTTTTCGGATAAGGAGGAAAGACAATGCCCGAATTTCTCAAACTGAAAAAATCGGACTGCCGCAACTGCTACAAGTGCATCCGCCACTGCCCCGTCAAATCAATACGCTTTTCGGGCAATCAGGCGCATGTCGCCTATGACGAATGTATACTTTGCGGTCAATGCTATGTCGTATGCCCGCAGAACGCAAAAGAAACGGTGGACGAAACGGACATAGTAGACGCAATGCTCGCGGATAATACCGCGCCCGTCATTGCAAGCGTCGCCCCCTCGTTCCTCGCATATTTCGAAGGCGCAAGCATTACCACGCTTACCGCCGCGCTTAAAAAACTCGGTTTTTCCGACGTCGAAGAAACGGCTATCGGCGCGACTATGGTCAAGCGCGAATACGAAAAAATGCTGAGCCGCAATACGGGAGAAGTCATTATAACAAGCTGTTGCCACTCGGTCAACCTGCTTATCGGCAAATATTATCCCGATCTGCTTAAATATCTCGCGCCCGTGGTTTCCCCCATGCAGGCGCACTGTCTTGACATAAAACGCCGCAATCCGAAAGCCAAGACGGTATTTATCGGACCCTGTCTTTCCAAAAAAGACGAGGCATACAACGGTACGGTAGACGCGGTGCTTACATTCCGCGAACTCGCCGTAATGCTCAGGCGCGAAGGAATAGTCGTGGAAAACGGCTCGGACGAACGCGACGACAGCCGCGCACGGTTCTTCCCAATCGTCGGCGGCGTGATAAAGTCAATGGATCTGCCCGACAACGGATACACATATCTTACCGTCGACGGTACGGAAAACTGCAAAGCCGCGCTTAACGACATTGCCGCGGGCAATCTCAAAAAGTGTTTCATTGAAATGAACGCCTGCGCGGGCGGCTGCATAGGCGGTCCCGTAATGGAGAAATTCCGCAACTCACCCGTCCGCCATTATCAGGCGATAAGCGAATACGCAGGCAAAAAAGATTTCGACGTTCCCCAGCCCGAAAGCGCATTCCTGCACAAAGAGCGCGAAAAGATAGGCGTTACCAAAGTTATGCCTACCGAAGAACAGATACGCGAAATTCTGCGCAGTACGGGCAAGTTCAAACCGTCGGACGAACTGAACTGCGGAACTTGCGGTTACGACACCTGTCGGGAAAAAGCGATAGCCGTATTCCAGGGCAAAGCCGACATAAACATGTGTCTGCCTTTCCTTATGGCAAAAGCCGAGAGGTTCTCAAACAACATACTCAGCAACACGCCGAACGGCATACTCGTCGTGAACGAAAGCCTCGAGATTCAGCAAATGAACAAAGCCGCGCTCAAAATGTTCGGCATTGCTTCTCAGTCGGATATACTCGGCGAACAGATAGTTCGGCTGATGGATCCCATGCCCTTCCTCGAAGTGCTCGACGAACACAAACAGGTTCGCGGGCGGCGCGGGTACTATGCCGAATACAACAAATATTTCGATCTTACCATAATCCACGACAAATCGTCCAAAATACTTATTACCATAATCCGCGACGTTACCGACGAAGCGGAAGAGCGCGCGCGGAAAGAGGAAATCAGCCGCGCGACGGTGGATATTGCGGATAAAGTCGTGGAAAAACAGATGCGTATCGTTCAGGATATCGCTTCCCTGCTCGGCGAAACCGCCGCGGAAACAAAGATAGCCCTTACGAAATTAAAGGAGTCGATAGCGCATGACGACGAAAAATGAGCTTTGTGCGGACATCGGCTACCTGAGCATTAACCATGCGGGCGAAAACCTTTGCGGCGACCACGTCGAAAAAGTGGAAACCGACGATTCGCTTGTAATCGTGCTTGCCGACGGTCTGGGAAGCGGAGTTAAAGCGAGTATACTTTCAACGCTTACGAGCAAGATTATTTCCACGATGATTGCCGCGGGGCTTAAACTCGAAGACTGTGTGGAAACGATCGCGGCTACCCTGCCCGTCTGCTCGGTTCGCGGCGTGGCATACTCCACTTTCACTATCATTCGCATAGTGGAAAACAAGCGCGCCGAGATAATACAATACGATAATCCGAAGGTAATACTTCTGCGCGACGGAGAAAACGTCGAATATCCCGTCGAAAGGCTGGAAATAGGCGGAAAGCGCATTACCAAAGCGGATATACAGTTAAAAGAAGGCGATATTTTCATCGCAATGAGCGACGGCGTCGAGCATGCCGGTGTGGGAATCATATATAATTTCGGGTGGAAACGTTCGGACATAATCGAGTTCATGAAGACGTTTATTCCCGTCGGATTCACGGCAAAAACGCTCACTAAAATACTGCTCGACGAATGCGACAGGCTTTATGACGGAAAGCCGGGCGACGACGCGACGGTATGTACCGTCAAAATCCGTTCGCGCATGCCTGTAAACCTCATGTTCGGTCCTCCCGCAAAACGCGAAGACAACGACATAATGATGTCGCAATTCTTTGAAAAAGACGGAAAGCGCATAATATGCGGCGGTACGACCTCAACGATCGCGGCAAATTACCTCAAAAAACAGCTCATACCCAAACTGGAATACCTCGATCCCGAAGTGCCGCCGATGGCGGAAATCGAAGGCGTGGATCTCGTTACGGAGGGCGTGATAACGATCAGCCGCGTACTCGAATACGCGAAAGACTATCTGAAAGACAACGACAAATACGAAAAATGGAGCTGCGGACGCGACGGCGCAAGCAGAATAGCGCGTATGCTGTTCGAAGACGCTACCGACGTTAATTTCTTTGTCGGACGCGCAGTCAATCCCGCGCATCAGAACCCCGATCTGCCGATTACTTTCAACATAAAAATGCGGCTGGTCGAAGAACTGTCCGACTGCCTCGGCAAAATGGGCAAAAAAGTAAACGTCACATATTTTTGATCGCTTACGATCGACGTTAATCCCCTACTAATCTGAAAACATTTTATAAAGCAGGTGTATATATGAGAAAATTTGATACCAAAGTGCAGCACCTCAAATACAAGGTACTGCGTGCAGTAGCAAAACATGCCTGGAAAGGCGATCTTCTGGAAAAAGTAACCGACATTCCGAAAGAAATCATTCCCGGCGGAACGCCCACTATGCGGTGCTGTATTTACAAAGAACGCGCCATTCTTTCAGAGCGCGTCAAGATAGCGATGGGCGGCGATAAGTCCAATCCCAACGTTATCGAAGTTATCGATATTGCGTGCGACGAGTGCCCGGCGAGCGGATATCAGGTATCCGACGCGTGCCGCGGCTGTCTTGCGCACCGTTGCGAAGACGTCTGCCCCAAAGACGCGATAACGTTCGACTCACAGCATAAAGCGCATATAGACAAATCCAAGTGCATCAACTGCGGAAGATGCGCGCAGGCTTGCCAGTACAGCGCAATAATCAACCGCAAGCGCCCCTGCGAAAACGCATGCAAAATCAAGGCGATCAGCATGGCGGAAACCGGCGAAGCGAAGATCGACAACAACAAGTGCATATCCTGCGGCGCGTGCGTTTATCAGTGCCCGTTCGGCGCGATATCCGACAAGTCGTTCATACTCAACGTCATCGACATGATAAACAAGAGCGAGGACAACAGCAAGTATAAGGTATACGCCGTTGTAGCGCCCAGTATCGCAAGCAATTTCACTTACGCAAAGCTCGGACAGGTAATCACGGGTATCGAAAAGCTCGGATTCTTCCACGCAGTCGAGGCGGCGCTCGGCGCGGATATGGTCGCTTATGCCGAAAGCAAAGAGCTTGCGGAAAAAGGATTCCTGACAAGCTCCTGCTGCCCCGCGTTCGTGGATTATGTGCACAAGTCGTTCCCGAAAATGGTACAGCACGTTTCGCATAACCTTTCCCCCGCCGCAACTATTGCCAAGTATATCAAAGAAACCGATCCGAAATGCAAGATAGTATTCATCGGACCTTGCACGGCGAAGAAAATGGAATTCCAGCTCGAACACGCCCGTCCTTACATCGACAGCGTAATTACGTTCGAGGAATTGCAGGCACTTTTCGACAGCCGCGACATCGACATCACCACGCTCGAAGAGGGCGTGCTCGATAACGCCTCCTACTACGGCAGAATATTCGCGCGTAGCGGCGGACTCTCGGATGCAGTCGCTCAGGGACTTAAAGAACACGGCATTAACGATTTCGAGCTTAAAGCAGTCCCCTGCGACGGTATCGAACAATGCCGCACCGCGCTTCTTAAAGCACAGGCGGGCAAGCCCGACGGCAATTTCATAGAAGGTATGGCGTGCGTAGGCGGCTGCATAGGCGGCGCAGGCTGTCTTACCCATGAGGCGAAGAACAAAGCCGACGTGGACAAATACGGACGTCAGGCAATGGAAAAAACAATTACCGACGCTATAAGCGTGTATAATATCGGCAAAGATAATTAATTTTTTCGGGGGACCTTTTTTAGACAAAAAAGGTCCCCCGATCCCCTCCAAAAAACTTACTATTGATCTTGAATAACCGTAAGGCTCATTACTTGTTTACACTGCTTTACTTAAAGTAGACAAATATGGGTTCCCCGAACCCTTTATATTTTGCGCACCGCTAACGCTCGCCGTAGGCGTGCGCTAAACTATTTCCGCGCTTGCGGATTCTTTTCGGGTATAGACGCGCGTTTTTCAGCCGTCGCAAGGTCACTTAGACGGCGGCTGCCCTCGCTGACGCTCGGTGAAAGAACGCGTGTTCTACCTCGAAAATCTCTCCGCAATCGCTGCGACTCTTTCTATAACAGCTGTATTTTTTACGGCTTGATTGTAAGATATAATAACCCTTTCTACCGGAAAATTTTGATATCGCCGTACTATTCGTCTATACTCGGCTCGTTTATTTTAATCAAGAAAATGCAAAATAATAATTTATCGCAAAACACGGATACCGAGAAGAAAAGATTTTCGCCTGCCGCAAAAATAGGCATAGGCGTGCTTTTTGCCGTGCTCGGAATTTTATGTTTTTCCGCGCTTGCCGCTTTAATAAGCGAACATATCGGCAAGGACTCCGTACTGTTTCCTTTTTCCGTGATTTTCGGAATAGTACTGCTCGGAATCGGCGGAATTTATGTATTTCTGGGCGTAAGAGGGCTTAAAAAGCGATCGGACGACAAGGACGGAATACTTACGTCGCGAATCGAGGACGTGGACAAAATGGACGGTATCACGTTCGAAAAATTCCTCGCCGCGCTTTACGGAAAATTCGGTTACGAAGTAGACCTTACGAGGATAACCGGCGATTTCGGCGTCGATCTTATTTTAACGAAAGACGACGAAATGATAATCGCGCAGGCAAAGTGTTATAAAAACAAAGTATCTTTAAGCGCGGTACAGGAGATTGCCGCGGCAAAACAGTACTATAAATGCAACAACGCTTGGGTAGTAACGAACAATTATTTTACTGCTCCCGCAGTAGCGCTTGCCGAATCCAACAACGTCATCCTTATCGACAGAAACATATTAATAAAAACCATGAACGCCGTCGGCGAATACGTCGATAAAAATAAAGATAACCGAAAAACCGATCTGAATACATATAACGGAACATACTCCGACAAACTTCTGCGAATAAGAAAAAAGATCAGACACGCATACGAGATGTCAGATTTTGACCGTATTATAAGGCTTATAACATTAGCGGGAGAAACGGAAAAGAAATCCGATCAGAATTACGTTTTATTGCATTTCTTCTATAACGACGTAATCAATCGCATATCGTCGCTTAATACGCTTACGGAAGAACGAATAAATTACTTTCTCGGCGTATGCCGTAAAGACATGGATATGATTAAGCATTTACAGATACTTCGCGGACATTCTTTCCCCACCCTGTCGTGGCAAGCTACGATTTACGAAAATTCCGATCAGCCGAATAAGGCTTTGGATATCTGCAACTTCGGCATTAAATACCGTCTTTCCGACAACGGACAAAGCTTCCGAATACGAAAACAGCGAATTACGGAAATGCTGTCAGAAAGTTAAATAATCGATCCGTAATGCGAATCGGTTAAAATAAAATCATATAAAAGGAGAAAATTATGAAAACCAGAAAACTCAGCATAGTCCCTTCTGTATGCTTTACCGTTATTTTCGGTATTGCGGCTATTGTACTGCTTATAGTAGGACTGGTGCTAATGCAAGACGACATGGAAACAGCCATAATATTTATTATAATGGCGGCAACCTGCTTTTTTTGTGCGATAATAATTTTTATTTCCATATTCATGGTGAAAAGTCAGCGGAAAAAGCAAGAAAAAAATCTGAGCAATCCTGACTCAATCATAAACAAAGTCATGAATGAAAATAACGGATTCAAGCATTTCATAATTATACCCGACGCTCAAGCACAGAAAACGGGAAACGTAGCCGCCAACGTAGCGGGTATAGCGGCTTTTGCAATAATAGGAGTAGGCTTCGTACAATGGGGCAAAAGAACATACAGCGCTTACGTTTCGGATAACGAGCTTATTATCGATACGGTGAACAAACCGACATATGAAGACAGCAATTTCAGTTGTTTCAAAAGCGAAGAAATAGAAAATATGAATTTTCAATCTTTTTCCAAATATGAACGAATAACAATTATGTTCACGGGCGAACGGGTAATTTGTTTCGATATAAAAACGGAAGAGTACGGCAAAGAATACATACACGAAACTTTCGGTAAACTTTTCAAAAAACCCGTACAAAGCGAAGACGTATTCAGCGAACTGCAATCTGCTACTTAAAAAAATTCATTTATCTTAGTTAAATTTCAAAAACGGAGCGAATTCGAAATCGAATTCGCTCCGTCGTTTTCCGATTAACTCGGATAGCTTTTACCGATTATTCTGTAGCTTTCGGTTTTTTCCTTTTCAGCGAAACAAAGCAAGTAACCGCAAGGAACAGCGAGCCGCCGATAAGAACGACGTCGAGTATCACAAGCACGAGTATCCACCACACGAACGGCTGTTCGATCGTCATATACGTTGCGGTATAATTCGGATCGTATGTCTTTGTCATATAATACATATTGCAATAGGAATACAACCAGTTCTTTGCGGCAACTCTGAGCAGATAAACATCTACGTCATTGCTTTCACTGACTTCCTCCAGACAATATTCCGCGCCTCTGAAACGAAGATCATTACCCGAACGGATAAGGCTCGCAGTGGTTTTGGAGGCACTGCTTACATCCCAGTCGGTTATTACGGAACCTTTGAAGCCCCATTCTTCCCTGAGCACTCCGTTATTAAGCTGATAACTGTAAGCGCAACGAATTCCTCCGACATTTGCAAACGAAGTCATTATGTGATTTGCTTTACCTTCTTTTACCGCCATTTCAAAGGGTCTGAGATAATTTTCGCGCAGATTTTGTTCGGTAAGCCAGGTATTATAATCACGGGGATTCATTCCGGGCTGTGATACCACGAAATGTTTTACGGAACCGGTTATACCGTGAGTGAGCATTCCGTAAACCACTTTAGCGCCCATCCAACCGCAAATCAGAGGATCTTCGCCGTACTGCTCGAAGTTTCTTCCGTTATATGCGTGTCTGTGAAGATCAACGGCAGGTGCGTACATACCGACAATGCCTATAAGCGAAACTTCTTTTCCCATTGCCGCGCCTTCCTGCCGTGCAAGCTCCTTATTCCAAGTCATACCGACAAGCGCCGAACAGGTAAATGCAGAAACATCGCCTTCCTGCATTCCGGGCGCAAGATAAGCATTTGTTAACCCTGCGGGTCCGTCAAACACTCTGTCTCTCGGCTTGCCGATACTCTCTGCCGCAGGCGTCCCCTGACTACACATAGCGACTATTTTTGCCATGTCTTTATATGTAAGCTGAGAGAGCATTTCGTCCCATTCGTCAGCCTCATAATCTTTCCCGAGCTTCATTATAAGCTCTTCGTTAGGAATGATTTTACTTGCACCCGCATTATATTCCAGATCGGCAAGCGTAGCTTTGGAACCGTCTTCACGCGTAAACAATAGATGCTGCGTTGCGGTACTCCCGAGTTCGGGACGTTTGACATCTGCGTAATACTCTTCATCGGTCACATACGTTGCTCCTTTCGTAGTATCTGTCCCGCTTGTTCTGTTCGGCGTTCGCGTAGTCGGAAAAGTTCCCGCAAAGTCCGCTCTTGTCATATACGTTATCTTTTCACCGTTGGAATTTCCGTCAATGGGTATCCCCGCTTCTGCGTTTTCACCGGTGAACCTATTATGTACGGAACCCGTAGACTCAGGATCGGTATTCCAGATAAATCCGTCTTTCGGTACTTTGAACATGAAGTCCGCGCCGGCGCAATCTTTGACCGTATGCGCGTCGGTGCACAAAGTCAGATGATATTCGCCTTCTTCAAGCTCCCAGCACGCAAATCCGTTTTTGTTGCGGTCGTAAGCGTCATAAGAGGCAAGATAATAAGGATCGACTTCAAGTATAACTATCTGCGAATTCGGATGTTCTTCGTCCGCATCGGACGCGGGATAAAGCATATCCGTTTTTTCGAAAGCCGCCAGATTGACGTGCGCCTTCTCTATTCCGCCTTCGGTATAAGGCGGGGTCTTATACAGCTGCACAACGTCTTTCCCCGCGCGATCTCCCGTGTTTTTTACTTCGACGGCTATCTGAATTTTCGCGTCCTTTCCGGCAAGCGTGTCGCCGTTTGCAAGTGATCCCGCAGTTTCACCCTGCGTGTAAGTAACGCTTTTTACTTCCCACGAAAACTTGGTATACGAAAGTCCGTAACCGAACGGGCGCCACACGACGTCGTTATATTCCTTGCCCTGCGCTTTGAAATAACCTTCGTAATCCGCGGTTTCGTACCACTTATATCCGACATAGATGTCTTCGGCATAATTTATCTGTATTCCGTTTTGATTATATGCTATCGCATTAGCCCATGTAGGATCGGATTTTGTATCGTATATGAAAGTATCCGTAAGATGTCCGCTCGGATTGGTTTCGCCGGAAAGAATTTTACCTATCTGTTTTGCACCGGACTGTCCGGGGAAAGGAATATAAAGCACTGCGTCGACATCTTCTCTGTCGAGATAACCGAGTTCCATAATATTGCCGCTGTTTACAACAACAATAACGTTTTCGAAATTCTTAGCACAGTAATCTATCATCGCTTCTTCTTTCAATGAAAGCTGTACAAAATTTCTCCCGTCTTTGTCATTGTCCGTATACTCCGCTTTATAAGGCTGTGAAAAAGAATAACGTGAAATATCTTGCGTGTTGGCCATGTCTTCGCAATTTTCTCCGTTAAAACGCGAAATCGTTACTACGGCGGTGTCCGAATACATTTTTGCCTGATTCAGTATATTCTGATTCGATTGCCACCAACTTACGGAAGGGTTCGCCTGATTATCGAGAAAGAAATCGTAAAGCGTTTGATTTACTTTGAAGCCCGCGCTCTCCAATCCTTCTTTCGGGAAAACAACGTTTTCCTTTTCTATTATAACCGAACCCGATCCTCCCCCGAAGATATAAAACCCGTTAACTTCACTGTCGGTACCTCCTACACCGAACATATTTATGTTATATTCTTCATTGCTTTTTTTAAGCGGTAAAGTGCCGTTGTTTTTAAGCATCGTGATGCCTTCCGCCGCTATTTGCTGAATCACTTCCTCGGATCCGTTAAGCGCTTCCTGTATATTTTTTGTATCGTATGTAACTTTTTCAGGCACAAGATAACCGGTTATTATGTCCGAATATATTCCGCAAATAACATTACCTACTATTACGCCGATAATTACAAGTGCCAAAATAGGGAGAAGAATAACTTTTTTCAATAATTGCTTTTTCATTTTGCCTCCTCTAATTTATTACAATTATATATCGGAACCGATGTCTTCTATTACAAGCTTGAAAGTAGCCGTTGTTTCGTTGCAAGTTACCGTAACGGTCTGCTCTCCGACTCTATTATAGTCTATATCGGAAAGCATACTTTCAAGTACAGGCACCTCCTGTCCGTCTGCAAGACGTATGTAAATCAATGTGTACTTCGCAGGATGAAGTTCCGATGTGCTTACAATATCGGTAAGAGTCTGCCCTTTTTCAAGATAAATCGCATTGCTCGTGAGATCGACACGGCTGCCTGTTCTCATACTGAAAAGCTGCGGTTCATAAACATAATCGCTCTCACGCACTTCAAAATAATCGATATTGCCCTCAAAAGCATTAGGCATGCGAATGCGTATAGTATTTTCTCCCTGCTGAAGCTCGTAATCGCCTATACATACCATATTCCACCAGAACATACCGAGCCAAGATGTATATTTTTTGCCTTCCGTATCGACGTACTTACTGAGCTGATTGCCTGCACGGACATAGTCTTCCGATGTACTTGCGGCAAATTCAAGTTTACCGTCCTCACCTGTTTTTCCGTTAATGTTAACGGTAAATTTATTTGTTATCTTGAATGCTCCGGTACCCTGAACGCGAGCAAGCAATTTATAAATTCCGTTTTCAGGGACATTTACAGTGAATTTGAAATAAACTTTATCTCCGTTCTGATTCGTATTACTTCCGCTAAGCGAACTTGATGCTCCGTCGCCGCTTGTTCCGTTTGATATACGGGACCCCTGAACTAACCTTCCTTCTTCGTCATAATACTCGTATCCCGCAACGTTTTCTTTTATCGTATAAGCACCCGAAGTTTCATCACCGTTATCATCGAGCCAATAAACAGAACGTTCCGCTTCCACGAACTCCGGATTTATTACCGAAGCAGGATCATTTACAATCACGGTGAAATCCTTTTCAAATTCCGTCAGATATTTTACAGTCATCGTATGTTCGCCCGCGGGTAAAGTTACGGCCGAAATATCTTCGATTTCGGTATCCGCTTCCCAAAGCGACCACATATCCTGCTCGAGAATGGTAGTCTTGCCGCCTGTAGTGACTTTTACAACAATTGTACTGAAATCTATGGTATCCGTAGTCAGATAAGTTTCTTTGAGAGAAGACGTATCGACGGTC
>CASFAN010000112.1 GCA_949292715.1 uncultured Eubacteriales bacterium
CACTGCCGCCGTTATAAGAAACGGACAAGGTATTCTGCGACGAGGGCGCGATGCTCCCGCCGTTATTTAACGTCACCGTAAAGCCTTTCGCTTCCGCGTCCTGCCCGAGCCGATACTCCTGCCCGTCGACGGTAACGTAAATATAGCCGTAATCAAGCAGATCCTGCTTGCCCATGGACGTATATATACCCGCGACGCCGTAAGCGTTTGTGGCGTTTTCGTCCACGCGCACGCTTTGAAGCGTGCCTTCGGGTATATCGGCGGTATCGATTTTTTCGGCGGCATAAACGATTCCGTTGCCCCCGGGAATAGCCGTCTGCGAATTTTTCAGCGAATATCCCGTCGAGAATAAAACCGCCAATATTGCCGCGCATAAAATAACGGCAAACATAGCGAATAACGCGACCGATCTTCCGAATCCGCAAGTTTTACGAGTCTTTTTCATTTTTCCTACATCGTTCATTATTCTGCCTCCGTACGAAAAAAGTCAGCGATGCGCCCGTTAAGTTTTTTTGTCTCATAAACAAACGCATAAAATCATATTATTAATTTATATTTTTAAGATATCATATTATAACACGGGACTCATTTTTTGTAAATACTTTTTTTAAAAAAAGTACAATATTATAACGTTATTCTTTTAATATTTAACAAAATTCTGATAATTATTGCTTAATATATACAGTATCGTTATAGCCTTTCCGAATTAAACGGAATTTTTATAAAGACGGGAGCAAATCCGACTTCAGAATCTCTTTGACTTTTGCGGTTATATAAAGGGCTGCCTACATAACCGAATGCAGGCAACCCTCCGTAGATATATTTTTAATTCAAATGCGGACTTTTTTATATCGCGTACCGCTCAAAGATATTTGTCCGCCCAGTCCGAAAGCTCTTTTACCCCTGCGTCAGACGGGAAACGCCTGCCTTCCGCAAGGACGGCGTTCGGACAGGAAGGACGCAGGCTGTCGTTTGTTCTGCCCATTCCGCTGCTTCCCGAAGTAGCAAAAGGCACTATCGTTTTACCGCGCGCGTCGCAGTTTTCGAGAAACGTATTGATTATCGTCGGAGCGACATACCACCATATCGGGAAACCGACGAATATCACGTCATAACCCGAAACGTCGGGAACTTTTCCCTTAATCGGCGGGCGGTATGCCTTGTCTTTCATTTCCCTGCTGCTGCGGCTGTCCGCGTTCGTCCAGTCAAGATCGGCGGCGGTATAAGGCGTTTCGGGCTGTATTTCGTAAATGTCCGAACGGGTTACGTCCGCAAGACGTTTCGCAAGCGCGGCTGTTACTCCGCTTGCCGAAAAGTAAGCTACAAGCGATTTTTTCATTGTTCCTCCTTTTGCGTATTATCTGCGCTGACCGCGCAATATGCGCATAACTTATAAATTTTCTTTATCTTTCTCCGAAACGGGTTCGAGCCACTCGTTCGCCGTATCCTTTCCCGGAACTTCCGCCGCAAGATGTGAAAACCAGCTGTCGCGCGCCGCGCCGTGCCAGTGCCTGACGTTTACAGGGATATTCACGACGTCGCCGGGATAAAGTTTCCTGACGGGTTTTCCTTCCTCGCCGTAAAGTCCTCTGCCCGCAACGCAGACGAGTATCTGACCGCCGCCTTCGCTCGCGCGGTGGATATGCCAGTTATTGACGCACCCCGGCTCGAATGTGACGTTATATATTCCGACCTGCTCTGCGGACAGCGGCGCAAGATAGCTTTTACCCGAAAAATACTTTGCGTAGCCGTCGTTCGGCGCGCCTATCGGAAAAATCATCGACCTTGCGTGTTCCGCCATTCCGCCGCAGTCCTCCGCGCCGTCCGTCCATATATCTTTTGCCAGGCGGAACGCCGCCCACGCTTTCGGCCAGCCGACGTAAAATGCCGCGTGCGTAAGAATTTCCGCGATCTCGACGCGCGTTATGCCGTTGTTTTTTGCGGTTTTCAGATGATAGCCGAACGACTCGTCGGTAAGCCCCTGTGCCAGCAAAGCTACGACCGTGACGAGCGAGCGGTCGCGCAGCGACAGCTTATCCGTTCTGCTCCACTCCTCACCGAAAAGCACGTCGTCGTTCAGTCTTGCAAATTCGGGAGCGAACGCACCGAGCGCGTCCCTTCCCGCCGTCTGTTTTATTTTCATTTTGCCTCCTGTTTCAATCGCCGAACATCGATAAATTCTCAACGTTCGGTAAAATAATTATATTACTATTTCAAATTTTGTCAATAGCGTTTTGATAAAAATAATGCGCAAAAAAATTACCGCGGCTTTTTTTATGCCGCGGTAATTTTCAGAAAAGTTTATTTTCTTTTTACGTTGCGTCTACGGTTTTACGCGCTTTCAGGAAACCGCGCAATGCAAGTATTATCCAGAAAGCCATAAGTCCCGCAAACAACACGTCAATTCCTATAAGCAGGAATATCCAGTAAGGGAAAACGTCGTTGGAACCGAAATCCTCAAACGAACCGCTTCCGCTGTATATCGCATAATCGAGCGTATCCGTATAAGTGAAAAGTATATCCTTTGCCGACTTGTGAATATATTTCATCGTCGTCGCGCTGTCCGTTTCCTTGAACCATTTAAGTCCTGCGCCGTCCTGCCAGAGCAACATACTGTTGCCCGATCTTATACACTCGTTTACGTCATGAAAAGCATGCTGCGAAGCGTTTCCCGAATTCTGGAAGAAGTCGGTAATTACCGTACCTCTGAATCCCCACTCGTCGCGAAGCACGCTCGTAAGCAACGCATAACTTGCAGACACACGCACCGAGCCTACACGGCTTATCGAACTCATCATTGCATTCGACTTGCCCACCTTTACGGCAAGCTCGAACGGCAGCAAATAGTTTTCTCGCAGGTTCTGCTCCGTCAGCCATACATATTTTCCTCCGCGTCCCGTTTCGGTGTCATTTACCGCAAAATGCTTGATATATGCCGTCACGCCTTCGGATTTCGCGCCAAGCACGTGATATGCGCAGATTATACCCGAAAGATAGGGATCTTCGCTGTAATACTCGAAATTACGTCCTCCAAGCGGCGTTCTGTGCAGGTTGGCTCCCGGTCCGTACCAGTCCATAAGTCCGCCTTTCGCGCCTTCCGCGCCGAGCGCCGCGCCTACCGCACGCGCCACCTGCCAATCCCATGTGCAAGCAATTATCGTATCGCTCGGGAAATTAGCCGCTTTCATATTGTTACCCGAAAGTACATTTGAGTTCCAACCGCTCGGTCCGTCCGAGCCGCTCGTCTTTTTCTTGTTCACGACGGGAACGGCTATCGTTCCGAATCCGCCGCTCGTGATAAGTTTTGCACAGGTTTCGTAATCTATCTGACTGATGAATATATCCCACAACTCGTCGTCGTATTCCACGCCCATCATATCTTCGATCCAAAGTCCCATGTCGTCGCCGAACACGGGCGCCTCGTCGCCATCGAAGCTTACAGGCGTTTCTGCGGAAAGATCTTCCGCTATAAGCTTCGCGCCGGCGTTACGCACGTTACGCTCGGGGAAAGTTCCGCTGAAATCTTTACGCGTAAGATAAGTGATTTTTATATCCTCATCGTTTCCGTCTATTGAATGAGCAGTCGGGATAACCGGTTCGTATATCTTGCTTTCTGCGCCGCTTACCGTATTTTTGTACGTCGTAAAACGGTTTTCCACCTTATTGCCCGTAACCGAATCGGTTTCGTATCTGAATCCGCCGTTTATAGAATCGGGTACGCTGAATTTAAGCACGGGACAGCCTTCTTTGACGGTATGCGCATCGGTGCGGAGAGATAATGAATACTCGCCTTTTTCAAGCTCGTAACCCATGAAACCGTTGTTGTTACGATCGTAGCAGTCATAAGATTTCATCTGCTCGACGGGAAGGCTTATCGTGTAAACTTCGCTTTCTTCGGGAGCGAGAGCAGGATCATCTGCGTTTTCGGAATAAGTTTTTACAAACGCACCGAGATTGACCGCTGATTTTTCGATACCGCCAACGGTATAAGGCGCACTGTAATAAAGCTGAATGACGTCGCGGCTCTTTATTTTGCCTTTGTTGGTGACCTGTACGTCAACTTCGATCACGTCCGTTTTGTTCTTTATCTCGTTCACGCCGTCGATTGTGCCTTTCTGACCGTTTACGCGTACTTCTTTTATCTGCCAATCAAACTTCGAAAGCGACATTCCGTAACCGAACGGGTACTGAACTACGTCGTCATATCCGTTTTCGATTCCCCATCTCTGTTTTGCATATTCGCTGTCCCAGAAGCCGTCCGCATAAGCCGTTTCGTACCACTTATACCCGACGTATATGTCTTCCGAATAATCCGCATACATTCTGCCATGATCCACATAGTATCCGTCGCCTTCTCTGCCCGATATGGCAAATGAAGGATTCGTGGAAAGATCGTAAGCATAAGTATCCGAAAGTCTACCCATAAAATCGCTTTTTCCCGCAAGCAGGTTGGCTACGCCGACGGTTCCGCGAGTTCCGGGGTATCCCATATAAACCACGGAATCTATACCGTAATCGGGATCTTCGACAAAGCCGAGTTCGAGCGGATTGGAAGTATTAAGCACAAGTACTACCTTGTCGAAATTCTTTCCGACAAGCTTTATCATCTCCTCTTCTTCGGATGAAAGCTGAAGCAGATGCCTGTCTGTCGCATTATCTCCGCGCGCTTTGTACTGTTTATGCGAATAGTCGTTTCCTTCGCCGAGCAAACGGCCGAGAACGATAATAGCGGTATCGGAAAACTCCTTCGCCTGTCCCATTCTTTCAGCCGTCAAGAAAGATATGGGGGCTTCATTCACGCCGTAGAATTTTTTGTACTTTTCGTCGCTGGACGCCTCTATAACGTAACTACCGCCTTCCACACGCTCGTAACCGAGTGCGTTATATGCCGCGTTAAGCTCTTCGTTAATCTCATAGCCTACTTCTTTGAGCGCGGCGGGAAAAGTCGTCATGTCGTCTCTCGAACCCGTTCCCGAGCCGGTGCCCTGCGGTATGAATCCAGCGTCGCAGCTTGCCCAACCGAACAGATTGACTTTTATTTTGCCGCTTTCCGACGGAGAAAGCGGGAGAACGTTATTATTGTTCTGTAACAGCACCGCGCCTTCCTGCTCCACCGTCACCGACAGGTTTTTACCGAACTCTCTTTCCGCCTCGTTTGCGGTTTCGTCCATTCCGAGTCCGTTGAAATAGGAAGTTATTATATTGAAATTCTTTCCGCATATAACGTTTCCGACTATAAGTCCTGCGATTATGACTGCGCAAACGGAAACGGTTATAATAAGTATCATCAGTTTTTTTGATAATTTAGTCATCTTTTTCTCCTTACGGTCATGCGTTCGCATAATTAGTCACGTTAAACTTAAAGCAATCGAGATTAGGCGTTGAATTGCCGATAAACTCGATAAAGAACGTGTAAGTTCCCGCCTCTACGTCAAACGTTCCGAGCGTATAGTCTTTGCAGATATTCGGTTCGGTACCTTCAGTTATCACGTCAGCCGGCATAAGCGCTCTTTCTCCGAAAGTTCCTCTCACTTCGTCTTTCATGTTATGACCGTTGAAATTGGCTATCCTTATTACCGGTTCAATCGTACATGCCGATTTTGTTTCTATCACTATCTTGAACGTACTGCCTTTCGTGTAAGTCCAAAGCGCGTCCGGGCCTTCCATATCTGCCCAACCCGGCTGAACGATTACTATTCCTTCGTCAGGCGCTCTTTCCACGACTCCCGAAAGATCAAGATCGCTTATGTCCGAAACGTACTTTCCGTCACCGTTTACGGTATGATCGATCTTTTCTTTATAATTAGTCACATTGAATTTGAAGCAATCGAGATCCGGCACTCTCGCGTTTATGAATTCAATATAGAACGTATGCGTTCCCGCTTCGACATCGAATGTTCCAAGTGTACAATCTTTCCATGTGTTCCCCGA
>CASFAN010000113.1 GCA_949292715.1 uncultured Eubacteriales bacterium
ACTACTTTGTTCGACTTCTGGTGGCAAACGTTGATGTTTGTGACAGATATAATTGCGGCAGTCGTTTTGTTGTCGTCAATTGCGTTTTATACCGTAAAAGCAGTGATCGGCGGAGAAAAAAAACAGCGGATCATAGAAAGAAAAGGGCTGTGGATATTGCTTTCGGTATTCTTTGCTCTGCTGCTCGTCGTGAGCGGAGTGGCAAAGATATTCGCGTCGCAGTACGAGGGCGCGCTTAATTATGCGCTCAATATTACCACATCGATAAAAGTTCAGCCGGAAGATTCGATTTATGCCGATACGGAGTACTATAAGTCCAAATATTACAAGGATAACGGAATTCAGTATGACAGCAGCGGAATGCGCAAAGCGTCTTACGAGCTTGGTGAGAGGATAGCTTCCGAGGGCGCGGTTTTGCTTTGGAATAATGATTCCGCTCTGCCTCTTTCTCCGGAAACGGATCATAATATAAGTTTCTTCGGAATAAGCACGGGACATACTCCCGGACTTGAACCAACCGGCTCCAAAGATGACAGAGAGGATAACTATCTTTATAACGGACACGGTTCCGGCAGAGTTTATTGCGACGTGACTGAACTGGACGGGATAAACGAAACTTTCGAAAAAGGCGGATTTGCCGTAAATATGTCGCTCAGGGATTTTTATAATTCCAACTACGGACATGTTAAGACAAATTATTATAAGACCGAAGAAACACGTCATCCGGACGACAGATGGATAGACAGGCGTTTTAATGAATTCTCCGTATACGAACAGCCTTGGAGCGAAGTGACAGAAGCGGCGGGTTCATCCATATCGGAGTACGGCGATGCGGCGATATACGTAATATCTCGTACCGGGGCGGAAGACGGCGATACATGGTACGATACAAGCATCAATCATTCGGATGAGGGCTTTCTCGATAATTGCTATCTCGACCTTACGGCAAATGAAGTGAGCGTTATCGAAGGACTTGGCGAAATGAAAAATGACGGGGTTATCGATAAAATAATACTGCTTATAAACAGCGGTACGCCCTTGCATATGAAGCACATATCGGAATACCCGGAAATAGATGCCTGTATGTGGGTCGGGATGGGCGGTAACTCGTCTTTCAACGCTATATATAACGTTATAACGGGAGAAACGAATCCCAGCGGAAGACTCCCGGATACCTTCGTATATAACGGATTTTCTGCGCCTGCGACGGAAAATCTCGGACGATTCATATTTGACGAAACGGATGAGTTTTATGCAATGTTGCCGGAAGAAGGACGCGGAAAACTGACGGGGCATTCCAACGACTATCATCACGAATATATGATATATCAGGAAGGCATTTATGTCGGATATCGCTATTACGAAACGCGTTACGAGGATTGCATTCTCGGCAACGGCAGTGCAACGGCGAATAAGGGCGTAGTAGGTAAAGAGACATCCGACAGCTGGGAATACGACAATATAGTCGCTTATCCTTTCGGGTACGGTATGAGTTACACTACGTTTACTCAGGAAATAACCGATTTCAGAACGGTAAGCGGTAAAAAGACCGTGTACGAAATAGACGTTAAGGTAACGAATACGGGCAAAACGGACGGCAGGGAAGTTGTGCAGGTATATCTGCAAAAGCCTTATACTGCCAAGGATAAAGAATTCGGAATTGAAAAAGCTTCTGTCGAACTGGTAGGTTTTGCGAAAACCGATGTCATCAAAGCCGGTCAAAGCGAAACATTAACCGTTGCCGTGGATCAGTATGAATTCAAAACATATGACTCTTACGATAAGAAGACGTATATATTGGAAACCGGGGATTACTATCTGTCCGTAGGAAATAATGCGCACGACGCGCTTAATAATATTCTTGCGGCAAAAGGCGGGTCCGGAATGATCGATTTCGACGGCAGTCCGACAGCCGGAGATGTTTCCAAAGTGCGCGTGTTACATCTCGAAGAGAGTGCGAAGTATTCGGTAAGCCCGACGTCTTATGCCGTCACCAATCGCTTTGACGATGCGGATATAAATCTGTATGAGGGCACGGCAGGACAAAAGATAAAATATCTGTCAAGACGGGACTGGAACGGTACTTATCCGGACGGGACGACGAAAGTTCACGTAAGTACGCGGAAGTTTGCAGACGATATGCAGTTCGGCGACCGATACGTCAATGAAGAAAGCGATCCGATGCCGAAAATCGGAAAGGTAACCAATGAAAACGGAGCACTTACTCTTGCAATGCTTATGGA
>CASFAN010000114.1 GCA_949292715.1 uncultured Eubacteriales bacterium
TTCAAGCAATACAAGCACAAGCACCAGCATTACTCTCGAAATGGGAATCGGAGGCTCGAGCGTAAATCAGTACGCTAAAGGTACGCTTATGGTGAACGACATAACCGTCACCGAAAGCGACAGCGTAGAATTTGAAGAAGCCAAAGAATCGGTCGCGAATACGAATTCCGCAAACAATAAATTCACATGCATAGCAGACTATACGGGCGGCACGGAAGAAGAAACCGACGAAGACGATTCCACGACCGACAGCCCCGACTTGTCCGGTAATAACTGGTACGTTTACATGACGATAATTCTCGTCGTAGTAATCCTCGTCGCAGTAGTTGCCGTGCTCGTAAGATACTACGCTATAAAGAGAAAGAGCAGCGGCGAAAACGCAAAAGGCGAAAAAGCTTCTTACGACAGAGAACTTACGCTCGTCAAACAGCATAATCTCCGCACTCAGGAAGATCTGATAACCGAAAATGTAGACGCATACGACGCGCTCGACGAAGAATTCGAAGACCGTATCGAAATGCAGAAAGCATTGATGGAAGCTGAAGAACTTGCGGCGCAGAACAATAAATCCATAGCGGAAAGCATTGAAGAGAGCGAAGTTTCCCCTGCTCCCGCTATAGATATTTCCGAGCAGCCTGCGGAAAACGCGCCCGAAACGGAACAGACAGAACCCGCTCCCGAGCAGCCCGCTGACGAAGCTACGGTCGACGCAGAAGTTCAGCCTTCTGAAGAAAGCGAAACCGCAGAAACGGAAGAAGACGAAGATTATACCTATTCCGAAGAAATTCTCGACTTCACCCCGAGCGAAGAAAAACGCAAAGAGCTCGAAGCGGCAAAAGCAGAAAAAGCCCGCATTAAAGCCGAAAAAGAAGCGGCTAAGAAAGCGGAAGAAGACGCCAGAGCAAAACTCGAAGCAGAACGCAAAGCTGCGACACGCAGATACAATAAGTGGGACGACTTCGAAGACTAAAAAGTTCAATACAAAAAACAATAAGCCGACGCAATCGCGTCGGCTTATTGTTTTCTTATGCTTTCTTTAAAATTCTCCTCGCTCATCAAACTGCCCTCGCTCATCGATTCGCACTATGCATAACGGTTATGGTTTATTCCGTACGACCGAGTACCGTTACTTTCGAAAACTACAAGCTACATTATTCATTTTTTGTATAATTTAGCAGTTTAATGTATTAAAATCACAATTCTTGCAATATTATTAGCTGTTTATGTCTTTTTTCGCTTGACTTTTCAGTTACTTTCTTATACAATAACAATATATAATTTGAGGTTAGCATAACTGACATTTATATTATATAATTTAATAACACAACTGTATTTATATTTTATCAATTTATTTCTTCGGAGATAATTATGGCATTGCACAGACGCGATACACGATCTGAACAGACGGAAATGAAATTTAAGCAGAATCTTATTTCTCTTTCCGAGACAAAACCGATCAACAAAATCACAGTAGCAGAACTTTGCAAAAAGTCAGAAGTGAACAGAGGCACTTTTTACAATCACTTCAGCGACATAGACGATGTAATAGACAGAATCGAAAACGATATTTTCTTACAAGTTAAAGAAAATCTTGACAACATAAAACTCTTCTCTTTCGATGAAAAATTTTTCCGCGATATAATTCAGATAATTAAAAGCAATCTTCGGGTTCTTCGTGCAATCGCAAAAGACAACATCGTACAGAATAATCTCCTTCGCAAGGTATACGAATATGCGCGCAAAAAATACATAAAAGATCTTACCGAATACAGCACAAACGTAAGCGAAAAAGAAGCGGAAGATCTTTTCACCTACACTTTCGGCGGTTCTATAGGATTGTTTGTAAGCGGATTGAAAGAACCTTTCTCTTTGGACGATGCCGCAAAAAAGGCGGATTATCATAACGGAATAATAGTCAGACAGTTCCTTAAAGATAAAAAAATATGATATAACAAATACAACAAAAAGACGGGCGCGGCGCGCCCGTCTTTTTGTTGACTTATAAAGCTTTAAAAAACATATCCCCCGCTTACATTTATTGTTTGTCCCGTTATATACGAAGCGCGATCGCTCGCAAGGAACCATACCGTCTGAGCTATATCGACAGGCTTTCCCAATCTTCCCGCAGGTATTTCGGATACTATCTCGGATTTTTCTTCATTGGAAAATCTTGCAAGCATATCCGTATCGATTGCACCAGGCGCGACGGCGTTCACTCTCACGCCGCAAGGAGCAAGTTCTTTCGCAAGAGCGCGCGTAAAGCCTATAACGCCCGCTTTTGCCGCAGAATATACGCTTTCCATACTCGCTCCGCTTATTCCCCATACCGACGATATATTGATTATGCAACCGTTTTTGCCGAATGCAAAATCATCGTAAAACGCTTTCGACGCGAATATGGCGGACAACAGATTATCGGACACGGAACGCATTATATCCGCTTCGGAAAACTGCGCAAGAAGCCCGTATTCACAGCTCCCGGCGTTATTTATGAGAACGGATATCTTACCGAACAAATTCATAACTTCGTTTCTGAGCGATTCCGCGCCGTTTACGGACAAAAGATCGGCGTATAGAGCAACGGCGTTACCGCCTGCTTCGTTAAGCTCCGCGGCAAGCTCGTCCGCCTGCGTTTTGCTTTTTTTGTAACAGATTGCTACTGCGTATCCTTTGCGCGAAAACAGGCGCGAAATTTCCGCGCCTATTCCTTTTGCGCCGCCCGTTATGACGGCAACTTTATCAATAATTGTCGGGCAAATCGTTTTCAAACAATATTACCGCCTTTTCGTTTATCCCGGACAACTTCTTGGTCGCCTCTTCGAGATTTTTTACAATCAAAATTTTTTCAGAGTCCATTCCGCTTTCGAGAGCGCTCGCCGCTATCGTTTTTCCGCGGCTTCCCACAAGCAATGCGAGGTCGCATACTTCCGCGATCTGTCTGCCGAAATTGCGGTTAGCGTCTGCTTCTTCCGCACCGAGCTCTACCATTCCCGGAGTTACGATAACCTTTTTGCCCTCAAACAGCGCAAGCACTTCAAGCGCTATTTTCGCCCCTGCCGGATTGGAATTGTATGAATCGTCTATGATTGTATTTTCGCCTGCACGCATAAGTTCGAGGCGATGTTCGACGGGTGCGAGCTTTTCGCATGCACGGGCGCAAGCGCACAAAGGAACGTCCAGTTTTTCGGCTACCGCCATACATGCCGTTATAAGCGCGGGAATATGACTTCCGAGCAGACGAGTGGTAACTTTTATTTCTGCGCCGCCGGAGTATACTTTGAAAGACGTCCCTTTTTCGTCGCATTTTACGTCGTAATATCTCGGCTCGTTATCTGGCGTTCCGCCCGTTACCGATTTATTACCACCGAATCTTTCGGAAAGCTTTTTTGCTCCGTCGTCCGCGCCGTTGAATACGGCATAACCGTTCGCGCCGAGCGCTTCCACAAGTTCGTATTTCGTATCCGCAATCGCCTGAAGCGAGCCGAAAGTTTCATAATGCTGACAGCCGACGCCTGTAATCAGCGCAATATCGGGTTTAGCCACGGAACAAAGTTCAGCAATGTCCCCACGTCTGCGCGCGCCCATTTCCGCAAGAAAAATACGATCGTCGTCGGCAAGCACGTCGTTTACCGTGCGGCATATTCCGAGCGGCGTATTGAAACTTTTAGGAGTGGCGCAAACGCGGTATTTAGTGGAAAGCATCGCAAGAAGAATGTTTTTCGCGGTTGTCTTTCCGTAGCTTCCGGTTATACCTACTACTTTCAGACCGTCGGATTTCAGCCTGTCTATCTCCTCGGTCGCGTCGCGCATAAACGAACGAGCGTTAGCGCGTTCAAACGGATAAGTTATCATATATGATAACGTGACCGCAAGCGGTATAAAAAGCGGAAGAACCGCATATCCGCACTCCTGCATCGGAGTAAGAGAAAGCGCCCAGCCGCCCACGGAAAGCCCGAGGCAAACTATTGTGTTCAACATTATAAGCCGACGCATTCTCGGAGTAATCGCGAGCGGTACTTTCGCCTTTTTCGAAAAACAGACGACGAGAAACACAAGCCCGAAGAACACGTATATCAGATAAGAAAAATAATGGATGTTTTCCTGAGGAAAACACAGATTAAACAATACGGTAAAGCCCGAAGCAAAAAACGCATACGCAAAATATCTGAGCAGATAATCGTAATGCGACGCTTTCAGCCAACTCAGCACGCCTTTGAAACGATACGACGAAAGCTGATACATATGCAGCATTTTAACGCTGCACAATGAAAGCAACGCCGCCGAAACAATAATGAAAATTATATCGAATACCGTGTCCATCTGTATTAAACAAATCCTCCCAACGCCGTAACGAATCTTATGTGATCTTCGGCGTAGGCGAAGTGCCCTCCGCTGAGTATTATAGCTTTGCCGCCGAATTTTTTTATGAATCTGCGGCACATATACATTGGCGTTTCTCTGTCGCGGTTTCCCCAGAAAACAAGCGTCGGACATTTTATTTTTGAAATGTCTTCCGTCTGATCGTTCGCAACAATTCTTCCGAATATTCCGCGCATACTTTCCGGAAGCGCAAGATAATCGGGCGAATAAAATTTTTTCGTCGGTCTGCCGAGTTTTTTAGCCATACGAAACCGCAGACGTTTCAGACGATAAATCAGCCCTCTGCGCGGTTTGAGTCCCGCCGAATCGACAAGCACGAGCTTTTCCGTTCTGCCGGGCGCGTTAGCCGCTATATCCAAAGCGACCCTGCCTCCGAAGCTGTGCCCTATTAATATTACCTTATCAAGCGACAATTTGTCAAGTAAGGATAAGGTCAAAGCCGAATAATCGGACAAATTCCAGTCGCTCGGCGGCATATCCGACAGTCCGAACGGCGGAAAAGACAATGTAAGGCACGTTCTTCCGCGTCTTTCAAAATAATCCATTGCTCCGCCGAACGAACGTATATCCCCGCCCCAGCCGTGAAGAAACACGAGCGGAACGCCGCCGCACCGTCTGTAATCGACTTCAATTTCAAGACCGTTAAGATTTATCGGACAACTCCCTGCGCATTATTACCGCGCTGATATCTCCGTAATATTTTTTTCTTTCGCCGATTTTTTCAAACCCGCATGAGTTATACAAAGCTATCGCAGGTTCATTGGTTTTCATAACTTCGAGATAGACCGACGCGGCTTTGCTTTCTTTAAGCGCAAATTCGAGCAGTTTCTTGCCGAAACCTTTTCCGCGTTTATCTTCCCTGACTGCTATCGAAGTCAGACAACCTTCGTCAAGCACGTTTTCAACGATAGCATAACCTACCGTTTCACCGTTTTCCTCGCACACGAACGCATCGGTACAATCCGACGAAAGCGTAGCTCTCGTTTGCGCCTCCGTCCAAGGCGGAATAATATATCGGCTCATAAGCGAGCAGATCGCCCCGAAATCTCCGTTATTCGCTTTTCTCGGCATTTTTCTTTTCCAGATCGCGTTCAGCCTGCGGTTTACGGATATATAAAGGCTCTATCTCGTTTCCGCTACGGGCAACGGACGCGCCTGCCTCAACGGCGGCAATCATGGCTTTTTCGCAATTTTCGGGGTAAATCGCTTTTTCCAGCGTAACTCCCTCGCATACCAACGAATAAGGTTCTTCTATTTCCGAAAGGAAGTCCGAAAGCTCGCTTTCGTCAAGGCATTTGGGAGAAAGCAGTTCGCGCATTTTACCGTCGTATACGGCAATATAGCGCATACCGTTACTAGCGTCGCAAACCGCGACGATCGTTTCCGCCCCGATAGCGTTATATGCGAGCAGATCGAGCGTTGTTACCGTTACGACGGGTTTTTTATAAACGTACGCGAACGCTTTTATCGTAGCCATGCCTAT
>CASFAN010000115.1 GCA_949292715.1 uncultured Eubacteriales bacterium
GCATAAATATAAAAAATGAGCCATAAACAGGCTTAAAATCAAATATTTATGCAAAGTATGAATAAAACTGTCTTCCTCTGACTCCGTCAGACGGGAGTTCAAATCTCTCCACCACAGCCAATTTGAGAGTTGCTATCATTATTTGAAGACAACTCTCATTTTTTCTATATTTTTGTTATGACATGAATGTTAATTTTGTTCTAAAAACGGCTTAAAAACGCCCCATTTGGGACCAATTTGGGACTAAATCGGCTGTTTCAAAAGGTTTTTTATAGCGCATAGTCAAACTTTTCTGCTTCGGCAAGGGCATACTTTTCCGAGTAGTCTGTATAGCCTCTGTCAATGACGGAAGTTTTCACGTCTTTGTCGAAAGAAAGCCTGGCCCGGAGCAGGATAGGCGCGTAGTTGATGTCATATATATTCCCTGTACCGGTTATAAAGGTATAACGAAGTTCTTGGGTATAGTGGTGCGAAAACAATTTTTTAGCGCCGTATCAATTGACATTAAAAACTTAATTATTTATAATTATGAAAAAGCGTGCGAAAAGGATTTTGCACGCTTTTTTCACGGAGAGGGGAAATGGAAAGAAAAGGTAATTCCGTAAAAAGTTGGGAATTTATGCGGAAAAATATATGTTATGATAATGTCGAATTTACAGGAATGAGAAATTATTATGACGAAAGCGGACGTGGAAGAAATAGTGAAGAGATACCCGTTCGTAATAGAGGCAGCAAAGGCGGGCGAAAAGACGGCGGCGTTTTATATCGGAAACAGGAAACAAATTTTTGAAATAACGGAAGGAGTAAAAGCCGTATATGCGATATTGGAAGAGATAGAAGAGAGCGAAAGAGACAGAGACGTACTATGCATGATAGACGGAATAAAGAAGGGGCGGAGCGATGTGGCGATCATGCAGAACGTGTATTGGCAAAAGAATGCGTATTACGAAAGGAAAGACCGATTGATTGATAAAATTTTTGAATGCTGCATATCAAAAGGATTTGTGAGATATGAAGAAATCATGAATGAAATGTACTCTTTGTGGGAAAGAAGAGAGCGAAAAAGTATGCCGATCTGACGTATTCCGAAAACGAACATTCCGTTCTGGCGGGCGAAACAGTCGTTCCGTTGACGAAAACCGAAATGAACATGCTCGCGTTTATGATGGAAGAGCCGCAGAACACACACTCGCGCGACGGCCTTCTTGATAAGATCTGGGGATTTAACGAGGACGTCGAAACGCGCGCCATAGACGAAACCGTAAGAAGAATAAGAAAAAAACTTGCCGCCGCCGAAAGTATGGTTACGATAGAAACGGTGTGGAGGTATGGGTACAGACTAAGAGCGACGGGGAAAGATAAATGACGAAAATCAAACTGAAAATAGTTCTGACATGTTTATGTTCGGTTATCCTCATACTCTGCGCGCTCCTTGTCGTCGTAAACGTTGCGATTCCGAAAAATCTTGAAGTTCAGGCAAGAAAAGCAATCGAACACGAAAAAAAAGAGTACGATCCGCAGGACGAAAAGTCGGGTATAAACTTTTTGAGTTCGAGCGTGGCATATCTCGAAATCGGTCAGACGAACGAAGACTTGATTTATCTTACCGAATCGGAAAAGGCAATTTTATTGTTTTGTGCCGAAAACAATGTCGTACGCGGTAAGTTTTACGGAATAAAAGACGAAAATCGCAACATAGTTCTGGCGGTATATGCGTCCGACGAAGACCTCTCGGAAAAATACGAGTATGTTTTGTATGTAGATATAAAAGCGATATTAAACTACGTCAGATGGCTTAACGGAATGTTTTGCTGTACCGTTATAATCGTCGGCGCCGTGATATGCGTTATAGGGCTGAAACTCGGCAAAACAATCGAGTCTGCGCAGGAAATCAGGCAGTCTTTTTTTCAAAACGCTTCGCATGAACTCAAAACGCCGCTTATGGCGATTCAGGGCTATGCGGAAGGAATACAAACGGGGGTTCTGCCCGTAAAGGAATCCGCGTGCGTTATCCTTGAAGAGAGCGACAGAATGACAGAGCTTATAGAAGAGTTGCTCGCGTTGTCGAAAATAGATTCCGCACAGGCAAAACCCGAGCTAACCGAAGTCGACGCGACCGAAATAATAAACAGCGTGGCGAATTCGTTTGCGCCTGCTTTTGAAAACGCGGGAAAGCAACTGAAAAAGGAGCTTTGCGACGAAGCGGGGATTTTGTGCGACGAAAGGCAAATGCGCAAAGCCGTTTCCAACCTTGTATCCAACGCTTTCAAATTCTGCAAAACGACGGTGTTCGTCCGTTGCGCCGTCGTGAACGCCAAAGTTTATATCGCCGTTTCCGATGACGGAGACGGCATTGACAAAGTCGATTTACCGCATATTTTCGAAAGGTTTTACACGGGCAAAAAGGGCAACACCGGTATAGGACTTGCGCTTGCGAGCGAAATAGTAAAATCCCACGGCGGCGAGATCAAAGCATATAACCGAAACGGCGCGGTTTTTGAAATAACGCTGCCGAAAGCGGGAGATTGTAAAAAAACGTAAAGCAAAACGTAAAAATCGATGCTCCTGACATCAGGTAAAGAGTTTATACGGATGTGAGGGTGATTGTCTTTCGGTTTTAATAAACGTACCGCATTCCTCAACGTCGGCAAAGACGCTGTTTTTAGGTGATTGTCTTTCGGTTTTAATAAATTTACCGCATACAAAAACGTCTGATTCGCGGTTATGCGGTGATTTTACTCTTTTTGACGAAAAAACCGCCGCCCGAATTGAGCGACGGTTTTTTAGGTTTAATATACGTTTAAAAATTGATCATAAACATATCGCAGGGCAGACCTTGTTCGTCGTAAACGGTTATCGTTCTCGAAAGGTCCTCTACGTTTTCGGCGGTTTTTTCAAAATTATAGCCGTATCTTATGCCGCTGAACGGCACGCCGGACGTAACGGTGATTACGTTGTCGTTTATCGTAACGTTGCATTTAAGCGAGTACCCCTCCGCGGTCAGCACTTCAAAGCCGCTCGAACCGTTCTTTAAAACAACTTTTTCGTTCATTGTAAGCTGAATTTCTTTATCGGAAACAACCTTGCAGGATTTTACTTTGGGCGCGGCGTTTTCGTCTTTGCCGAAGAAGTTCCTTAGCGTTTCGCTCGCAAGGCGGGTGGCGATGGTGCGTTTGTCCTTGGGGTGAATGTCGCTCCAGTCGCCCTGATCGAGGTTTATCGCGTTGCAAACGAGTTTGTCTTCTCTTGCCACGACGGTTATTTTTTCGTTGATTATGCTGTAGCCTACGGGATCTTCCACGAACCTTGCAAGTTCCGCCATGCTGAAAGTCAGTTGCGGGTTATTGAAAAATCTTCTGAAACAAGAAACGAGTGCTTTCAACGCTTTGTCGTGGTTCTTTTCCGCGCCGTAAATGTTAGATTCGCCCTGATACCAGCACACGCCCCTTATGTTGTACCCCTCGAGCGGGTAAACGACACCGTTAAAACTTTGGCTGTGTTTTTTCCATATAAGGCTTTCGTCGCAAGCGGTATCGCAAATCTTTTCGTATTCGGTATACGCCTCTTCGTCCATCCACGATTCGATTATCGTTCCGCCGATTGCGTTTACTATAAGCCCGACGGGACAGTCCAGTTTTTTCTGCATTTCTTTGCCGAAGATATAGCCCACGGCGGAGAAATTCTTTATAGACGAAACGTTCGCACCGTTCCATACGGGCGGTTGTTCGAGCGTTTTTGTCGGCTGCTCGTGGAATTTGGTGGCAAGCGAAAGCAGTCTGATATTATCGTTTTTACATTCGGCTTCGCTTGCATATAAATCGGCAAGCACTTCGCCGCTCCATTCGACTTTCCATTCCATATTGCTTTGTCCGCTGAGCATATAAACCTCGCCGACGTAAACGTCTTTTATGGTTTTTACGCCCCAGTCGCAAATTAAAGTGAGTTCAAACGGTCCGCCTGCGGTCATAAATGGCAGGTAAATTTCCCAATTATCGTTTTCTACCGTGCCGTAATAAACTTTACCGCGGAATTTTGCCGCAATATGCTCGTTGCCCTCAAGGTTTTCTATCGTGCCCCAAATTTTGTTTACGGCATCTCTTTGCAAACACATTCCGTCTCCGAAAAGCTGATAGGGAATAATCACTTCGCTTGCATCGAATATGCAGTCGGAAATATCGAACGTCGGTTTAAGGTTGACTTTCTCTAAATCGTCGGACGGAAACTCGGTAATGGCACAGGACTTTTCGTAGCCGTCTAAAACGTCGGGTTCTTCGTCTGGCTTGTCGTCGGGTTTTTCGCTGTTGCCCGAGGACGGCGAGTTTATCGTGCTGTCGGGGTTATCGTTCGGCGAAGAATTTGCACCTTGAGTACATGCCGAAAACGCCAGTAACAAGGACATTAAAAGGGCGAAAACGCACGCTATCGTTCTTTTCATTTTTTTACTCCTTTCGGCTTCGGTTGTTTCAGTGCCTGCGCCGATTACGAGGTTATGATACATTATTATACAATCTTAAAGCGAAATAATCTTGTCTTATTTGCTGAAAAAAGTGTTTTTTTATAAAATATCGGTCGGGGTTTGCCTTGCCAAAGCGCGGTTTTTAAAAATCACGCGGTTAAAAAAATATAAAGCAAAACATTGATAAAAGGCGGTTACGGGTAAAAAGTTTATGAAAAAGCAGTTTTTATTTATAATAAGACAAGAATTTTTTGCCGAACGGTTGTATAATATCGGTGTCTAAAACAAAAAACGGGGGACTCCCTCAAATCGAAAGGAGTAGGAATGAAAAAAATCAGAAAATTCGGAATTCTTGCGGCGTGTCTTGTTGCTGCCGTTTCGTTCGGTCAGGTTTTCGGCGTGTTCGCAGCGACCGAGGTTGCCGTGCCGACCGCTTTTGGCGATGCCGTAGAGATAGACGTTTCGTCCGAAAATGAAGCGCTCAACCATTGGCAATATTATATTTCGGGTACGCTTGACGAGCAGGGCAATCAGCGCGGAAAAGTTACCGAAGATAAAAACGTTATTTTCGGTGCTACTGCAAACGGAAAAACGGGCAATGCGTTGTACGTAGGCAAAAAAACGCAAAACGGCTCGGTTACCGCATATCCTTATGCGATTGAAATAGCCGCGGAGCAAACCTATGCCGTTACGGCGTATGTAAAAACCGTTTGCGAACAAGCCGAGGAAAACGCGATTTCCTTTTCGGTTACCGAACTCGATAAAAACGGCGCGCAAATCGCGGGTAGCGACGGTGCGAAAATTTTGAGCGAAATTACGGGCAGCGTTTCCGACTGGACGAAAGTCGAATTTTTCTTTACCGCGTCGAAATCGGCTGTGAAAATCGTGCCTATGGTCGAGTTTAAAGGCAAGGGCGATTTTTACCTTGACGATATGGCGGTGCGGACTGCGACCGTCTATTCGAATACGGTTTCGTACAGATTGCAAAGCATAGGCAAACTTGCCGACGGAGCAACCGACGATATAAGCAATATCGACGGTTCAAAAGCGGGTATAATCGGAATGAAAACGCTTACCGCGGCAAATATTTCGCCCGATTCGTCCGATGGCGACGGCGCGTCGCTGCAAATCAACGACGGCGAGGTGTTCAAAACCAATTTTTTGGCTTTATCGCCCGATAAAACTTACAGGTTTTCTTTTAAATACAAACATATAAAAATCGGAAGCAAGAACACGCTCAGTATTCGTTTCGATTATATGACGCTTGCGGGTGCGCGCATGTATTATATTGACGTAATAAACGGTTCGGCTACCGAATGGCTGACTTGCAGCGTTGACGTAAAAGGCGTTGCGGGCGGTGCTTCTCACGGGGTGGCGATAACCGCAAACGCAAGATACCTGATTGACGAACTCTCGATTGTTTGCCTTGACGACGGAGATACTATGCAGTACATAGCAAACGGCTCGTTCTCGGGCGCGTACACTTCGGGCTACACGCTCGGTACTAATGCGAACGTTGCCGTGCAACCCGACGGCACGGGCGTTTTTGCGGCGGGTAACGGCGTTTTCGACGACACCGTCGGACAAAGAGGTTTTATTAAATACGTTCCCGCAGGGCTTACCGCGGGCAAGACGTATACGCTCGGTTTCGACTACCGCTTTGCGGGGGACGATTATCTTAACGCCGTACTTCTTTATCATAACGGTGCCGAAAAAATCAGCATAAAGGCGAGCGATATTCCTTACGGCTGGACTAATAAAACGTATACTTTTACAGCCAAAGGCAATGATGAATTTATGTTTTACGGTCCGTCGTATTATTTATTTGTAACGTATTACAGAAATATCACGATAACCGACGCAGATGGGAAGCAATACAATTCCAATTTGAATCTTGTTAAGCCGCAAACGGTTTTCGGCGAAAACATTTTAAATAACGGCGCGTTCGACGGTAACGCCGAGTACGTTTCAAGCGACTGGTCGTTTAGCGGCAATGCGGGCATTTACGGGCTTTCCGCCGATAACGGTTTCGTCGGCAACCCATTGACCGATACAGGCTCGGCGTATAAACTCTGCCTTGACGGAACGACCGAAACGCCTGCTTATGCAATCGGCAAAGAAATTACGGCTCTTAAAAGAACTCTTGCCGTCGCGCTTACTTGTTATAACGGCGATATCAAAGATTTAGTCGTTTCGGCGGTGGCGGGCGATACCGAGATTGTTGCCGACGAGAACGGATTTATAGAGCTGCCGCAGGGCGTAACTAAGGTAAAACTCAAATTCTCTTCGCAAAAATATGTTGCCATAGGCAATATTTCAGCGGCGTTCCATACGCATGCAACGCCGAATGAAGGCGATATAAGAGCTTTAGACGCTACCTGCACGGTAGCGGGCGGCAAGGTCTATACATGCGCGGACTGTAAAAAGACGGTTTATCTTGAAAAGACCGCGCTCAAAGCTCACGAACTCGAGCACGTTCATATCGACGCAACCTGCGTTGCGGGTGTGGATAAAGACGTTTGCAAGGTTTGCAAGGGCGAGTTCAACGTTGAAATTCTTCCCGAAATTGCGGGCGCTCACAAGTTCGACGAGGTAGTTCTTACCGACGCTACATGCGTTAAAATCGGCAGAAAGTTGAATATCTGCGAATATTGCGGAGAGGTAAAGGATCGCACGATTGTCCCCGCAACCGGCAAGCATAACTATAAAAACGGCGTTTGCGCGGATTGCGGTGCAAGCGATCCCGATTATATCGAGCCTTCCGACAGCGGTGCGGAAAACTCGCCGGCTAACGGGTGCAAGTCGAGCGTCGGCGGCGGAATTATCGGTTTCGGTTTTCTTGCTGCGGCTGTTATAACGCTTGCTCGCAGAAGAGGATAATAATTATTAAAAAAGGGCGGCAACTGCGGTAAAATGCGGTCTGCCGTCGTTTTTTATGCGAATTTTAAAATATATTGCAAATCGTTTACGGCTTTTCGGTCGAGCCTTATGATTATATTGACGAGCGTTAGGCAAAGAGAATGAAACGAAAAAAGAAAAAGGGCATAATAGATTTCGGATACGGCGCCGTTAGCGCGGACGGGGTGCGTAAGAGTTTCCGAGCTCCTGCTCAAAAAGTTTTTGAAACACTCCGAGAATGCAATTTATGAAAAATGTTTAAAAATGCTTGACAGGGAGGTTTGCGGCGTGTATTATATAATTTGCCGAACGAGAGGCGGAGCGGTACAAATCGCTTGTAAACTTTCTTTCAGAATAAATGAATACTTGTCGGCAAAACCGTCGTGAGGCGGTGACGCAAAGCCAAGGAACTTTGTTACAAACGACGTGTCGTCTTGCGGAAGACCGCGGGGAAGCGAACCTTCGTTTGGTTAAAAAGTACGCCCGGTTGCAATATAGTATCGTTACGGATACTAGGTTGCAACCTTTTTTTATTCCGAAAATCTTTAATAACGGCACTTAACCCGAGCGGATGGGCGAAAAATGAACAAACAGGCTATAAGCCGGTTGAAGCAGAAAAAATTTTATGGAGGACGTCAGATATGACACAACAGAAATCCGAAAGGAAGAACAACAGGAAGACCGCGGTTATCGCAGCCTTATTGCTTGCTTTAATCGCAATTTTGTGCTTTGGGGGGGGACACCTTCGCCAAGTTCGTAACGAGTAACGGCGGAACGGGTACGGCACAGGTTGCCAAATGGGGGTATACCATAGAAATAGACGGCGGCAACCTTTTTGGCAAAAACTATAAGTTTGACGGCGTAGCAAGCAAGGCAACCGCAGACACCGACGGTCTTACCGTAAAAGCAAGCGGCGATTATAAAGTGATTGCTCCCGGAACGACAGGCTCCATGACCTTTAAGATTAAAGGACAGGCGGAAGTTAAAGCGTTGATTGCAATGGGAATAACTCCGGAGCATGACATCGTGCTTAAAGTGCAGAAAACAGGCGGAGAAGAGATCGTGTATAATCCCGTTAAATGGACGCTTAAGAAGAACGGCGTTGTCGTAACCGGTGCGGAAAACACAACTCTTCATGCAGTTGCCGCAACATTTCATTCCGATCCCGTTGTCGGATTAAAAAATGCAGGCGACGTATTGGCCGAAACAACTTACGAACTCGTCTGGGCGTGGGCGTTTGAAGGAACGGAAACCTTTACCGGTATAACCGTTAACGAACTCGACACGATTCTCGGTCGTCGCGCAAACGACGCCGGGTACACCGCTTACGGAGACTGGACGATAAATGAGGTTTGCACGGAGATCAGGTTTGAACTTGCTATGCAGGTATCGCAGTTTGAGAGGTAACCGAGCGCGGTAAAAAAAACAAAACTTTCGTGCGCGCCCGAAAAAGACGGGCGCGCCGAATACCGAAGCGGACGGAAGGAAGAAAATACAAGTACGGAATTTTTATAACCGCAGAGCAAATTTAAGGTGAACCGAGATGACAGAAGCAAATACTCCGATAAAAACGGGCGATGCAAGCGAAAACAAAAAATCACACGGCAGGATTTTTTCCGCTGTGAGGCATGGAATATTGATACTTCTTGTAGCTGTTTTGGCGATAACGGCCGGCGTGCTTGCATACGACAGGTTCGTGAAAAAATCCGAAATACCTTCTGTATTCGGGTATTCTATGCTGGTTATAGCTTCGCCGTCTATGAGCGGGGCGATAGAAGAGGGCGACGCGATTATAATTAAAAATTCCGATTCATACGCGGTGGGTGACGTGATAACGTATTTCCCCGCAAACGAAAGATTTTCGGTAACGCACAGAATAGTGAGGATAGAAGGCGACAAGTTTTATACGAAAGGCGACGCTAACCCCTCCGAAGACCCCGCCCCCGTGTTAATAGGGCAGATTGCGGGAAAAGTCGCCGTAAAACTGAACAAGGT
>CASFAN010000116.1 GCA_949292715.1 uncultured Eubacteriales bacterium
CCGATATGGATGAGAAAATAATCGAAAATTACGAATTACACATGCCCGAACCCGAGAAAACGTATATACTTGTCGCAACGGAAAACGCGGTCGTTTTTCCGGGACATATGTGTTCTTTTAATATAAACAAGAGCAGTTCCGTAAATTCGCTGATGAAAGCGGTAGAGTCCGACAGCGAAGTGTTTTTTACGTTCGCTCCTTCCGGCGTGTCCGCAGATCAGACCGAGCAGGTGGGAACGCTTGCAAGCATTAAACAGCTGATCCGCAATTCAAAAGGCGGGCTCAGCATAATTGCCACGGGCAAAAAACGCATGACGGTAAGAAAAGTAATATCCTCCGCGCCTGTGTTTCTTGTCACGCTTAACGAATTTGAAATTAAAAACGACGACGAGGTAATGCTCATTGCCGTGAAAAACACGTTGCGTTCGGCGCTGCTCCGCGCAATGCATCTTTCGCCCAAGTTGTTCGATAAAGAGCCTTCGTTGACGGATACGGATAATTTTATCGGCGAAATGTCGACGGTATTTTATCCCGATCCCGCGGAGAGACAGGAACTGCTTTCGATGCGCTCGCAATACAGCCAGCTCGAAGACATATACGAGCATATCGAACGTTATTGCAGTATAGCCGCGCTTCAGAAAGAGATTGAAAACAAGGTGCGCGGTAATATGGAAAAGAGTCACCGCGAATATTATCTGCGCGAACAGATAAAAGTTTTGCACGGCGAACTCGGTGATGACGAAAGCGAACTCGACGATTTCAGAGAGCGCGTGGCAGATAAGGATATGCCTGAATACGCAAAGGAAAAAGCGCTTAAAGAGATAAACAAAATGAGTAAAATGGCGCCTACGTCTCCCGAAAGCGCGGTGTCGCGCGGGTATGTGGAGCTTATACTCGATCTCCCGTGGAATAAGTGCGACGGGGAAGATATCGACGTTTCTTTCGCGCGCAAAGTGCTTGACGAAGATCATTACGGTCTGGAAAAGATAAAGAAACGCATAATAGAGTATCTTGCGGCGAGAGCGCTCAAAAAGGACATGAAAGCGCCCGTGCTTTGTTTTGTCGGACCTCCGGGCGTAGGTAAAACTTCCGTAGTCCGTTCGATAGCTCGCGCGGCAAAGCGTAAATTCGTGAGCGTTTCTCTCGGCGGAGTGCGCGACGAAGCGGAAATACGCGGACATCGCCGCACGTATATAGGCTCCATGCCGGGCAGAATAATCGACGGAATAGCAACGGCAGGCGTGAGCGATCCCGTATTCCTGCTCGATGAAATAGACAAAATGTCGTCCGATTTCCGCGGCGATCCTTCGAGCGCATTGCTCGAAGTACTCGATGCGAATCAGAACGACAGATTCAAGGATCATTATCTCGACATGCCATACGACCTTTCCAAGGTAATGTTCGTTACGACGGCAAACTCCGTGGAAACAATCGATCCGCCTCTTCTTGACAGAATGGAAGTGATCGAGCTCGGCGGCTATACTTATAACGAAAAATTACAGATAGCGAAAAATTATCTCGTGCCCAGGGAGTGCGATGCTAACGGAGTGCAGCAGAAAAAAGTTTCGTTTACGGACGAGGCGCTGCTCCGCATAATAATGCGCTACACCCGCGAAAGCGGAGTGCGCAATCTTCAACGCGAAATAGGCTCCGTAATCCGCAAAATAGCCGTGGCTATCGTAGAGGGTTCGACGAAACGTATCTTCCGCATAACGGAGAAAAACGTTTCGGAATATCTCGGAAAAGAAAAGTTTTCAGAGGACGAATGTACGTCGGCGGATGAGGTCGGGGTTGTCACGGGACTTGCATGGACAAGCGTCGGCGGTACTTCGCTCGAAGTGGAAGTCGCGGTACTCGGGGGCGGCAAAGGCGAAATCAAACTGACGGGTAATCTCGGCGACGTCATGAAAGAATCCGCGCAGACCGCGCTTACGCTCGTGCGCGCGCACGCGGACGAACTCGGCGTTCCTCATTCTTCTTTTACCGATTGCGATATTCACGTTCACGTTCCCGAGGGCGCGGTGCCGAAGGACGGACCGAGCGCGGGCGTGACGATTGCGACAGCGATTGCGAGCGCGCTGTCGGGAAGAAAAGTCGCTCACGACATAGCAATGACGGGCGAGATAACTTTGCGCGGCAGAGTGCTTGCGATAGGCGGACTGAAAGAGAAATCGCTTGCTGCGCTCAGACTCGGTAAAAAGCGTCTGCTTATACCGAAAGCAAATCTTAAAGATCTCGAGGATATTCCCGAAGAGGTCAGACAGAATATGACTATAATACCTGTGGAAACGATCGGACAGGTCTTTGACGCCGCACTTATAAAATGACGGGAACTTTTATAAAATCAATAGCCGATTTGTCGGTATACGAAAGAGAAAGCAAGGCTTACGAGTGCCCCGAAATATGCGTCGCGGGCAGATCTAACGTGGGCAAGTCGTCGTTTATAAATATGCTGACATGCCGCAAAAAACTTGCAAAGACTTCCGCTACTCCGGGAAGAACGCGACTACTCAATCTGTTTGACATAGACGGCGGGAGATTCGTACTCGTCGATCTCCCGGGGTACGGTTATGCCAGAGCGTCCAAAAGCGAAATAGAAAAGTGGAGCAGGCTGACGGACGGATATTTCAGTGTAACCGAAAAACTCGTACATACGCTTGCGCTCGTCGATATTCGTCACGAACCGAGCGAGGCTGACAGGCAGATGATAAGTTATCTTTACGATACGGGCAAGCCGTTTACGGTGATTGCTACCAAAGCGGACAAACTGTCGAGGGCGCAGGCAGACCGCGCAAAACGCGCGATAGCGACGGCGCTCAGGATAGGCGCGGACAACGTAATTGCCATAAGCGCACTGACCGGCGCGGGCAGAGAAGAAATAACGGCGCGTATAAACGCGGTGCTCGAAACCTGCGGTAACTGAATTCATATCCTCCGAATAGTATGTAACAGATACGTTCGGAGGTGTTTTTATGTCATGCGACAATTGCAGCGGCAGGATAGCCGTACAACTTAAAAGAATATTTAACGGCGCGACTCTAACGGCAAAACGCGACTTTACGTTGGCGTTAAGCGGTTTTACTCCGTCCCCGCCTACATATCCGCTTACTTTCATCAGCGCGCGCGGCGCCGGCGAAGCAACGGTCACTTCGCAGACCGTAACCCGCATTGCGAACAGCAACCGTTCGCGCGTAAGACTTACTCTCAGCTATCCCGTAACGGTATTTTATACGGACGCTTCGGGCGCTCGCGGGAGAGCAAACGCGGTCATAAACGACGATATAGATCTGTTGCTCGTTCTTCCCGATACTCCTTATACGATAGAAGTCGATTACAGCTTCGGTGCGTCAATAGGAAGCATTGCGGACGACGGTACGGTAACGATGTCCGCGTGCAGAAAACTTACGGTAAAAGTGCTTACGCGTTTTGACGCGATAATCTGCGTAAACGGCTGTGTCGAGTATCCTCAGGCTTCGCTTACGGAAGACGCGGTATGCAGCGGCCTGACCGTTAATAATAGCTGACGATCTTACTTATTAAACCGTTGCATTTTTTTGCCCGATCTGCTATAATACGTTTATGAGTATTTATGCCATAAGCGATCTTCATCTGTCTATCAACAATCCGAAGCCCATGAATATTTTCGGACCCGTATGGGATAACTATCTCGAAGCGATAGAAAAAGATTGGGCGGAAAAAATCGGCGATGACGATATCGTTCTGCTCTCGGGCGACCTTTCGTGGGCGATGCGCCTCGAAGACGCAAAAAGCGATATAGATTATATAAGCGCGCTTAAAGGCAAAAAAGTGATTATACGCGGCAATCACGACTATTGGTGGAAATCCATAAGCGCGGTGCGCGCGTTGCTCCCCGAGGGCTCTTATGCCGTTCAGAACGACGCCGTAAAGATAGGTAACAACGTAATATGCGGTTCGCGGCTGTGGATGACGCCCGAATACGGGAAAACTCAGGCGGCGGAAGATAAGACCATTTACGACAGAGAATTACTTCGTCTTACGATGTCGCTTGAAAGTGCAAAAAAACTTATGACGGAAGGAGACAGACTGTTCGTAATGGTGCATTATCCGCCGTTTAACAGTACGTTTGCTTCCACGGTATTTACCGATAAGATTGCGGAATATGCGCCCGAAGCCGTCGTTTACGGCCATTTGCACGGCTCCTCTAGCAGAGTATGCCGCAAGCTCGTCTTAAACGGCGTGACATATTATCTGACGAGTTGCGACCTTGTCGGTAATAAATTGGTGAAAATAGCGGATTAAGCAAACGGAAGCGAAAAAGCAATGAAGGGGCGTTCTTAAATGAATACCCCTTTCTCTTTTGCGTTTATAAATAAAAAGACGGATATGCCGCGATTCAGGCTATCCGTCTTTTTATTTTTAAGTTATCTGTCATTATCTTCCGCAACCGTTGCAGCTGTCGTAGTTGTTCTGATCGTCGTGATCTTCTGCTTTGCAGGCGTTGCATGCGGTGCAGCCGTCGAAATCGGTATCTGTTGCCGCGGCTTCGAGAACGGCAAGATTTTTATCGATATCCTTGTTCATTTTTTCCGCGCTTGCGGTGTGCTTTGCTGCGGCTTCGCGCATATTGCGGAAAGCGACCGACATCATAAGTTTGATACGGTTGACCTGATTGACTTCGCTCGCGCCCGGATCATAGTCTACCGCGACGATATTCGCGGAAGGATTGAGCTCTTTAAGCGCCTTCATAACGCCTTTTCCTGTAACGTGGTTGGGCAGGCAGGCGAAAGGCTGCATGCAGATTATATTGTTTATGCCTTCGTCGAACAGATCGAGCATTTCAGCGGTAAGGAACCAGCCTTCGCCCGCGATATTGCACAGCGAAACGACTTTGCTTGCTTTTGCCGCCATTACGCGTATATTCGTGGGATGACCGAATTTAGTGCCTTCGAGCGCTTTTATCATCGGTTTGCGGAAGTGTTCGACGACGTTTATTAGGAATCCGTTTACGACTTTGTGCGACAGTTTGCCGTCGAGATAATCGTGTTTGACGGTCGAGTTATAGAAACCGAACATAAAGAAGTCGAGCATATCGGGGCATACCGCTTCGCCGCCTTCCGCTTCGATAAGCTCCACGACGTGGTTGTTTGCGCCGAAATGGTATTTGACGAGTATTTCGCCGACAATACCGACGCGAGGTTTTACTATGTCGTGTACGGGCAGTTCGTCGAACTCCTTTATCATCTGTTTGCAGTTCTTTGCAAACGTCGAATGAATATTGCGCGAAAGATCTTCCGCGATTATGTCCGCCCACTTTTCGTAAAGCGCGTTCGCGCTGCCTTTGATTTTTTCGTAAGGTCTGACGCGGTAGAGCAGGCGCATCGTCAGGTCGGCATATATCGTCGAGTAAATAAACTGCAACATAAGACCGAGATTGACGGGGAAGCCTTCGTGCTTTTCCAGTCCGACGAAGTTCAGCGAAATGACGGGGACCTGTTCCATGCCAGCGGCTTTGAGAGCCTTGCGGATAAGAGTTATATAGTTAGAAGCACGGCAGGGACCGCCCGTCTGCGTTATTATAAGCGCAGTCTTGTTCAGGTCGTATTCGCCCGTTTGCAACGCTTCTATAAGTCCGCCGACAGTTATTATGGTAGGATAGCACGCGTCGTTGTTGACATATTTAAGACCGACGTCGATTGCCGTCTTTGTATCCTTGACTACCTCGACGTTGAAACCGAGCGGTTTGAGC
Source organism: uncultured Eubacteriales bacterium (assembly GCA_949292715.1). GTDB lineage: Bacteria > Bacillota > Clostridia > Christensenellales > Pumilibacteraceae > Protoclostridium. Next base: position 5,729 of record CASFAN010000116.1, read on the forward strand.
GCGGGTTTATAGAAACGCATATGGAAAGGCGAGAGATTGGGCGCGATTATCGTGTAACCGTCCTCTTTCATCTCTTTAGTGAATTCTTTGAACCACTTATAATCCTGCGGTTCGGTGTGAACGATGTTCTTTTCTCTGCGCTCTTCCATGACCGCCATCAGCGAGCGGATACGGATACGCGCCGCACCGAGGTTGTTCACTTCGTCAATTTTAAGAACGGTGTACAGCTTGTTGGCGGCGAGCATAAGTTCCTGAACCTGGTCTGTTGTGACCGCGTCGCAGCCGCAGCCGAACGAGTTGAGCTGCACGAGTTCGAGATTGTCTTTCTCTCTGACGAAGTTGGCGGCAGAATACAGGCGCGAATGATACATCCACTGATCGAGAACGCGGATAGGGTGTTTTACCTTTTTCAGATGCGAAACGCTGTCTTCGGTAAGCACCGCAAAACCGTAGGAGTTTATCATTTCGGGAATGCCGTGGTTTACTTCGGGATCGAGGTGGTAAGGTCTTCCCGCGAGCACGATACCGCATTTGCCGCTTTCGTCGAGCAGCTTTACGGTTTCTTCGCCCATTCGGCGTATATCGTTTTTGAAAGCCGCGTCTTCGGCATATGCCGCTTTTACGGCGTTTTTGATTTCCTTTTTCTTAATGTCGGGGAATTCCTCGCACAGTCTTTCGTACATACGCTTGGGCGTCGCGATAGGGAGGAACGGGCATTTGAACGTAACGTCCTTGCCGAAAATCTCGCCCATATTGTTGCGAATGACGTCGGGATAGGTGGCGACTACCGGGCAGTTGTAATGGTTGTCCGCAGTCGGATCTTCTATCTGTTCGTAGGGCATGCCGGGATAGAATATGAATTTGATTCCTTGCTTTACAAGCGCCGTAATATGCCCGTGTACGAGTTTTGCGGGATAGCATACCGATTCGCTCGGCATGGTATCGATACCCATGTCGTATATGGCGCGCGTCGAACGCGGCGACAATACCACGCGGTAGCCGAGGTTCGTGAAGAAGGTGAACCAGAACGGATAATTCTCATACATATTGAGCGCGCGGGGAATACCGACAACGCCGCGCGGAGCTTTATCCGCGGGAAGCGGTTTATAATGCGCAAACGTACGCTTGTATTTGTAATCGTAAAGATTGGGAAGACGTTCGGGTTTTTCCACATGCACTTTTTCGTCTTCCGCGCCCCTTTCGCAACGGTTGTTCGTAATAAACCTTCTTCCGTCCGAGAAGTCGGTTACGGTAAGCAGACAGTTGTTACCGCACTTTCCGCAACGGCGCGTGGTTTTTACGTAAGAAAATTCGCCGAGTTCGTCTTTACCGATAATGGTCGATCTCTCGTCGCCGACATGCGTGTTACGGCTGATTATGGCGCAGCCGTAAGCGCCCATAAGTCCTGCCTGTGCGGGGCGGACTACGTCTCTGCCGCTGATTATTTCGAACGCGCGAAGCACCGATTCGTTGAGGAACGTGCCGCCCTGAACGATGACTTTTTCTCCCATTTCCGAGAAGTCGCGCATTTTGATGACTTTGAAAAGCGCGTTTTTAACTACGGAATAGGCAAGTCCCGCGGAGATATCTCCGACGCTTGCGCCTTCTTTCTGCGCCTGTTTGACGCGACTGTTCATAAAGACGGTACAGCGCGAACCGAGGTCTACGGGAGCTTTGGATTCCAGACCTTTTTTCGCGAACTGTTCGGCGGTAAGTCCGAGCGCGGCGGCGAAAGTTTCTATGAAACTGCCGCAACCCGACGAGCAGGCTTCGTTAAGAAGCACGTCGGTTATAACGCCGTCTTTAATCTTCATGCACTTCATGTCCTGACCGCCGATATCGAGGATAAACTGTACTCCGGGCAGTATGACGTTTGAAGCAGTCTGGTGCGCCATCGTTTCGATTTCGCCGCGGTCGAGTCTGAGCGCGTTTTTAATGAGGTTTTCACCGTAACCCGTAACGCACGAACGCCCTATGTACGCGCCTTCGGGCATAAGTTCGTAAATTTCTTTGAGTATGGCTGAAACGGTTTTAAGCGGATCGCCTCCGTTGGAACCGTACCATGAGTAAAGGAGCGCGCCGTCTTTGTTTATAAGCGCGGCTTTCGTGGTCGTCGAACCTGCGTCCACGCCGAGATAGCACGGTCCGACGTGCTGTTTTATATCCGCAAACGGAATGACCGTCTTTGCGTGGCGCGCGCGGAATGCTTCGAGTTCGGCGGGGGAGGAAAACAAAGGCTGAAGTCTTTGGACTTCGTGGCTTTCCATGTGTTTGAGCTTATCGAGATCCGCGGCTATTTCCTGCGCGGTGAAGACTTTTTCCGCACTGAGCGCCGCGCCCATAGCGTTGAATACCTGAGCGTTTTCGGGGAAGAGCGCTTCTTCGGGATTAAGAGTTTCTACGAAACGTTTGCCGAGCTCGCTGAGGAAATGAAGCGGTCCTCCGAGGAAAGCGACGTGACCTTTTATGGGTTTGCCGCATGCAAGACCGGATATTGTCTGATTGACTACGGACTGGAACACGCTTGCTGCGATATCTTCTTTTGCCGCGCCGTCGTTGATAAGCGGCTGTATGTCCGATTTTGCGAACACGCCGCAACGCGAAGCGATGGGGTATATCGTTTTGTATCCCTTTGCATATTCGTTGAGACCCGTCGCGTCCGTGCCGATAAGACTTGCCATCTGGTCGATGAAAGCGCCCGTACCTCCCGCGCACGTTCCGTTCATACGCTGTTCTACGCCGCCCTTGAGATAGGTGATCTTTGCGTCCTCACCGCCAAGCTCGATCGCAACGTCGGTCTGCGGTATGTATTTTTTTATCGATTCGATTCCCGCAATGACTTCCTGAATAAACGGAATGCCCAGCCAGTTGGAAACGGAAATACCGCCGCTGCCCGTTACGGCAAGCGCAAAGCGGTCGTAATTTGTTATTGCACGCGAAAGCACCGTGCATATCGTCGATTTTATGTCCGAATAATGTCTGTCATAGCTTGAATAAAGAAGGTTTCCTTCCTTGTCGAGAACTGCCGTTTTTATAGTGGTCGACCCCACGTCAAGTCCGATGCGATACTTTTCCATAACTCTCCCGTGCCCTGATATACATAAGCGGCGATATGCCGACAATATGCCGAATATTTTTTAATATTATAACCGCGGAATATTAATTATTAATAAAATAAAACTTAAAAACAAGCGTTTGCGATACCGCATTCCGCAGTCAGCGCGCCCGCGTTCTCCGCGGACATAACAATTATATATAATATGCGCATTTTTGTCAAACGTCGGGCGCGTATTTTGTCGCAAGTAAGTATGTAAAAATTTTACCTTTTGTTTGTTGCTTTTCGGTATGTTGAGATTATAAAATGCTTTTGTTTCTCATTTGATTGAATTAATGATTATCCCGCTCTGATGTTGACAACATATTGTCTTTTTGGTATAATAATTTCATTAAAATAAGTTTAAGGGTAACTTTATGCATACGTTAATGAAATTTCTATCTCACATAGGACGCGTTGCGGGTGCGGAGAAGGGTAAACGAGTATTTTATGCCTTTCTTCATATTCTCGGAATCGCGCTCGGCGTAGCCGCTTTTCTCGGCGCGTTATGGCTGCTGAACAACAACAGCGACATAGCCTATCAGAACGTGGGCGCCGGCATTATTGCGGTAATAGGAATGGTAATACTGTTTATTTTTGCCGCTATTATGTTTATAGAAAGTTTTTTGGCGCAGTTCATCCTTATGGTATGCGGATTTATAGGTTTGCGTAATCAGGAAGAGCGCGGCTATTGCGTCGTGACGGTTATCGTTTCTTTGCTTTCGCTTGTCGCCGCGGTTGTCGTCGCGATTGTCGTAGTTGGTATGTTATGGTAAAGTCAATTACGGATGCCGCAGTCTTTTTCTGCGATATTTTTAATCGGGTATAGAATTATGAGTATTACTGTTAATATTTATTACACGGGTAAACACGGCAGTGCATTGAAGTTCGCGCGTGAAATGACGGAACGAGGTATCGTTGAAAGAATACGCGCCGAAGAAGGCAACGAGCGTTACGAATATTTCATGCCTCTCGACAATTCCGAAACCGTACTGCTGATCGATTCGTGGAAGGATCAGACAGCGCTCGACCGTCATCACGCGTCGCCTATGATGAGCGAGATCGCGGAACTGAGAAATAAATACGGGCTTACCGTTCGCGCCGAAAGATTTGTCTGTGACGAAAACGGATTTTCCGAAGAAGACAAAAAGTATATTAAATGAAAGTCTTGCTTGCAAAGGAGAAATAACCGATGGATATGGAATGGGTGATATCCCTTGTTGCCGTAATAGTCAGCCTTGTTACCATTGTAATAAGCTATCTTACGAACAGGGAAAATCTTAAACACGCTTCAAAAGGTATGGTTTCCGCACACAGAATCGAGTTTAACATAGAAGTGTGGAAAGACATAATCGATCTGAGCGAAAAACTGCTTAACGTCACAAACCGCGATCGGTACGAACAGTTCGTTAATATAGCTGTCGCGGGAAAGACAAACGATGTCAAGGACGAAGTAGTTCTTAACGACATTAACAATAATTGCGAAACCATAGGTTCGCTTGTATTTAATCTTTGCGCGAAAATAAAAGTGCTTGACCGCCCGAACAAGGAACTCAGAGACAGGATACGCAATTATGCGAAAGACATTGTTTCCGCATACAAAGACTTGCAGAAGTTTTATCTGGACAAGTACGCAACTCGTGCGGATTACGAAAAAATAGCGGCGCGCGCCGAGGAATTTTCGGTACGAGGAGATAATTTTTCACATCACATGCAGAATTATATTTCCGAATTGCAGAACATACTTTTCGAAACGGAAAATAAAATAAAAAACAACTTAAACAAGGGGGATAAATAATGGCTATCATTGACTACGATGACGGCAAGGTTTCTTGCGCGAGCATAAACGAGGATGAGATAATAGAGAATTTTGCTGAGCTTATCAGAAGAAGCGAACGCGCGAAAACCAATCAGAATCTTCGGAGCGTTATTTCCAAACTCGAGGAGAATATCCGCGACAACGAGAAATATATAATCAAAATGTTTCTCGTGAATACGAAGACAGGCTGTATGATAAATTCGGACAACGCGCCCAATATCTCTTTCCGGGTCGATACGATAAACGGTATTTTCGACAGTTTTGCCGAATCGGTAAAAGGCGCGGGACTTACGCAGGAGCAGACCGATAAAATATTTTTCGACGCGGGATTGCGTTGCGGAGAAAATTTCGGACACACTTTCAACAAATATATCGATACATACATAGATCTCGAAGAAACGCGCGACCGTATCTATGAGTGGTGTTCTTTCGATTCATCAGTCGGTTGGGGAAAACTCGGTTACGATCCGACCGAAAACACTATTACGATTACAAATAATTTCGAAACGAAAAGGCACGACGCGAGCGGGAAAAGCCCGACGGATTGCAGCTTTTTCAAAGGGTATGTCGCGGGAGTGCTTTCCGAAATAGCCACGCGCGGGCGTATACCCGAAGTTACCTGCGCTTCGGGTGAAAACTGTCCCAAAAAATGCGACTGCCGCGATTGCGTGCTTAAATTCAGATAATACGGAGGCAGAATTTGAAACACTGCAAGATATGCGTGATCTTCACGGGCGGAACGATAGGTTCGTCGTCCGATAATAAAACCGTCGATCTCGACGGCGGAAGTTCGGCATTACTTATAAACAAATACAAAACCGTTTGCGGAGGCGCCGTTACATTCGAAGAACATTATCCCGTCAGTATCCTCAGCGAAAACATTCAGACGGCGGATATAGAAAAAATGGCGGATAGCGTGAGGAATATAGATGTTTCTTCATGCGACGGTATAATCGTCACGCACGGCACCGATACGCTTTGTTTTACCGCAAATTACTTTGCGCAGATATTTGCGGATATATCCGTTCCGCTCGTGCTTGTAAGCGCGCTTTATCCGCTTGACGACGAGCGCAGCAACGGACTCGATAATTTTGCGGCGGCAGTTACTTTTATCGAAAAAGAGGCAATAAAAGGGGTGTTCGTATCTTTCCGTAATCCGGGAGAACACTGTAAAATTCATCTGGCAAGCCGACTGACCGAAGCGGATCAGCTCAGCGGAAAATTTCACAGTATCGGCGACGTGCATTTCGGGGAAGTGTCGGACGGCAAATTCGTTTATAACGATCAATCGGGCAATCCTGCCGTTGACGAACTGAAAAACAACGCGCCCGCGCCGTTTGTCGGAGGCTGGCCATGCAACGATATCGTTGTGATACGCGCCCGGGCACTGCTCGATTTTTCATTCTATCGCTTCGGCGAACTGAAACCCAAAGCGGTTATAATTCAGCTTTATCACAGTGGTACGGTGTGTACGTCGGGTTGGGATACCAACTTCCTCACTTTTCTCGATTATTGCCGTTCCTGTAATATAGAAACGATACTCGCTCCCGTGGACAGCGACGCAAACGTGTATGCGGGAATGCTCGGCATGGAAGAAAAGTGCATTTTCGCATACGACATGAGCTTTGAAATGACGATAGTCAAAGTTATGCTTGCCCTCGGCTCGGGCAGACCGATTCGCGCCTTGCTCGACGAAAACCGCTTTTTCGAAAAGGTGTAA